>CALBVK010000134.1 GCA_937969345.1 uncultured Acidimicrobiales bacterium
ATCGGCACCTACTCGCGAGATCGTGGCCTCATCGACCTGACGACCGCACTCGCCATGATGACCATTCGCCCCGCCAACCTGCTCGGCATCAGCTCGCCGCAAATGCGCCGGAAGGGCCGCATGCAAATCGGCGCCGACGCCGACGTCACGGTGTTCGACCCACTGACGATCACCGATACGTCGACCATCGCAAACCCCGCACAAGAGTCGGTCGGGGTGAAATACGTGTTCGTCAACGGCGTCGAAGTTCGCAACCCCGAAGGCAACATCACCAGCGCCCTACCCGGCGTGGCAATCACCTATGGCCAGGCATGACCACTGACGGCCCCCAACGCGCCGAAGGAGCGATCTGGTTCCTCATCCTGGCGTTGTTTGGCCTCGGCGCCTTCTCACTCGCCGCGTCGTTCCTCGGCGACGACGAAAACCCGCTCGCCACCGCCGCCACGAGCGACTCGGCCGACGGCGACCCCGAAGCAACCAATGCCGGGGGTGCCGCAGCGGACGGTTCGCTCAACCCGGCCAACGCTCAGACTCGCGCAGACCGCTTCACCATCTCGGCGTCGGGCGACATCTTGATCCACGAACGGGTCGCCGAAGCAGCGACCACACCAACCGGCTACGACTTCACCCCACTGTTCGCACCGGTCCAAAACCTGATCGCCAGCCGCGACTTCGCGATCTGCCACCTCGAAGTCCCCATCTCCTCCACCAACACCGACCTCGCCTACTCCGACGGTGTCTTCCGGGCACCCACCGAACTCGCCGCAGCGCTCAAAGCCGCCGAGTTCGACACCTGCTCGGTCGCCTCAAACCACGCATGGGACTCGGGCGAGGCGAGCGTGATCTCCACCATCGCCGAACTCCAAGCGGTCGAAATGCCACACGTCGGCATCGCCAACACTCCCGAAGAGGCCCAAAAGACGTGGCAGTTCAACGTGCTCGGCAACATCATTGGCCACCTCAGCTACACCTACGGACTGAACGGCCGCGAACCCGGCGAAGTACCAACCACACGAGTCGCCCAAATCGACGAGCAAACCATCCTCGCCGACGCCCAAAGACAGCGCGACGCCGGCAGCGAATTCGTCATCGTCAGCTTGCACTGGGGTGACGAAATGGAAAACGAGCTCAACGAACAGCAAGCCGACCTCGGACCACGGCTGCTCGCCTCCCCAAATATCGACCTGATCATCGGGCACCACGCACATGTTCCCCAGGAGATCCAAGAGATCGACGGCGAGTACATTGCCTACGGACTCGGCAACCTGCTCTCGAACCAAAGCAAGTTCGCCCCCGAGTGTCCAAACGCCTGCGCCCTCGACAGCCAAGACGGCGTACTTCTCGACTTCTTCGTCGAACGAAACAGCGACGACAAACTGGTCGTCACCGACGTCATCGCCAACCCAACATGGGTTGATGTCGGCGGCACCTGGAAGATCATTAGCACCGATAATCCACCTACCGTCGGGGTCACAATCGACCCAACAACACTCCAAGAGTCCGGTCAACGCACCAGAGCGACCCTCGGGATCGATTCTTAGCCAAGTAATAATCCGCTCAAAACGGTGGATTTCGAGGTGCTAGGGGTCACGTTGGCCACAAATCGGGCTGCCTGCTTTGGCATGTCGTTGTTCAGCTGGCATCCTTGGAAGTTGTCCGCCCTTGTAATGCCCCAGAGGTCTTGTTGCATGTTTGATGTTGGTGACCGCGTTGTCTACCCCCACCATGGCGCTGCCATTGTGACGAAAAAGGAGATGCGCAAAGCCTTTGGTGAGAAGGCTGAGTACCTCGTGCTCGAGATGGCTCACGGCGAAATGACCCTGTCGGTTCCTGTCGACAAGGTCGAAGAAGTCGGCATGCGTTGGCCAATCAGCACCGAAGATGTCGAAGACCTCTTCGAGGTGCTCGAAAAGCGCGGCATCCGCGAACCACCAAACTGGAGCCGTCGCTTCAAGAACCACCAGGAAAAGCTCAAGTCCGGCGATGTTTACCAAGTGGCTGAGGTCGTGCGTAACCTCGCACTTCGTGAAGCCGACAAGGGACTCTCCGCTGGTGAGAAGTCGCTCTACACCAAGGCACGCAACGTGCTCGTCAGCGAACTCAGCTTCGCACTCGAAATCAGCGAGGACGACGCAACCGAACGTGTCGAGGGCGCACTCATCCCGTAAGCGTCGCCACACCGATCTGCAAAGGACCCGCGCCAACGGCGCGGGTTCTTTCGTTTTCGCCAGTATTTGTGAGCGATTCTGCAGGCTCAGCGAGCGCGATCGCTCACAAATCCTCGCGGTATTGGCCTTTGTTCTTTGACCAGGTGTACAAGCCAACGAAAAACCAGAGCAGACCGAACACGATCGCCGGTCCCCAGAACACCCAATTGCCCTCGTTCTGCAGTTCGAGATAGAAGCCGCGGCCAACCGCGAGCGCCAAGATGCTCGTCACCGCCACCTGACGCCGAGCGTTGTAGGACCAATAGCCAAACTCGCCGCCGATGAACTCGACCGTCGCCGGGATCGACAGCACCCACACCAGCACCGCATCCCACGCTGTGGGCCACGGCGACACTCCGGCGAACGCCACGCCCAACGTCAGAAACGCAATCGAGTAGAACCACAGGCACCGGCGACACACATGGCGACCAGCAACCACGGCACACCGTTCGTACCGGTGCGGCCAATGATGAGCCAACCACAACGACCGATACGCATGATCGTGCTCAGCCTGCACCTTCGCCTCGGTCGCGCGGCGTTCGGCCACTGCGGCAAAGGCAGCATCAACATCTTCTGGAGTACGCGGAGACGCAGCTGCGGACATGCTGTGACTATCGGCCAGAGGATCCTTTGAGATGAGCGACCGCATTTGGCCACATCCCGCTAAGATTTATGAGTCCGGGGAGTGGCCTAGTCTGGCTAAGGCGCCTGTTTTGGGAACAGGAGATCGGGAGTTCGAATCTCCCCTCCCCGACAATTACCTCTCCGCCTCGGCGGAGCGATACATCTCCGCCTCCGGCGGAGTGCAACACCCAAGAAGATCAGCCCTCGCTACGGCGGGGGCCTTCTTCTTTTTCCGATGACTATCGTCCAACGACGCTCGTGCAGGTCGGCGTCGCTGCCGGAACCGGCGAGTACGTTCCCCAGAACACCTGGACAACCCACACATCACCAGACGAATCGATGTGAGCACCCACACCAACCTGGGTCGCTGCGGTCTCGAGGATGTTGCAACGGTGACCGTCACTGCTCATGAAACCAAAGCCGTTGGGCGAGTAGAACAAGCGCTCCATGACCGAGGCAACCGACTCGCCGTTGCCAACCGTCGAATAGCCAACGTTCTCAAAGGCACGAGTCCACTGAACCGACGTCGGAAGACCACGGAACGGAATCGAACTACCGGTGAATGCAGGCGAGTGATGCTTCTCCGACGTCAACGGCAGCGGCTGCTGGCTCATCACAACGGCCCAATCACGAGCGTAGGCATCGAGGTCTTCGTGGCGGGTAAGCGCACCGAGGTTCGAAATCTGGCCGCGTTCCAGGTTGATCAACCGGAACATCTCGTTTGCGTACTGTGCCGTCAGGGACGGTCCCGCAACGTTCTGTCCGCCGCCCTTCTCGCACTCGGACAAGATGTCCCCAGGCGAGTAGCAGGTATCGAGTTCGGTGCCGCCAAAGAGCTCATCGAGATGCTTGCCACCACGGAGGTTGTCGCGCTGAGCGCCACCCATCAAGGTGTCCAGACCCGGGCCGCCCTTCAACGTATCCTGGCCGTTGTCGCCGAGCAGCGTGTCCCTGCCGTAGCCGCCATAGAGAATGTCCGGGCCGGAACCACCCTCGAGGCGGTCAGCGCCGTTGAAGGCATAGATCTTGTCGGCACCGTCGCCGCCATACAAACGGTCGTTGCCGTGGCTGCCACAGATCAGGTCCGCACCGCCGAGGCCATACACCACGTCGTCGCCACCCAGGGCAGCTATAACGTCGGGCCCTTCGGTTCCGGTCAGCACATCGGCACCCGTGGTGCCAACGATCGTCGCCACTTGCCCGCCGCACATGATCGGTGCAGCAGCACCTGCTGAGGACGCCGTAGCGAGGGTTGCTGCCAAGACCGCGAAGATGGCAACGGAGGAAAGCCGGGCCACGAACGAGGTGGAGCGACGGCTCTGGGGGGCTTCAGGGTAATTCACGTCAAGTGATACGGCGCGCTACAGCGTTCGGTTGATGAGAAATTCGACCCACGCGCCAACAAAAGGGGCGTTTGTCTCAAAAAAGACAGCCGAACTTCTCATTCGCTGCTTGCACCTGCCGACCAACACTTCGTGACGCAATATGCAACCCCAGAACTGCACCACGACCTTGCGGTGCAAACAGAAGTATTCGTTGAGCAGATCGATGGGCCAACCATCGGTAAGGGGGCGATCGTCGATCACCTTCTCGACCTGCGCAATCTCGGACGTGGACGGGACCTCGGTCTCGAACTCACCGTCGACGAGATGCTCGAGTCGCTTCCTGGCGAACGCCAGGTCAGCTCCGAATGGTGGATGAGCTGTCTCGCCGAGCTCGCCGATCACGCCGCATTCCTCGCGGCCGGCTACCCAGCCGTCGTACCGGAACTGCTCTCGGCATAACCTCGCCGCCGACGTAAGACTCGGCGTCACACAGCAACACCTCGTACGATCGGGCCAACGCCGACCACGAGGGGTTCCATGGACAAGGTCCGGGCCAAAGACTTTCTGCAATCGATGTTGGGCATTCTCAACGGCGGTGCACTGTCGATGATGCTGAGCATCGGGCATCGAACCGAACTCTTTGACCACATGGCCGGCGGCGGACCGCTCACCAGCCAACAGCTGGCCGACATTGCCTCGCTCGACGAGCGGTACGTCCGGGAATGGCTTGCCGCAATGGCCAGCGGCGGCATCGTCGACTACAACGCCGACGCCGAAACGTTCACCCTTCCCGAGGAACACCAAGCGCTCGTCACACGCGCTGGTGGACCCATGAATATCGCCGCCCGTATGCAATACATCTCGCTGCTTGGCACGGTCGAAGACGACATCGTCGAAGCATTCAGCACCGGCGCCGGAGTTCCATACTCCCGCTACCCCGATTTCCAGCGCCTCATGGCCGAGGACAGCACGGCCCGCTTTGATGCGGCGCTGCTCGATGTGATTATCCCGGCTATCCCCGGCGCTCACGACGCGCTCACCGCTGGGGCGCGGTTCGCCGACGTTGGCTGCGGGTCAGGGCATGCCGTTCTGCTGCTCGCCGACGCGTACCCCAACAGCTCGTTCGTCGGCTTCGACTTCTCCGACGATGGCCTCGCCGTAGGCCGTGACGCCGCGGCCGCGGCCCGCCTCACGAACGTCGAATTCGTGGCAGTGGACGCTGCAGAACTGAACCGCCCAGACGAATTCGACATCGTCACGACCTTCGACGCAATCCACGACCAGGCCTTCCCCGCCACCGTTCTCGAAAACATTCACGAAGCCACCAAAGCCAACGGCACCTACCTGTGCGTCGAACCCCGGGCCGCCTCCCAACTGGCCGAAAACATGTTGGACCCCGTTGCCGCGTTCCAGTACACGATCTCCACCATGCATTGCATGAGCGTCTCGCTCGCCGGTGGTGGCGAAGGCCTTGGCACCGCGTGGGGCACAGAACGCACCACCGAATTCCTCACCGCGGCGGGATTTGTCGACATTCAGACCGTCGATGTCCGCCCAGATCGCACCAATACCTACTTTGTGTGTCGAAAGTCCTGAACGGGAAACCGCTTCCGAAGTGGGAAGATCGCAGCCTTTTCGCTACGCTCCTAGAGTCCTTCGGGGATGGTGTAATTGGTAACACAGCTGTTTCTGGTACAGCCATTGGGGGTTCAAGTCCTCCTCCCCGAACAACCCGGATAACCTCCGGACTGAAATAGCGGCAGCGACGATCTTTCGAGAACGTTGCAGCCGACGCACCTAGCCCCGTTCGTCTAGCGGCCTAGGACGCCTGCCTCTCACGCAGGTAACACGGGTTCAAATCCCGTACGGGGTGCAACGATCAAGCCCGGGCCTCGGCCCGGGTTTGTTTCATTTTCCCGTGTGTCGATCTTCTGTAGTGTCGATCCAATGCCCGCCGTCTCCGAGCCATACATCGGCCAACTGGACCGCTGGCTCGCCGATCTCGGCTCTCAAAAGATTCGCTCGGTCGAGCCTCGTCTCTTCGGCGCAACCACAGCGACGATCATTCCGTTCGTCACCGACGACCAGACGGCGATGGTCGCCAAGATCTACGACCGGGCAATCGAGGGTGTCGGCACACACGACGTCGTGCGTGACGCTGCTGCCATGCGCGCCGCTTCCGAAGTGCGCCTGAACACGCCGGTACTGATCGACGCCGACCCAGCTGGAGAACGTGTTGGGCATCCGGCGTTGCTCATGACGCGTCTCAACGGCTCACCACGGGCCTTTGGCGCAGACGAACCCGAACGCTGGGTGGATGGGCTGGCCGACGCACTCATCGACATCGCAGCCGCTCCTCTTCCGACGTCGCCGCTGCCGAGCTACCGCAGCTGGGTACCGACCGAGATCAGCACACCTACGTGGTCGTCGCGACCAGCACTCTGGGACGCTGTTCGGTCGGCGATCGCCGTTGACCATCCGACGTCGCCCCCACGGCTCATACACCGCGACTTCCACCAGCTCAACGTGTTGTGGTCAGGTTCGTCACCGTCGGGCACCGTCGACTGGGTCAACGGCTGCCTCGGCCCGATCGAAAGCGATGTTTCGACTTGCCGGGTGAACATTGCACTCGCCGACCAACGCTACGACGGCGTCGCGCTCGCCGACCGGTTTCTACGCCGATGCCAGGATGCCGGCCTGCCGTGGCACCCGTCGTGGGACCTCGACTTCATCGCCGGCGCAGCGCACGAACCACACGTGTTTCTCGTCGGACGGGACTTTGGCGCAGACATGACCATCGAGAGCGTCAGCGCCACCTTCGAAACGATGGCGACCCAGGCGCTCGACGCACTCACGACGTCCCGCTAAGCCCTCGAACGCAGACGTCGGACACCCCACATGCCGGCGGCACCGAACAACACACCGACGGCGAGCAGCGACGCCATCACCAGCGATCCCGTGGACGAACCC
>CALBVK010000135.1 GCA_937969345.1 uncultured Acidimicrobiales bacterium
CACGAAGGCTTCTACCTCAGCTACAACGGTGACGCCACAGGCGTGCCAGTCGGAACAACTCTCGACGCCCCGGTATACGTGATCGAAAACGCCAACTCGATCGAGTACTGGTTCTTCTACGGAACCGATCCCAAGTCGAACCAATTTGGCGATGGATTCCTTGCCCATCAAGGCGATTGGGAACATCTTCAACTCGACCTCGAAAACGGCCAACCGAAGGCACTCACCTACTACGGGCACTCGTGCAATAGCGGAGCTATTCCCTGGGGTCAAGTTCCCAAAGATGGCGATCACCCAATCGTGTACGTCGCCGAGGGCACTCACGCGTCCTACCCGGATAACAACCTCAACCGGTCGAACTACTGCGAGGAACCAAAGGGAGAACCCGATGGCGGCCTCGAAGGAAGCACCGACGTCACAAGGTTCGATCCAGCGACCAGTGTCGTTTGGGAAACATGGACTGGCACTGGCGTGGTTCGCTCAGAAACACAGTGCTGGTACGGCTTTGGTGGGGCATGGGGCGACACCGCCGCCGAGCCATACCGAGATGCAGGCACCGGCCCAGTCGGCCTTCCATTCAGCAGCCGGATCCTGCCGGCTGAGGCCCAGCCAAGCCCCGTAGCTGGATGCACCGGCGCGATCGGTGAGATTGTTTCGCCACAGCAAAGCAACTTCCAACAGTGGCTCGACACGATGGTCTTGCGATGGGTTCAAGGCGTGATCGGACGTACTTACGTATTCTCGCTGTGGTCCACACCGGTAGTGCTCGGGCAGGCAACTACTGACGCGAATGGCGTACTCGAAGTCGAACTGACTATTCCCCCCGGAACAGCGCCAGGACTTCACCGGGTGATCGCCCAAGACGCAGAAACAGGAAAGACCGCATTCGTTCAGATGATCTCCGTCCAGATTCCCGAGGGGTGCGGAGTGCGTAACAAGGGCCAGTCTCGTGCAAATGACGTCGACGGCGACTACGTTCTCGATGCGTGCGACCCAAATAGCCTCGACGGCGACGACGCAGATGCTGACGGTGATTCCGTACCCAACGGTGTTGACAACTGCCCCACCGTTCCAAACCCGGGGCAAGAGGTCGACGCTGAGGGCCGCAGCGTGGGAGCTGCGTGCGACGAAAAGCTCGGCGTGAACGTCATCAGCTCCTACCTCACCCCCGAATTCCTCAATGGACCGTTCTGCTCGTACTACGTGCCAACGATCGTCGGCACCGATGGCGACGATGTCATCAACGGCACAAATGGTCGGGACATCATCTGGGGTGGGGCCGGTAATGACACCATCAATGGACTGTCGGGCAATGACATTCTTTGCGGCGGCTCCGGCAACGACGTCATCGACGGCGGCAACGGTCAAGACGAGCTCTACGGCGGCGATGACGACGACGAGCTGTACGGCGGAAACGGCAAGGATGTGCTGGAAGGCGGTGACGGAGATGACGAACTCTTCGGTGGCAACGCGAAAGACAACGGCCGAGGCGACCGCGGTGCCGACAGCTTCGACGGCGGGAACGGCGTTGACTCTGCAACAGGTGGCGATGTGGGCGATACTTGCGTCAATGTTGAGAACGCCGACGGCTGCTAACACAGCAATTCGCCAGCGGCCGTCAGCCCTACTTGGGCTGGCGGCGCTGGCGGTCGTGCTTTCGGCGTGTGGACTCGGCGATCTCGGCAGCGAAAACACCTCACCCACCTCACTCCGCCTCGAGTTCGAGAACACCTCCGACGAGTACGTGTATCTCGTTCGCGGATTCGGAGATGACACCGAAGCTGCCCTCCTCGAATACGAGCTTCTGGCGATCCCACCGGACTCGACCTATGAAGTCGGCGCAGGAGGCGACCCTCGCTCTACAAACGATGGCTGCTTCATCAACGAACAGTTCTGGATCGTGCGAAGCCGCAACAACATCGAATACTGGCGCAGCTGGGAAGAGCAACCGAAACCCGTCCTGGACGACCTCGAGGTACTACGGCACCTCGACGCCACCACATGCCTAGAACCGGGCGCACACAACATTCGCTTCCCCTAGCCAGACAATGGCAATTACTAACGACGATCTCGAACGAATGCGGATCGAGTTCGAGACCAAGATCAACAGTGTTACTCTCGAGAACGTGAGCATGGCCCAAGCAATCGGTTCCTACATTGAGCGTTGATCATCATCTCGATGCCTTTGACGCTGACACGGTCCGATATACGGACGACATCAGAGGCGACCTCGCGCGGCTCGATGATCGGCTTGCTCGGCTCGAATCAAAGATCGACGCTCGCTTCAACGTCCAAACCGTGCTCATGACCGTGCTCGGTATTCTCGTGCTCTTTGGCGATCCGATACGCGGCGCACTCGGCCTGTAGCGGCGTTTGGAAGTGGGCGTTGAAGACGTCGCTCACCCCAGAATCGGTGCATTCGTGCAGCCTGTGCCCGATGTCCCACGTGCTGCCGAACGCCGAAATGTGCGGCGGGTTAACGTCACTCTGTGGCGGAATGGCGGCTCGAATAGGAGCTTGACGTGGTCGTACGTCTCTTTGGTCTGTTGGCGGTCATTGTTGGGACCCTGACCCTGTCGGTCCAGATTGCCGGGGCAGAGAATGCCGACCCACCGGACGAGCCCCGATGCTTCGTCTCCTTCGGCGAAGACGACACAGCGCCCACTATTGACTTCGAGCATGTCGAGATCGCAAAGCGGATCAGCGTTCGCTACGACGGCTCATGGATCACCACCCTGCAGACTCCCGTGGACACCTGGCGTACGCCGGTGCCCGACGCGATCGCCACGAGCTTCGAGCTCGTCTTGTGGCCGGGGGCTGAACGGGTTCGCTGTAGTGGCACGTCGCCCATCGCCCAGCTCGACCTAGGCCCCGACCATCGCGCGTGCAGCTACCTCGACGAATCCCGATCGGCCATCACCATTTGGGGTGACTTTCGCGGGACGACCCACGTGCGCAACCAAACGCGGTGGCTGGCCCGACTGCCCGAAGGGTCCACCGAGTTCTCCGACGACCGACTTGCCGAGTCTCGGGCTCTACTTCGATATCGAGCACCCGGGCAGCCAGGGTCCATCGACATCGAGTGCACCGACGAGCCCGTCGAGACGATCAGGTTTGCCCAAAGCGACGACGCCGTCATGGTCCCAGCGGAGACTTCGCTCAACAACCCCAACTTCACCGCCACGCTCGTCGGGCGAACCGCGCTGGTCACCGACAAGCGAACGGGCCAGGTGCGGTCGTACGCCATAGCCGCCGACGACACGCTGGTGCACGTCAGCAGCGATGGCCGGCACTTGCTCTGGCATCGAGACGGCAACCCGGAACTCACCGTGGCCGCCGACCTCCACGAACGCACCTACGCACCCGTGACGACCAAACCCGCAGCGACACCAGCGGCGTCTCCAGTGGCGGTTCGCGCAGCCGAACCTGAGGGTGAGCCTGCACGGGCGCCACTGCAGGTCGTCCAGGTCTCGACCAACGGTCGCGCCAACGGCGGCGGGTTCACGAACGCACGGATTCAAAACGCCCTCCGCCAGGCACCGGCCGGCACCGCATTCGAGTTCGCCCCAGGCGAACACCAACCCATACGGGTCAGCAACCTGCGGGGCGACCGAGACCACCCGATCGTCATCACCGCTGCCGACAAGAACAACCCGCCAACCTTCACCGACAACAGTTACGCCGGCCGGGCCGGAATCCATCTCAGCGACTCCGCCAACGTCACGATCTCGAACATCATCGTGCGCAGGTCCATGTGGGGTATCCGGATCGACGACGCCTCCGTCGGAATCCACATTGACGCCGTGACCATCGACGACATCGGGCAAGAAGCGATCCGGGTCGCAGAACGCTCGTCCTACGTCACCATTTCGAACTCGACGATCAAGAACACCGGGCGTCGACCCGGTACCACCGATGACGGCACGCCGTTCTCGCTCTTCGGCGAGGGGATCTACCTCGGGACCGGCAAGGACAACCGCGACGAGGTCCACCACATCACGATCGAAGGCAACACGATTTCGCGGACCACGACCGAAGCGATCGACATCAAACAGCCGGTGAGAGATGTCGTGGTTGCGAACAACACCATTCGCGATATCCGAACCGGGACGAGCGGTGCGATCACGATCCATATCGAACGGGACTTCGCCGCAACGAATCCGAACATCCGCATCAGCGGCAATACCATCGCCAACATCTCGACGAACTCGGGGAGCCGAGACGGCGTTGGCATCGTCGTCGGCTCATCGGTCGACATCATCGGCAACACGATCCGCAACACCCAGCACTACGGCGTCCGGATCGACGACAACGGTTCGAAGGGCCATCTGATCACGGCCAACGTGCGTGACAACACGATCTCGAACGCGGGGATCCGGGCCGTCCATCAATCAGGAGACAAGGCCACCGTCAACGCCGCAAACAACCGCGGCTAACGGCCAAGACCCACAAGCCCTGAGTCCGCGCGAGTGGTCCGGCCCCTCGCCGCATTCAGATGTGGGCGTTGAAGAAGTCGTGCACCAACGCAAAGCGCTCGATGCGATGCGACGGCTTGCCGCTACGACTGAGCTCGTGGTTCTCACCCGGGAACCGAGCAAAGGTGACATCGACCCCACGGCGACGCAGGGTGGAGAACAGCTGCTCGGCCTGCTCGATAGGACAGCGCCAATCCTCCTCCGAATGCAGTATCAGCGTGGGCGTCGTGATGTTGTTGGCATAGGCCATTGGTGATTGACGCCGAAGCTCGGCCACCCCATCTTCCAACGAGGCGTGCACCACCTTGGGAAGGAAGAAGCTGCCGATGTCGCTCGTGCCAGCCATCGACTCCCAGTTCGTCACTGCACGTTCGACAAGCGCAGCCGCAAAGCGGTCGGTGTGGCCAATTGCCCACGACGCCATGAAGCCGCCGTAGCTGCCGCCACCAATGCCGATCCGTTCGGCGTCGACCTCAGGAAGCGCCTCCAAGTGATCCGCAAGCGCCTGAACGTCGTCCCAGTCCTTGCCGCCCATGTCGCCCATGATGCAATTCGCCCACTCCTCACCTCGACCATCCGAGCCACGTGGGTTGCCTGCAATCACCGTGTACCCCTCGGCTGCCGCAAGCTGGAACTCGTCGAAGAAGTTATGGCCGTAGATGCTGAGCGGTCCGCCGTGCACGTAGACGAGGCCCGGCCCAGGCTGTGCGGCCCCCACCGAGGCCGGTGGCCGAATGATCAACGCCTCGACTTCGACGCCGTCGGTCGACGGAACCCGCACGAGCTCGGGCTCGGCCAGGTCGAGTTCGGCCAGGAGCGCATCGTTAAGCGACACGAGCACGAACGGCTCGTCACTCGAAAGATCCCACAGTTCGGCCGGGCGGGTGGGGGTGGTGACGGCTGCAAGAATGCGCTCGCCGCCGGCGGTGGCGGCCATAGCGCCACTCATCCACGGGCCACCAGCGACAGTGCGAAGTTCGCCGCTGGCCCAGTCGTAGCGATCGACCGAAATCGTCGTGCCTCGAATGCCGGCAGCGATCAGCCCGCCATCGACCGCAACAGGTCGAGCAGCGCCACCAAGGGCAGCGGCACAGTTGATGTCATGTGGCCCCACCACGCGTGGCCCCGCAGCCCCGGTCGGGTCGAGCAGGTGCGGCCGAGACAGCCACGTCGCCTGCTTCGGGTCGCCGGTGATGTCATCGATCCCGATGGCATACGGCTGACCATCGTTCGTAAACCCGCAGCTGGTCCACCGGCCAGGCCGAGGCGTCAGCACCGCCGAGCCCGAGCCATCCGTAGCAACACTCCACACCCGGTTGCCGCCCGTGAGGTCAGCGTCAGGGTCGGTGGCCGACACCACCAGCACCGTGAGTCCATCGGGAGACACCGAAACGTCGGAGTGATCGATGTCGGGGTTACTCAACCGCGTGATGGCGCCACTGTTCAGATCAACAATCTCCACTTGACGCTTGCGATCGTTGGTCCAGCCCCGACCATTGAAGCGGTAATCCAGGGTGGTGAGGACTCGTGGCCGTCGGGCGAGTTCGTCCTTGTCAGCATCGGTCTGATCCGCTGGTCGACGAGCAGCCCGAACCACCACACGCGCATCGTCGAGCCACACGATCTGCTCAGCCCCATCGTCGAAGCCCGCAATGTCGGTGATTACACCCGAAGCCACCTCGACGATCGCAGGCCGATTCGGCTCACCCTTGTCGGGGGAGTGCAGCACCGCAATGCGCTCGCCATCGGGAGAGAAGCGCGGCGCCAACAAGCGATGGGTCTCGGCCAATTCCCGCTGTTCGCCATCGACCAGAAGATGCAACGTCGAGCGGTTCTCGTCGGTCTCCGCATCCGGCCATGCAACCGTGTACGCCACCACTTGCCCGTCCGGGTGAATGTCGATCGAGCCAATCGATTGGAGAGAAGTGAGGTCATCGGCGCGCATTGGTCTGGTCATTGGCTCAACCTACTCGCGGCGAGCAACCCCGTCCTTAGGCCGACAGATACTGTCAGGGACGGCGGAACCGGACCGGGAGTTTCGTCGTCATAGCGGTACAGAGCCGGTCAACAACTCGGAGCAACGATGAGCAAACTGCGAATGTCCTTTGCAATAGGAGTGGTGGGACTGGTGCTGTTGACGGCATGCGGCGCAACCGGCGAACGTGAGGACGCTGTGCACGTTTCCACGCCGGGCGATGGAGTGCTCGACTGCCTGGACGGCCGTATTAGCGAGCGGGTGAACCTCGACGATCCGGCGATGGGTTCGTCCGAACGTCACGTTGTAGAACAGGCATTGGCTGACTATCTCGAGGGTGAGGGAGAAGTTCGAGAGCTGTCACCAGACGACTCCTGGATGGCGATTAAGGACGATCGGGACGTAGCGCTTGTGTACCCCGAGGAAACGAGCGACGGCTGGAGCGTTGAGTTCGTCACCGTATGTGGACCAGCGCCCGTCGGGCTCGACTCGATAGACGGATCTCTGGATTGTCCCAACGGCGACACTTGGGGGCAGGACGGTACGCCAGCGCCCGACGCAGTTGGAGCAGAAACCGCTGAAATCGCGTTAAGGGAAGCGCTAGCTCCTTTCGCAGATAAGCACGGCGGCGAGATCATGATCGAAGGAGCTCGCGGGTCACTTGTCAGCGGATTCGATGAACGGGTCGTGGCATCCGCGACACAGATGGACAATGGAACGTGGGTGGTTGTGACCATCGGCGGCTGCGCTGATACCCGCTAGTCCATTCCGTCCCCTGCGGCACCGTAAGGCTGCGCCCGATCGCTCTCGCTGAGCTGGCCGCAACTTGGTTGTCTCGAAGCAGCACTCACTGCCGAGGGCCTGAAACTCTAACGATCGAAGCTTGGCTGTGATGTCATAGGGGGTATGTAAGTTCTGGGTCGTGGAGATCGAGTTCACATCCCTCGCCCAAGCCCATGCCGTTTACGACGTGGTCGAGCATCGTGTTCTCACAGTGCCACCAGACGCAACGTTGCCCGAGCCTGAGGTTGAGGAAGTCATGGAGCTTGTTGGCTTCATGCTTCGCCTGAGTCCATTGATCAAGAACGACACCGAGGAGTAGCCTTGTGACCATGGCCGCATCGCCCGACTATCGCGAACGAAGTATCGCCAAGGCGCTAACCAGCGTGAAGGCAGCCGAGAATGCGCGGCGGTTGTTTGACAACCTCCCAGCGGATCATGGCGCGAAGACGTCACAAAACGATGAGACAACCACAGCGTTTCTCGAAGACACCATCCGTACAGCAATGGAATACGGCTACCCGGTCGAGGCTGTCGCTGTGGCCGCGTCGCTGACGGTCGAGCAGGTGCACGAGATCGTCGACGGTTCAGCCGCGGCGTAGCACATCGGTAGACCGGCGATTCACTAGGAGATGAAACCGTGGCGGCTGTGCGGGACTGCACTCAAGTTGGTTGTCAGTGGGCATCGCTACTGTCCCACTCATGGCTAAATCGAAACGAAATCGGCGCACAGGCGGACGAACGACACCGAGGGGGACGGGCGGCTCACTCGCTGCGCAGTTGGTGGGTAAGGCATATCAGGAGGCGGGTGCGCTTGGTCTTCTCATCGTCACGGCGCAATTCGCACACCGCTGCCAACAGCGCGACGAAGCGGCCGACGTTGACGGCCCGTCCAATCAAAGATCGGGCGAAGTGTTCGTTTCGATGTTGGCGGCCGACAAGAGCAAGCTGGCGGCGAACACTCTCGCAGCCGTCGCACGGGTCTGGCCCGAGCCGTCCGTTCGCGCAGCAGCTGATGCAGCGCTTGCGAACCGGAAAACTCAATTGGCTGGGCTCCTTCGAACGCTCGATAAGACGACTGTTGAGAACTGTTGGCGTGTCACCGACGAGTATGGCGATTCCCACGTTGACCTGTTCGAGATATCCCTCGGCGGTCGTCAAGCCTTGACACTCGCTGCACAGGCATATGCCTACCAGCCGAGCTGGGTCGAGCTTGTACTCCTTGGTGCGACAGCTCACGAAGCCACCGACAGCTTCGAGTGCGGCGATCAGCCCGGCAACCCGCGCCGAGTAACACGTCAGCTCACGGCCAGAGAGCTTCGCTTCGAAGCATGGATGCTCACGTCGAAGCGCCGCGTCGAATCCGACCACGACGCGGCTCCGGTCGTGCTTGCGTGGCTGACTTGCCTGCTTGACGTCGACGTCGAGTTTCCGGCGATTCCCAAATTCGACCATGAAATCGGTGATGAGCTAGATGACGACGATTACGTGGACGTTCGCGAGGAGCTCGACAACTTTCTCCATGAACCGGCAGGCCGCCCGTGGCGAGCCGACGCCTACGACGAACTCATCGACCACCTGTTGAGCTACGAGTGGGGAGAGCGTGCCATGCGGTGGAGTCCGGGGCGAGTAGAGGATTTCCTTCTCTTCACGAGCTACGACGAAGTAG
>CALBVK010000136.1 GCA_937969345.1 uncultured Acidimicrobiales bacterium
TCTCGAGCTCGGTGTTGCTCGTGGGCTGGATGATCTTCGCCCGGTCGTCGGCCGACGTCGCGGAGGGCCTCTAGTGAGCAGCGAATTTGCGATCGAAGCCAACAACATCTCCAAGAAGTTCTTGCTCGGACGCCGCAGCACGAGTTTGAAGGATCGCCTCACGGGCTTTAGTGACAAGAACAAGGAAGAGTTCTGGGCCTTTGAGGATGTATCGGTCAATGTTCCCAAGGGCTCGATGCTCGGCGTGATTGGTCGCAACGGATCGGGCAAGTCGACGTTCCTCAGAACGTTATGCGGCGTGTACCGGCCAACGACCGGCAGCGTCCTGGTCCGTGGGCGGGTGACCGCGCTCCTCGAACTTGGGGCTGGGTTCCACCCCGAACTTACGGGTCGGGAAAATGTGTATATGAATGGTGCTGTCGTCGGACTGGATCGCGGCTACATGGATGAGGTCATGGACGAGATCATCGATATGGCCGACATTGGCTCGTTTATCGACGCACCGATCGAAACGTATTCGTCGGGCATGCGTGCCCGCCTCGGCTTTGCGGTCTCTGTTCAGATGCAGCCCGAAATTCTGCTCGCCGACGAGATTACGGCCGTCGGCGATATCTCGTTCAAAGAGCACGGAATCCGTCGCATGAACGAGCTCCGAGACAACGGGACCACAATCGTTCAGGTCTCACACAACCTCGCAATGATGGAGAAAAGCTGCGACCAAGTGTTGTGGCTCCACCACGGAAAGACCCGCCGCCTCGGCGATCCCAAAGAGGTCGTGGCCGAGTACAAATCGTTGTCCTCGATCGACCGATCGGGACGGATGATCGGTGGAGAAACAGCGAACCCCAAACAAGTCGCGCGCAAACGCAAGCAGGCCGCGGTCACCGAGACGCTTGCCGCTGAAGACCGCAACTCGGGGTGGATCGAGCGGTTCTCGTTCACCGGGGTCGATGGGCCCGAGCTGGTCGCCGGGCAACCGGCCGTAATCTCGCTCGGATTCGCGGTCGATGAACCGATCGAACATCCATCGATCGACGTGCGAGTCCTGGCAGCTGGTGGTACACCCACTGGCTTTGGTTATGCGTCGGGACCGCTGAGCAACGACGCCATCGATGGCGGCATCGACGCCCGGATCGATCTGTTGTCACTCGCTGCCGGGCGTTACAACGTGCGAGTCGACCTCCACGATGGTGATGTGGCGGTCGCGTCGAAGACCATGAGCATTCAGGTCTCGCCAACCGCCACCGGCGGCGATGAGTTCATTGCGTTGCCGACTACGTGGAACATCACGGCGAATCGGTAGGTCTCGAGCCGTGCTGCGAGACGGCTACGCCTATTCGAGCAGGACGGTCGTGACGGCCGCAAGGGCGTCATCGGCGCCCAGCAGCCAGCCACCGATCGATGTCGTTGCGACTGCCGTCAACCTGCGCACCGGGCGCGGGAAATGGCACCACGCCGACACGGCCCAACACAGGTCATCGCCGAGATTGTGAATACAGCGAGCCCAGCGCGGACGCGTCCGTTCGAAAGCGGGTGCAGTCGTTATTGGGCTTTTCTTCGTTGACATTGCCTTGTCCTCCTTTCTGATTCGTGTGTGGACGCGCAGGCAAAGACCTCCGGCTGCACGGGCGCTCGTCGGCGCGGTGCATTGGGAGTCGAGAAGAGTGAGCGACGCTGGCTTTGCCAGCGTCGGGAGACCGTCGGACGCCAGCTAACAGCTGACGCAACCACCTCCATGGGTTTGTTCAACGTTGTGCATGTGTGGATTTCCGTTTCGGTCATGGCCCTCGGGCCAACCAGCAACGGTACGGAGTCGTCTTCGGACAGGCAATACCTCGTCGGTCACACGCGTAGACTCGTCGAATGTCTTCTTTCACGATCGTCGGCGCTGGTCTCGCCGGACTCGCCGCCGCGTCAACACTTGTCGACCGCGGCAATGACGTCACCATCCTCGAAGCCTCCGACGGTGTCGGTGGACGTGTGCGTACCGACGCGGTCGATGGCTACCTGCTCGATCGCGGCTTCCAGATTCTGCTGACCGCATACCCGGTTGCTCAGCGCGTCTTCGACTACGACGCCCTCGACCTGCGGCGGTTCCACGCGGGGTCGCTCGTGCAGCTCGACTCAGGCCGAGTGCTTGTTGGTGACCCGCTTCGTCGACCTGTCGATCTGCTCGACACGGTGCGCGCACCGGTCGGTTCGCTCGTCGACAAGACCAGGCTGCTGCAGTGGCGCCGCTCCGTTATGGCCGGAACCGTCGATGATGTGTGGAGCAAGTCCGAATGCACGACAGCGGCACGGTTTGGTGACCTGAAGTTCTCCGACGATTTCGTTGAACAATTTCTGCGGCCGTTGTTCGCCGGCATCACCCTCGACCCCAAGCTCGAGGTCACTAGCCGGTTCACCGAGTTTGTGTTCCGCATGCTCGGAACCGGCTACGGCGCGGTGCCGGCCGCAGGCATGGGCGCACTTGGCGAGCAGCTCGCTGGCCGTTTACCCGATGGCGCGGTTCGGTTGTCGACACCGGTTTCGGCGGTGACGGCGACCTCGGTGACCACCGCAGGCGGAGAGACCATTGAGAGCGACGCGGTCATCGTGGCGACCGATATGTCGAGCTCTGCGACGCTTACCGAGACGCCGGACTTTGGATGGAATGGTGTCACGACGCGCTGGTACTCCTCCGATGCGCCTCCGTTCTCCGAACCGTTGCTGTTCCTGAACGGAACCCGTGAGGGGCCGATCAACAACGTCGCGGTGATGTCGAACGTATCGAAGCGATACGCGCCAGCAGGCAAGCACCTCACCGCGGTCTCGTATCCGGGTGTGGATAACTCCGAGAGCGCCGAACGTGCGGTCCAGCAGCAATTGCGGGGCTGGTTTGGCGGGGCTGTGGCCGACTGGGACGTATTGCGAACCGATGTCATCGCACATGCGCAACCTCGACACCTTCCGGGCGAGGACGTGCCGGCCAAGGCGCGTCTGGAATCGGATGTGTTTGTTGCTGGAGACCACCGGCACAACCCGTCGATCAATGGCGCGTTGCAATCTGGCCGTGCTGCGGCACGCTCCGCGTTGGAGTACGTGAACAAACGCTGAATGCGTGGTTTTCCAGCCGTTCACCTCCCGTGTTGCTCGTGGGGGAGTAGTGGCCTGTGTTGATCGTGTGAGGCAAGTCGACCGCTGTGGGTCAACTTTCGCCGTGACGCACGCCACATTTGTGCCCGTAACACAATCGTAATATTCACTGTCTGTGGTTATGGCGCCGTTTTAACCAACGTTTACCCAGTCGTTGCTTGGCGCGACTCCGAAGTCGGTCAAGCACCCACGGTGACGAACAATATTGACATCTCATCAGAGCTTGAACGATGTAATTACAACCTTGTAACCTCATCCAGCCACCCCGAACTTTTCCGGGTTGGCTCATTTCTCGATAGGTCGCTGCTGGGCGACCGTAGGTGGCACAAAAAACAATGACGATGACAGATGATCGCGGATCGGCACTCCTGAGCACAGCGGGTGCGCAAGAAGACCACGAGTCTGCCATTCCGACCGGGATGCAGGTCAAGAAGCGAAACGGTGCTCTTGAGCCGGTCGATCTCAACAAGATCGTCAATGCGGTCGCCCGCTGCGCCGAGGGACTGATCAACGTCGACGCAATGCGCGTCGCTACCCGCACCATCTCGGCACTCGCCGATGGCGCAACGACCCGTGAGCTCGACGAGCTCTCCATCCGCACCGCAGCAGGATTCACTGTTGAAGAGCCCAACTACTCCAAGCTCGCTGCCCGTCTACTCGCCACCTACGTAGACAAAGAAGTACGCAACCAGAACATCCCGTGGTTCTCCGAGTCCATCCGTGCCGGTCACGCCGCAGGGCTCATCGGTGACGACGTCGCCGCATTCGTCGAAGAGAACGCCCCAGCACTCAACGCCGCCATCAACACCGACCGCGATCGCAAGTTCGAGTTCTTCGGTCTTCGCACCGTCTATGACCGCTACTTGCTCCGCCACCCAGAAACCCGCCAAGTCACCGAGACCCCTCAGTACTTCTTCTTGCGGGTTGCGTGCGGTCTCTCCCAGAACGCCGACGAAGCCATCCGGTTCTACGACCTCATGAGCAGCCTCGCCTACTTGCCGTCGAGCCCAACGCTGTTCAACTCCGGCACCCGTCACGCACAGATGAGCTCGTGCTACCTGCTCGACTCCCCAGAGGACAGCCTCGAGGGCATCTACAAGCGCTACACCGACATTGCTCGCCTCTCGAAGTTCGCAGGCGGTATTGGTGTTGCCTGGCACCGGGTGCGTGCAAAGGGCTCCCTCATTGCGGGAACCAACGGATTGTCTAACGGCATCGTTCCATGGCTCAAGACCCTCGACTCCTCGGTCGCAGCGGTAAACCAAGGCGGTCGTCGTAAGGGTGCTGCGTGCATTTACCTCGAAAGCTGGCACGCCGACATCGAAGAGTTCCTCGACCTCAAGGAAAACACCGGCGATCACATGCGTCGGGCTCACAGCCTGAACCTCGCCAACTGGATCCCGGACCTCTTCATGGAGCGCGTCGACAAGGATTGGCAGTGGAGCCTCTTCGATCCCAAGAAGGTCCCCCACCTGACCGATCTGTTCGGCGACGAGTTCCGCGCCGCATACGAAGAAGCCGAATCAGCAGGCCTCTACGAGCGTCAGATCAACGCACGCGACCTCTACAGCCGCATGATGCGGAGCCTGGCCCAGACCGGCAACGGCTGGATGACCTTCAAGGACGCATCGAACGAGAAGTGCAACCAAACGGGGATGACGTCCGAGGATGGCACCGCAAACGTTGTTCACCTCTCGAACCTGTGCACCGAGATCATCGAGGTCACCAACCAAGACGAGACCGCAGTCTGCAACCTCGGCTCTCTGAACCTTGGCGAGTTTGTTGATGCCGATACCCGCGAGTTCGACTTCGATCGTCTCGCCGAGACCGTTATGCACGTCATGCCGTTCCTCGATCGTGTCATCGACATCAACTTCTACCCAACCGACGAAGCCGGTCACTCCAACAACAAGTGGCGTCCGGTCGGCCTCGGACTCATGGGCCTCCAGGACGTGTTCTTCAAGAAGGGCCTCGTCTTCGACTCGCCGGAAGCTCGCGCGCTGTCTGCTCGTATCTCCGAAGAGATCTACCTGAACGCCCTCAAGGCCTCTGCAGCGCTCGCTGAAGAGTTCGGCACCCACGAGACCTACGACCGCACCCGCGCTGCACAGGGCGACCTGCAGTTCGACCTGTGGGGCGTTGAGCCAACCCAAACGGAGCGTTGGGCCGAGGTTCGCGAACTCGTTGCCAAGCATGGCCTTCGCAACTCACTGATGATCGCTATTGCCCCTACCGCAACGATCGCCTCGATCTCGGGCTGCTATGAGTGCATCGAGCCTCAGGTATCCAACCTGTTCAAGCGTGAGACACTCTCTGGAGAGTTCCTCCAGATCAACCGCTACCTCGTCAAGGAACTGCAGAGCCGTGGCCTGTGGGACGCGGAGATGATCAGCGATCTCAAGCAGTCCGAAGGTTCGGTCCAGGACCTTGCACGTATGCCCGAGGATCTCAAGGAGATCTACCGCACCGCATGGGAGATCCCAATGCGTTCGCTTATCGATATGGCCGCTGATCGTGGTGCCTTCATCGATCAAAGTCAGTCGTTGAATCTGTTCATGGAGTCGCCGAATATCGGCAAACTTTCAAGTATGTACATGTACGCCTGGAAATCTGGCCTGAAGACGACCTACTATCTCCGATCCCGCCCAGCTACCCGGATCAACAAGACGACAACCACGACAACCACTAACGGATCCGGTCCGGCGCCAACCAACGGCGGCGAGCCCAAGGCCTTCACCGAAGTAGAAGCTCTGGCCTGCTCACTCGAGAATCCAGAGCACTGCGAAGCCTGCGACTGATCACCTCAGCGCACTGTTAGCCCTTCCACCACGACACTCAGAAAGACCCCTTCAAGATGGCCCTCATTGACGACGCCCTGAACCCCGATTTCTCCGAGGTTCCCGCTACCAGCGGCGCCGCACTTCCTGCACAACGACCAAAAAACATTCTCGACCCAGGGTTCGACCTCACCCTGCGTCCAATGCGCTATCCGGTCTTTTACGGGATGTACCAAGATGCCATCAAGAACACCTGGACGGTGGATGAGATCGACTTCTCCGACGACTTGGTCGACCTCGAGCGCAAGCTCATGCCAGCGGAGCGTCACCTCATCGAACGGCTCGTGGCGTTCTTTGCAACCGGCGACTCGATCGTGGCGAACAACCTGGTACTCAACCTGTACCAGCACATCAACGCTCCCGAAGCACGCATGTACCTGTCTCGCCAGCTCTACGAAGAGGCGTTGCACGTTCAGTTCTACCTGACCCTGCTCGACAACTACATCCCCGATCACGACCAGCGCGCCGAGGCGTTCGCTGCTGTTGAGAACATTCCGTCGATTCGCAAGAAGGCAGAGTTCTGCTACAAGTACATCGATTCACTCGGAGACATCGACCGCATCGAGACTCCGGCACAGCGCAAGCAGTTCCTGCTCAACTTGATCTGCTTCGCTGCATGCATCGAAGGCCTTTTCTTCTTTGCAGCGTTTGCGTACGTGTACTTCCTTCGTAGCAAGGGCTTGCTCAACGGCCTTGCCGCAGGCACCAACTGGGTGTTCCGCGACGAGAGCTGCCACATGAACTTTGCCCTCGAGGTCGTCAACACCGTGCGCGCCGAAGAGCCCGAACTGTTCGACGCTGAGCTCGAAGAGCAGATCAAAGAGATGATGGACGACGCCGTCGAGGCTGAGTACCAGTTCGCCGCCGATGTGCTTGCCGAAGGTGTGCAAGGCATGAGCCTCGCCGACACCAAGACGTACCTGCAGTTCGTCGCCGATCAGCGTCTCCGTCAGCTCGGTATCTCGCCCGTCTACGGCGCGAAGAACCCGTTCGACTTTATGGAGCTCCAAGACGTACAAGAGCTCACCAACTTCTTCGAGCGCACCGTCTCGGCCTACCAGGTAGGTGTCGAGGGCGAAGTCGGCTTCGACGACGACTTCTAGGCGCGGAGCGGCATCCGTCGCCTAGCGGCTCCTCGAGCCGCTTGCGGACGGTGCACCCATTTTCGCCCGAACCGGCTTCGCAGCTTCGGGCTACCGTTGGGCTCTCGGTGTCGGCTTGGTTCGAGAGCCTGATGGGGACAGAGCCCATTACAGATGTCTACGCGTGTGCTGCGTGTTTGGTCGAGTGCCGAAGTGCGGTGATGC
>CALBVK010000137.1 GCA_937969345.1 uncultured Acidimicrobiales bacterium
CATGACCAACCGTAGCCGTCGACGAGTGTTGGGTGCTTTGGTGCCTAGTTCATCGAGGTGAGCAGAACGTTCTTGCCGTCCTGTACCTGCACGATCGGAACGTCCTTGAGCGGAATGCCGTTCGTGCCGAGGTACGTGATATCGCCGGAGAGTCCAACGAAGTTGAAGATGACCTTGACCGACTCTGCGATGTCTGCCGGCTCGTCGCAGCGGCAGTCGAGCATGCTCTGAATACCGAGGAACATCGAATCGATGTACAACGGCATAAAGCCAGGCGCATCGCTCTCGAGCGTTCCCGAGTCGGCAAGAACTGCCTCGAGCATGCTGCCCTCCACGAGGAGGGTGTGTGGCGTGTGGATCATGCCCTCACCGCCGGGGTCGAAGCTGATGCCGGTCGCGTCCATTGCGTCGGTTCCCATGTACGTGATGTTGTTCAGGCCCTGACCCTCGAGCTGTGCCCGTAACGCCGTGATCTGAAACGCCGCACCTGCCGAGAAGAAGACCTCATCCCCGGTCGCTACTGCCGCGATCTCGTTGACCTGGGAAGAGAAGTCGGTATCGCTGAACCACACGTAGGTGTGCTCACTGACGATCTCACCGCCGCGCAAGGTAAACGCTTCCTTGAACGCATCCGGGTTCACGCCCGAGTACGGCACGCCGGTGCCTTCGGTGAAGATGATCGCCCGGGTCAGTCCTTGCGACAGTGCGTAGCGCGCCGATGCAATCGACTGAGCGTTGTCGTCGAACGTCACCAAGAACGTGTTGTTCTCCGCGTCGGCGAGCGTTGGCTCGGTCGATGCCGCAGCGAAGATTGCGTACTGGCCGCCACCGGTCTGTTGCATTGGGAGAATGGCGTCGGCAAACGGTGGGCCAATGAAGAAGTGTGCGCCCCAATCGATGAGTTCCTGGGTCGCAAGCGAGGAGTCGTCTCCGGCTTCACGAACCTCGACCTCGACCGGACGTCCGTTGATACCACCCACGCAGTTCGCAAGGCTCGCCACGTAGGGGACGACCTCGCTGCCGGGCTGGTCAACGAAGCCAGCTGCGTCGCTGAAGTCCATGACCATACCGATCCGGATGGGATCGCCCGTTGGTGCGGGTGCGCAGTCCGAAAGGTCAGCGGCAAAGATTGCGTCGACGTCGATCGAGGTCGCAAGCGCAGTTGGGCCGCCGTCGTCATCGTTCGTGGCCGGTGCCGCCGACGTCGTTGTGGTGGCTGACTCGTCGCTTTCGGTCACGCTTGTTGCAGTGCTGCCACATGCGGCTGCGACCAGCGATGCGGCGAGAAGTAGGCAAAGGGCCGGTCGGAATCTCACGATGATTTCTCCCACTGCGACCGCCGACGTCTATCGGCAGTCTTCGAAGTTGCCAGATGAAGTCGCAAAACGATGAGCCTCATCTGTGTCGTTGAGGATCTATCGGCAAAACTCTCCCGGATTTTGAGAACCTTGGCGATCGGTGATCCGGAGCGCACAGGGAGGTGGCGCGGTTACCCGTCTGCTTCGATCATGGCCACCAGGGTGTCGAGCGCATCTTGAGACTCGGGCAGCGTGCTCAGGTAGAACGAATGCAGCATCTTGTCGTACTCGCGATACGTGCCGGCGTTGTTGTTGGCCCGGAGTTCGTCCCGCAAGAGAACGATGTCGGGGTGCAACAGGTCGTACGTGCTCGACAGCAGGTCGACGGGAGGAAGGCCGGCAACATCGCCGAACAGCGGGCTGACGAGCGGGTCGCTCGTATCGGCGTCGCCCGCCCAAAGCCTGCCGGCGATCTGCATGGAGTCTCGATCGAGAACTCGTTCATTGCCGAGGAGCTGGTCATCGATCTTGGGGTTGGTCAAGGTGACATCGAGCCACGGACTAGCCAAGACAACCCGAGACGGCGGGGGAACCTCGGCGTTCTTCGCAGACAACATGAGGCTCAACGCATAACCACCGCCAGCAGACTCACCAAAGACGACGAGCTTGCTCGGGTCGCCGTCGTTCACAAGCTGGCGGTAGTGAGCGAGACCGACTTCGAGAGACACCGCATGGTCGGCGAGCGGGGCGAGCGGGTAGATCGGCACGATGATCTTTGCGTCGAGCGATGTGGCGAGCCGATCGACGAACCGCACGTGCAAATCCGACATTTCCCAGGTGTAGCCACCGCCGTGGTAGTAGAGCACGGTCGTGTCCGAAGAACCATCCTCGTTCACGACGTACACGGTCATGCCATCTGTGTTGTCCTCGCGCACGACGCTGTTGACGAGCTCAAGATCGCTCGGCCAGACAAATTCATCTCGCCCGCTGGTCCGGAAGTCGTCCATCTGTTGCTCGAATTCGGCAACGTGGTCGACGTCGCCCGCGCGCCAGTTCCTGAACGCAATCCGGTCTTGGAGTAGACGGCTCGCGATACTTCGATCCTCGATCACGCGGGCGTTCGCGGCGTAGATCGCCATAAACCCAACCATCGACACGCCGACCGCAATGAAGCCACGGCGGGCCATCGTCATGTACTCGCTCGCGCCCCTGCTCATCTGCAGCTAACCGTCAATGGTCGACACATGTGCGGACGACATGTCAGTAGACGACATAAATACGAATCTGATCGACGTACGCGGCAGCTGCGTACAACGAGAGCGAAACACTGCCCGGCAGCGTGAAGGTAATGGTGTCGTTGCCCGGCCATTCCATCCGGCGAAGACCCACCCCATAGTTCACGCCGGGAACGCCCCATTGGGCATCACCTGCTGCAAGTGTCGCGTCTTGCCAGTCGTAGCCAATGATCGTTCCCGAAAAGTTGACTCCGCCGACGAGGGTCGTTGTGCCCGAGGCGGGGGAGAAGTGGATGAGGTGAGCACAGATTAGTTGGCCGGTGGGGAGCACATCTCCCGAATCGGTGGTCTGTGTGCTCGTTAACGTCGCGCTCTGTTCCTCAAAGACATAGAAGTTCGTGTTCGACGAGTACGGAATGCCCGAGGGGCGTAGCGACTCTCCAGCCGACAGCGTGGCCAGCGTGGCGTCGCCCGTCACCGTCGGCCCGGTCGCTGAGCCCACGGCGGCGGCAACCTTGTCGAGGCTCAAAACTGCCGGGGCCGTCCACGTTGCGACCGACGTTGCTGCGAACGCCGAGACGACGCGACGGCGCGAAACAGCGGGGATGTTCGTCGTGCGCGACATATCGCTCGTTGGCGTGCTCATGGTGATCTGATCGGTCGAACCGTCGACCGATTGAGATTCGGTGATCGTGGCCCGATCTGCCGCTTGGGCGCGCCACGTAAGTTTCCGCGACACTGACGCCCGGCGGCCGAAGTAAGGAATACGAGCAATGTCAGATGTCGGTGGTGCAGCGGCCCAAGAACACGTGGTAGCCCGCGGTGAATTCGCCTGCCCGGTCGAAAAGCGAGATGCCAGCTACGTCGTCAAACACATCGTTCTCGATGACGAAGAACTTGGCGAGTTTGTCCTTTGCCGGTCGTGTGGATCGGAGTTTCCACCGAGGGTGCTCAATCCCGAAGATCATCCGCAACAGACCTCCCTTCACGAAGCCTTCAGTCTGCTGTTCTCGGCAATGATCATCGCCGACGGCCTGATCAAAGAGCCCGAAATGGCCATGGCGCGAAAACTGCTCGCTCGCCACAACGTCGACTACGACATGGATGTCCTCAACAGCGACTCTCAGCGGGTGCTCGGCGATCTCGCCGAAGTACTTCGCGAGGCGAGCCGGCACCTGTCCCTGGCCCATCGGCGTTTGTTGCTCGAAGGAGCGATGTTGATCGCGAACGCCGACAACGAGTTTCGAATCGAGGAGCGTGACCTCATCGCAAACGCCGGGCGTCATATGGGGTTTACCCGCACCGGAATCGCCGAGCTCTTCGACGAGGCAGCAAATTCAGCGGTCGCCTAGTAAGGCCAAGGACTACTATTTGCTGCATGAGCCATCCGCAGCACTTCGACGATGACGATCCGGTCTTGGCCAAGTTTCGCTCGATTTGCCTCGCGTTCCCGTCGGCGGCCGAGAAGGTCTCGCACGGTCGGCCCGCATTCTTCACCAAG
>CALBVK010000138.1 GCA_937969345.1 uncultured Acidimicrobiales bacterium
GAGCGTCTCACGCTCGCGTTGGAAGCGCTCGCGCTCCTTGGCCGAGTCTGCGCTCGCACGCAGCAACTTGACCGCGACCTCTTGGCCGCTGCCGACGACTCTCGCGGCGAATACGTTCGCGGAACCTCCCGCCCCGACGTAAACAGCCGGTGAGAGACCCTCCACTCCTAGGTCAACCGTGTCTTCCATGTCCTCGCCCTTTCCCGCATTGCATCGGTTTCGATCTCGGCGCCCATCGCACCCCTCATTCAGCCAGGGCTGGAAGGAGGGCGCTAGCTACTAGACGCCAACTGAAAAGAAACCTACGTCACACATAGTGGATGACACATCGGGAAAACGCCCGATTGGGGCAAGTTTGATAGGGGATTTGCCCACCCGACCGCGCTGTGCGCGAACCGAACTACGGAACGGGTTTTGTGGTTGGGACCCGTCCAGCGGGAAGCGTCGTCGGGATGAAGTTCACACCCGGCCCCCCGGAGCGAAGGAGCTGAAAGACGCCGTCTTCTGCCGTTGCGACAACGACCGAGCTTGCGTCCAACGACGTCGTTCCAACGTCGACGACGCGGATCGCGCCGCGGCTTCCGGTCTCGCTCCCCTTCACGCTCACTCCCACCGATGCAACGCGGCCTGGCCCAAACGACACGACCAAACCATCATGGTCGGCCACCCCTTCGACCCCGACCGAACAGTTCCCACTCTCGAGGAACGCCCACTCTGCGGTGTGCGGATCGATGCCGAAAAGCACGACGGGAACATCGGGATGGAAATGGACGAACTCATAGAGCATCGACCGCAGCAGCGCCTTTCCGTCGCGCGCCACAATTGCGATCGCGGTCACCGAATCCAGCACCGGCAGCGAGATCGGCACCCATGGGTCGATGGTGTAAGGAACGAGCTGGCCCTCGGCTTGGGTCCGGTCAGCTCCGCGCAGCTTGGACGGCGGCGCCAGGTCGAGCAACGTCGCGCTCGGACCATGCCCGAGCGTTACCGACCCGAAGTACTCGTCCTCTTCGTTTCTCGGAAAAACCCGCTCTGGAGCATGCTCGAACCAGGCCAGCGTGCGCGGGCCATTGGGCCGGAAGACGCGCCGTGCCCGCCGGACTTGAGCAACGGTGCCTTCGAGCTCGGCGACCAACGGCTGAAAGGACTCGAGCCACGCGCGGCCGGCCTTGCCCCGACCGAACCGAGCCGCCAGCCCCGACTCGCTCTCCATGGGCGGCATCGACCAGCTACTCGCGATCATCTCCGGCGCAGGTGGGCTAAAGAACGGCGCTTCGAGAAGCAAGAGCGTCGAGCCGACTTCGATGATCGCACCTGGCTCGAGCATCACGGGCTGATGTATCTGCACCCCGTCGATCCACGTTCCGTTGGTCGAGCCAAGATCTGTGGCCTTCACGCCATCGGCTGTTTTTACGACCTCGACGTGTTTGCGGGACACCCGCTGATCGTTCAGCCCAATGTTGGCGACGCTCGCCACACGACCAATAACGGTCGGCGTGTTCGACAGCGGAATTGCCGTGCCCGACATTGGACCGTTCAACGCCAGCAGGTACCGATCCTCGACCGCTTGCTGAAAGTCGCCGACGGCCACCGTCATCGGGGGTAGCACCGTGGGCTCGCTCACCGTGTCGAGACGGGCCATGGCGTCCATAGTGAGCGGCGCTGTCGAAGCCGTGGCCGGCGCCGCGACGGGACGCGTCGCATTGGCCGCTCCTAACGCAACGGCTTGTTTAGGGTGAGTATCGACGAGCACGGGAACGCCCAACCGCTCGCCGAGCCGAGTCGCGACCAGTGGCACGCGTGACGATCCGCCCACGAGCAGAACCGAATCGGCATCGGTGCCACCCGACAGGCCAGCGCTGTTGAGCGATCGTTCGAGGGCGTCCACGGTCTGTTCGACCAGGTCATCGATGCGGTCTTCGAACTCGGAACGTTGCACGACAACGCGATCGGTACTCCCCGGGAGCACCACGGGAACGATCGCGGAGTGTTCCTGAGAAAGCACCTCTTTGGCGAGCGTGCACTCTTCGCGGAGTCGGGCCAAAGCAATCTTTGTCTGCTCATCGGTCGGGTCGAGCTCGGCGAGCGCGTCGGCGGCATTCTCCGTGACGATGCCCAGCACGGCCAGATCAAAGTCGATGCCACCTAGGAAGCCAAGCCCTTCGGGTTCACCCCGAATCCGGTAGTTCAAATTTTGTAGCTCGAGGACCGCAGCATCGAACGTGCCACCGCCGAGGTCGTAGACCGCGACGAGCGCGCCTTCGCGTACCGGCTCGTTCTTCGATGCCTGACGGTCGTGATAGTTGATTGCAGCGGCCACCGGTTCGGTGATGAACGTGGCCTTCGCCAACCCGATCGAATTCACCATGTCGCGAAGCAAATCGAGTCGATGCTCTCGCCACGTCGCCGGATGGGTCAACACGATCTCCGAAGCAGCGCTGCCCATCTCGGCCTCGACCCGATCGACAACCGCCCGTAACAAAAGCCCGGTCAACGCTTCAGGCATCCAGGGGTCACCGTCGACGATCATCGGCGTCGGGTCGCCGAACCGACGCTTGAATTCACGCGCCACACGGTCGGGTTCGGTCGCACCTACCGTCAGTGCGCTCGAGCCAACGAGCGCATCGGACCCGGCTCGCGGCGGAACGACGACCGACGGAATCGCATACCGATCGTGGGCCAGGCTCACCACTCGCGAGCTCGTTCCATCGGACACCGCCGCCGCGGTGTAGGTCGTTCCAAGATCCACGCCAAGTGAGTACGTCACATCGCCAACATAGATCGCCGAGCACAGCAATCGCACAGCCGACCAGCACGACCGACCAGAACGACGCAGGATCTCACCATTGTTCTGGGGGTTCGGATCGGAATAGGTTTGAAGCTATGGCGAACAAGACCGTCCCGACTGAGATCGATCCAGCAGACTTCGTCGCATCGGTAGAGCACGATGTTCGACGCGGCGACGCCGAGGTGCTCCTCGAACTCATGGAACGGGTCAGCGGGTGCCCGCCGAAGATGTGGGGTCCGTCGATCGTTGGGTACGACGAG
>CALBVK010000139.1 GCA_937969345.1 uncultured Acidimicrobiales bacterium
TACCGAGGAGGACGAGTACTTCCCCCCACCGCGTGCGCTCCGCGACCTGCTGACCGCCATCGACGCAGCGGCGGCGCTGAGCTTGGGCTCGTCACGTCCGCAGAAGCTATCGACGGGCGACCGACAGCTCGGGGCTAGCGAAGTCCTTCGACTCCTCGGCTGACCAGCGCAGGAGCGCTGGTCGGTGCTAGCGAAGTCCTCGCTTGCTGGACTAGCTAACAAAGAGGGCCTTAGGAACGGATCGTCTTTGCCTCGTCAAAGACGGCCTGGACTCGTTGACGCACGAGGTCGGTGTGTTCCTTGACGGCTCTGCGCGACACTCGGCCATTCTCGTTCTGTTCTGGCGGAGCGATCGGCTCGCCGATCACGAACACGATCTTTCGCGGGTACACCATCTTCTTGCCCACCGGCATGGCCTCCTCGGAGCCGGCCATACCAACCGGGACGATCGGCACTTGCTGACGACCGGAGAGGAAGCTCGGACCGTCGAACATATTCTCCGACTCGACGATCGGGCCTTCGCGTCGGGTGCCTTCGGGGAACATGACGAGGGTCTCGCCACGTTCGAGTATCTCCTCGGCCAGGCGCATGGCGCTGCGGTCGGCGGTTTCACGCTCGACGGGAAAGCCGCCCAACATGGTGAGAAACCAATCGGCGAAGCGGCTTGCTTTCCACAACGATGCCTTGCCCATAAACCGGATTGGCGCTTTCCGGATGACGGGGAGCAAGGGAGTGTCGAGGTTCGATCGATGGTTCGGGCTTACGATGAACGCACCCGAGGTTGGGAGGTTCTCCCGCCCGTGCACCTCGTAGCGGAACCAGACCTTGGCTGCACTCGTCATGATGACGCGAGCGATCTTCCACGTGATGCTCTGAGACCTCGTGAGATCTTGCCCGTATTCGTTCGCCATTGCCTACCGTCCTTCGGACGCGACCCAGGCGTCGGCAATCGCGTCAACGACGCCCTCGATCGTCAGCGATGTTGAATCGATCACCGTTGCGTCGTCGGCCACGGTGAGCGGGTCCGTTTCACGGGTCATGTCTTGATGATCGCGCTCCGCAATCTTGGCTTTCATTGCCTCGATATCATCATCTCCGGTCTCGATCGCACGCCGGCGAGCTCGTTCCTCGACCGATGCGTTCAAGTAGATCTTCAGCGTGGCATCAGGAAAGACAGCGGTTCCGATATCGCGCCCTTCGAGCACGGCGGCACCACGTCGCCTGGCCCATTCACGCTGCGATTCGGCGAGCACCACTCGCACACCAGCGTTGGCGGCGACAGTCGACACGGCAGCCGTCACTTCTGGCTCGCGGATCGCCGTGGTGACATCGTCCCCGTCGATCAGAACACTCGAGGGGCCAACGATGATCTCGGCATTCTCCGCTGCGAGGCGAACCGCTTCGTGATCATCGAGAGGCACTCCCGCCTTGAGCACTGCATAGGTAACTGCTCGATACATCGCTCCGGTGTCGAGATGCGGTAGCCGCAGCCGGTCAGAGATCAGCTTCGCTACCGTCGATTTGCCGCTGCCCGCTGGTCCGTCTATCGCCAGTACGAGCGGCTCTGTTCGAGCTGCATCTCGAAGGTCGGCCAACATGTCCCAAAAGCCGGGAAAGGTCTTGGCGACGCAACCGGGGTCGAGGATATCGACAGGCGCCCGAGTAAGACCAATAAGCGCAAGTCCCATGGCCATCCGGTGGTCCTCATAGGTTTCCACCGCCGCTGGCACGTGGTCGGCTCCGACCACCGAAAAGCCGTCGGTGTCGACAGTGGCCTCGACCGAGAGCCGATTGAGCTCGTCGACGGATGCTTGGACCCGGTCCGACTCCTTTGTCGTGCGGATAAAGCCGATGCCGGTGACGGCACTCATGCCTCGGGCCTTGGCAGCCAGAGCGGCAAACGTTGGTGCGGTGTCGCTCATATCGCCGAGGTCGACGGTAAGGGGATCGAGCAACCCGCTACCTCGAACCTCGATGGATCCTTCGTCCACGTACACGGTGGCGCCCATTGGCTCGAGAACTCGCTGAGCAAACCCAGCATCACCCTGTACAGAGTGGGAACCGAGGCCGGCAACGGTTACTCGACCGCCGACGATGGCCGCCGCTGCGAGCGGATAAGTAGCGGTGGAGGCGTCCGGTTCGATCGCATGGGTCGTTCCCCGGTAGCCGGTTCCTGCAACGACGATATGACCAGGGGCGACGTCGACGCTCGCTCCGAAGGCTTCCATGACCGAAATCGTCATATCGATATATGGCTGCGACACCGGGGTTCCAACGAGCGTCAGATCGAGACCATCAGGAAACGCTGGCGCAGCGAGTAGTAGCGCGGAGACGAACTGGCTCGAGACCTCCGCTCCGATCGAGACGGCCCTGCCGGTGATCCCACCCAACACCGATATTGGGAGGTGGTCCCCATCGACGACCGCTCCGAGGCCCCGAAGCGCATCGCAAAGCTCGCCCATTGGACGTGCACGCATCTGTTCGTGACCAGTGAGGGTTCCCGCTCCAGCGATCGCCAGCATTGGCAGCAGAAAGCGAGCGCTTGTTCCGGATTGATTCGCGTCGACCTCGACCGTGGGGACGTCAAACGTCGCGCCGCGACCATGGACCGTCACCGTTGTTCCTGTCACCTCGGTCTGCACGCCGAGAGCAACGAGCGCACCCAGCATTGCTTCGGTGTCGTCGGATAACCCAACGCCGGTTAAGACAGAGGTCCCCTCAGCGAGCGCCGCAACGATGAGCGCCCGGTTCGTCAGACTTTTGGAACCGGGGAGGGTGACGGTCGAGTTCAACGTACCCAGTATGGGTTCCACGTGTTGACTGGCGGTGTTCATGACAACGGCCTCACCGAAGGTCGATAGCCGCGGGCGAGCAATCCACCGCGGAGCACGTCTGCTACTTCAGTGTCCACGAGGAGCACGATGACCCCCGTTGGCCCCTCGGCGCTATGGGCAATCTCCAAGTCATAGATGTTGACATCGAGCTCGGCAGCGAGACCCGTGATTGCTGCAAGCTCACCTCGCTGATCCTTGATTCGGACGCGTACCTCGGCCAAACCAGGAGGTAACGGAACCGCAGCGGGAAGGTTGACGCGGGCGGCGCGGGCGCTAGTGAGCGATGTCCGAATCCGTTCGGCGTCACCGGTCTCGACCGCAGCTTTGAGGCCGACGAGCGATTCGATCACTTCATCGAGGGCGTCCGTAATCGCCTCGCCGTTCTGAAGGCAGATGGGTGGCCAGATGTCGGGAGAACCAGCAGCGATTCGGGTCATGTCGCGAAACCCGCCGGCGGCGAGACGGAGCATCGCCAAGTGCTCGTCGGAACGGCGACTCGCCACATTCATCAGCGCAGCAGCTGCGAGATGGGGAACGTGAGAGACCGTCGCGACCATCCGATCGTGTGCTCGCGGCTCGAGCGTGAGTGGATCTGCACCGACTGCGACGACGAGTTCGTGCATTGCGGCAAAGGTTTCGTCTGACGTCTCAGCCGTAGGTGTGATCACCCATGCAGCGCCGCGAAAGAGATCCGGTCGGGCTCCAGCGAGCCCGCTTTGCTCTGAGCCAGCCATTGGGTGAGAGGGAATGAATCGTTCGTGGCTGACAGCGTCAGCGATTGTTCCCTTGACGCTTCCGGTATCGGTTACCCAGCCCGTTGTTTCGGCCAGTGCCTGCGTTACCCCGGCAGGAATCGCATCGACCGGGGTAGCAACGACGGTGAGGACGGCGTCTGCCGGGAGCGATCCAATATCGATAATTCCCTCTGCGAGGGCCTTCTCGACGGCTACGGGATCATCGTCAATTCCACCGATTGAGTATCCGAGCTCACGTAGCGCATAGGCGACACTGCCGCCGATCAGTCCAAGACCGATCACCCCAGCGAATTTGCTCTCACCCACAGCAGACATAGCCGTGCAGCCTATCTTTGGCTCCGTCGCTCTCGTTTCCTTCGAGACCGATTGAACACAACGAAATCGACCGACGGCTACTCCGTTGCCTTGGCCTGGGCGCCGGCGATGGCCGTTTCGATGCCTCGCACCTCCGCAGCATCGACCTCTCGCCACTCCCCTGGCTTCAGCGTATTGTCGGACAGGGGCCCGATTCGGGTACGCACCAACCGAGTGACCGGGTGTCCAACAGCGTCACACATCCGACGAATCTGACGGTTGCGACCTTCGTGGATGACGATCTTGAGCAGGCCGGGTTGCAGTTCGGACACCTTCGCAGGAGATGTGAGACCATCGTCGAGTTCGACGCCTTCCCGCAGGGTCCGTAGGGAACCTCGGCTCAGCGTCCCGCCGTCCACGCTGACGAGATATTCCTTGTCGACGCCATAGGACGGGTGTGTAAGGCGTTGCGTAAGGCCACCGTCGTTCGTCAATAGCAAGAGGCCCTCGCTGTCAGCGTCCAGCCGGCCAACGGGAAAGAGTCGCTCATCTGCGCCGACGAGTTCGACGACCGTTGGGCGGCCATGGGTGTCTTCGGCGGTAGAGATCACACCAACGGGCTTGTTGAGCAGGACCGTCCGGCGGGTTTGGTCGATCGAGACCACTGCGCCGTCGACCGCAAGGACATCGACGAACGGATCGACCTTGTCACCCAGAGTTGCAACGACACCATTGATGGTGATGCGGCCATCCTCGATCATCTCTTCGCACACCCGACGTGAGGCCACGCCCGCAGCAGCAAGTGCTTTTTGAAGCCGTGGTCGTGGTGCGGGTTCGGTCCCCGACGTTGGGCTTTCGTCATCGCCCAAAGTCATAGCTATTCCTCAGAATCGCTGGAGACCGGTTCCTGGTAGCCGGTAACAGAATCGCGAAGGTCGATAACCATCTCTTCGTCGGCGCTCTGCTCGGCCAGTGGCGCATCGTCGACGGCGGTCGTCGCTATCTCGACCGGTCCCACGCCCTCGCTAGGTTCTGCGGTCTCTGAGGGAGTTTCCGCTACGGCCTCGGTAGGCGTCGTGTCGGCCTCGGTACTATCGAACCGAAGCCCGTGCTCGAGTGCCTCGACGACGTCGGGGCTCGGGACGAACTCACCCAATTCGGGGAGATCGACAATGGAGTTGATGTTGAGCCGTTCGAGGAACAGAGCCGTCGTGCCATACATGACGGCCTGGCCCGGACCAGGGTCACGGGATACCTCGGCGATGTAGCCGCGTTGGGTCAAGGTCCGCATGACGGCGTCGACCGACACACCACGAATCGCTGCCACCTGCGCACGTGAAATCGGCTGCTTGTAGGCAACGATGGCCAGTGTCTCAAGTGCCGCTGCAGACAGACGGCTCGACTGACCCTCGAGAACGAAACGCTCCACATACGCGGCTTGCTCGGGATGACTTTGGAAGCGGTATCCGCCAGCCACTCGGGCCAGAACGAAACCACGTCCCTGCTCTCGATAGTTCGCGTCGAGCTCAGCACATGTGGCCTCCACAGACTCGACGCTCGCCTCGACAAGCTGGGCCAGCAGTCGCGGCTCGATCGGACGCTCGGCGACCATCAGTACCGCTTCGATCGCTGCCATCAGTTCATGTGGCAAAAGGTGCCCGTCGTCGACGAGCACGGTGCCGACATCTGGGCTTGACTCCTCCACAGCAACGGCACTGGCCGTGTCTGTAACGGGCGCGGTCATATGAGTTTCTGGTGTTTCTGAGCTGTCCATTTATCCGTCGTATACGTCGATAGCGAGAGCGGAAAGGGCACCGGCGGGATCGCCACCGACCCATTCCAATTGAATATTGCCGAAGGCCTCGGCTTGGCGAATGTCGACCATCCCCTGTTTGAAGAGCTCGAGGATGGCGAGGAATCGAACCACGACTTCGATTCGGTCGACCAACCCAGAGGTGAGGTCGCGAAAGTTGACGCGACCAGCGCCGGGTAGCTCGTCGACGAACTCGCGAACCGCGTCCGAAACCGATGCGGTCACCGCAGACACGTGGTACAGGTCGAGAATCGGTTCGGGTTTCGGGGTCATTGCTCGCACAAATGCATCGCGCACGTCGTTGACGTCGATGCCTTCGAGCATGTCGGGAGCCAGGCCGAGGAACTGTTCTTCAACACCGGCCACGCGTGGATAGGTGCGGCCCCCGGCGTCGTGCAGTTGGCGCAGGATTCCGGCTGCGTCCTTGAACGTTTTGCATTCGACAAGGCGAGAGAGCAGCAGGTCGCGCTCTTCGAAGAGGGCAAGTTCGTCATCGAGGTCGAACGAGTCGTCATCGGGCAGCAGACGCCGGGCCTTCAATTCGACAAGAGTCGCTGCGATCAAGAGGAACTCGGTAGCCACATCGAGGTCGAGATGTTCCATCTTTTCGATCTCGGTGAGGTACGCGTCGACGATCGTCGACAGCGATATCTCGTACAGCTCGACCTCTTCGGAAAGGATGAGGTGCAAGAGAAGATCAAAGGGGCCGTTGAAGACCTGGGTTTCCACCTCGAATGCCACGGACGTGATCGTATCGTTGCTGAGTCTCCTACTCCATCCCGGGAGCGCAATAGAGTCGAGGAAATGACCAGTAAAGGCGTCGTTTGGTTCCGCAACGACCTTCGACTTGAGGAAAACCCCGCGTGGGCGAGTGCGACCGAGCGCCACGACGAGGTCGTTGCCCTAGTCGTTCTCGACCCGTCGCTGCTGGAATCGGTCGGCCCTTTTCGTCGAAATCAGTACCTCGCGAACGTCGATGCCCTCGCGAAAGACGTGTCGGTACAGGGCGGGCAGTTGTCGATTCTTGAGGGCGACCCCCGCACCGTGGTTCCGACGGTATGTGCCGAAGCGGATGTGCTTCACCTCAACCGGGCCACAACCGGCTATGGGCGCAGTCGGGACAACGCGGTTGCCCGAGCCACGACCTGCGAACTCTCGTCGTGGTGGGGCACTCTTGTGGCCGAGCCCGGAACGGTTCTCACCGGTAAAGGAACGTTGTCTCGGGTCTTCACCCCCTTCTCCAAGCGGTGGTTCGACACACCGCTGCCGAGCCACCCGGCAGGCACCACCGACGTGTCGATCGTCCCCGCTGCTGGCGTCCACGTCGGTCTACCGACGTACGAGCCGCCATCGATGCCAGCGGGCAACGCCGGGGCTCACGAGATGCTAGGGATCTGGCTCGATGGCGTCGACAACTACGGTGACACCCGCGACCTCCCAGCCATACCGGGCACGTCGATGCTGTCGGGGCATCTCCGTTTCGGGACGATTTCGCCGCGGACACTGTTCGACACCATCGGAACCAGTACCCCAGGACGAGTTGGGTTCGTACGCCAGCTGGCCTGGCGAGACTGGTATGCACACCTGTTGGTCGAGAATCCAACGATGACCACCGCCGCTATCCGCCCGGAATACGACAACATCGAGTGGCGCGTTGACGAAACCGAGCTGCACGCCTGGAAGGACGGCCGGACCGGTTATCCGATCGTCGATGCGGGGATGCGCCAACTCGCCGCGACCGGGTGGATGCACAATCGCGTCCGGATGATCGTCGGGTCTTTCCTGGTCAAGGATCTCCTGATCGACTGGCGAGAGGGTGAGCAATGGTTCCGGCACCTGCTCATCGACGGCGAACCCTCGCAGAACGCCGGCAACTGGCAATGGGTTGCTGGCACCGGAACCGACGCATCGCCGTACTTCCGCATCTTCAATCCAATTACGCAGAGCCGGAAATTCGACCCGGCCGGCGACTACATCCGAGAGTGGGTGCCGGAGCTCTCCGCGCTATCGAGCAAACAGATCCACGCGCCGTGGGAAGCGCCGCCGCTCGATCTCGCTGCGGCGGGCGTCATTCTCGACGACACGTACCCCGCACCGATCGTCGACCATGCCTTTGCGAGGGACCGAACGCTAGCCGCCTACAAGCAGGCATTAGGCAAACGGTGAACGGCCGA
>CALBVK010000140.1 GCA_937969345.1 uncultured Acidimicrobiales bacterium
GGTGTCGAACGCTTCGATCTCGATACGGGTACCGATCTCCGTCATCTGCCTCGCCATCTCTTCGAGCTGGCTCGGCGTGTTGGTCATGATGTAGTCGCCCTCACCGAAGTTCATGGTGCCGCAGTCGAGAGTGCAGATCTCAGGCTTGAGCTGACGAACGTGCTCGACGCGTTCGGTCGCACCGACCATGTCGGTGCCATCAGCCGCCGGCGGCAGCGGTGTTTCGACGCCGCCGAGCACGATGTCGCCGCCCATTCCGGCGGTCAGGTTGAGCACGACGTCGGTGTCACTCTCGCGAACACGCTCGACAACCTCTGCGTACTTGCCAATGTCGCGCGACGGAGCACCATCATCTTCGCGAACGTGAACGTGGGTGATGGCAGCGCCGGCTTTTGCCGCCTCGATACACGAGTTGGCGATCTCTTCTGGGGTGACCGGCACCTTGTCCGACTTCGCCGTCGTGGCACCACCTCCGGTGACCGCGCACGTAATGAAGACTCCGTTGTGCTTTTGTTCTGGCATTGCTGTCTCTTTTCTTCGCTCGACACTGCCGGTCGAGATCCGTGTTCGTGTAGTTGTGGACTAAATCGTGTTCATCGCTCGACACTGCCGGTCGAGATCCGTGTTCGTGTAGTTATGGACTAAATCGTGTTCATCGCTGCGAGTCGTCGGCTGACAACCCGAGCCGTTGATCGAATTTCGTCGTGGTCGATGTACATCCCACGGAGGTGGCGTCTGCCGCCCGACTCGAAGGCGTCTCGACCATGGAGGATGCGACGGTTGTCGAAGCCGACCAGATCTCCGGGGGTAAACGGGTAGTCGATCTGGAAACGGTCGCTGGCTGCCATCTGGCTAAAACAGCGCATCGCCGCATAGGCACGCGGCTGATCCTCGGGCGCCATGTCTGGGAATCCTCTGACCGGATAGAAGGCACGAAGGGTGAGTGGTGCTCCTGCCACCCCGTGGTCGATGAACGGGCCGGACCATCGATGATCGATTCCTGGCCCCCGGTTAAAGAAGATCCAGTTGAGGGTAGTGAGCGCTTCGTAGTGCTCGGGGTGTTCGGCTTGAAGCGCTTCGACAACAGCAGCACCATCGGCCATCGTCGAGTGACCTCCACCCGCTTCGTTCACAATGCAATGCAGGAACTGAAAGCCCGGCGGGGTTTCGCGTGTTGGCAGATCGGTGTGAGGGCCGAGTCGCAGGTTCGTGTTCGCGGTCGAATTGGTGTCGGCCGAGCCAGCCATAGTCACGTCGGCCTTTACGTCCCACAGCGGGCCGAAGTTGGTATCGCGAATGGCACCGATCTTCGCGGCGAGCGTCGCGTTGAAATCGAGCTCGGTAGGACAGCCCCGGAGCCGCGCTATGCCATAACGGACCAGATCGTCGAGCCACTGTCCAAAAACGACATCGTCGTCGAGTACGACGGAACCGTCATGGCTAGGTGGCTCAGGGAGGGTCGATGCCGTCCAGCTCTTCGGCTCCGGCAACCAGCTCTGTGCGCGGTGGTTTCCCTCGGCGACGTGGCGGAGCCAACCGGGGTGGTACTCACCAATGGTTCCATCAGGTGCGAACTCGACGCTGAGCGATCCGGACTCGGTCACGTGAGCCGACAGAATCGCAATCTCGCTGGACAACTCGGCCGGATCGAACAGGCCTTCGCGGGTTGCGAGGTCGACGCCACCCTGGCCAACCGCGTTCTCCCGAAGCCACAGGTCGAAGGCACGGAGTGCAATGCCGTCAGGCCAGGTCAGCTGCATGAAGCTTCCGTCGATCTCCGCCGTAGCCAGCGGAGACCAGGGGTACTCATAGAAGTCCGGCGTGGGAACGGCCACCTCCCCTGCGACGACGTGGTCGGTTTTTGTCACGATTCCCCCGAACCGATAGTGTCCCGTTGACTGGGACGTCCTATTGAGTAGGATAGAATTGTATGACGTCACCAGAGCCACCGTCAAGCGTCGCCGAGGGCCCCGTCGACCGCGCCTTTCATCTGCTGCAGGCCGTCGTCGCCGCTGGTGGCCCGGTCGGCGTTCGCGAGCTCGGGCGGCGCACCGGACTACCCCGTTCGACGGCGTCTCGATTAGTCGGCACGCTCGAACGCCTCCGCATGGTCGATCGCACACCTGGCGGCGACGTGATCCCCGGCAGCGCGCTGGCGACGCTGCAAACGGGAGCCGCTGCGACTCCGTTGCTTCGAGACCGCCTCCAGCCACTGCTGGTAGACATCGTCCAGCAATTTGGCGAGAACGCTGCGCTCGCAATCGACGACGGCGATGCGCTTCTCTACGTGTCGAACGTAGCCAGCGAAAACCCGGTTTCCGTCGCCGACGTCTCTGGCGATCGCCACGAGTTCCACCTCGTCGCACCCGGCCTGGTGGCGATGTCGACGTGGCCGGCCGATCGGTTGGCCGACTACCTCACGCAGCCGCTCACCGCCGCGACAGAACTTTCGGTCACCAAACCTGCAACCCTCCGCAAGCGAATCCGTGCCGTATCGGCGGCAGGTCACGCCTGGACGAATCAAGAGCTCGATGTTGGCATCAACGGACTTGGGGTACCGGTAGTCCTCGATGGTGAGCTCGCCGCAACGATCAGCCTCTACGGACCGTCCTACCGGTTTTCAGCCGCCACATTGCCTACCCTCGCCGACGAACTAAAGAACCTCGTGGCCGAACGGCTCACTAGCCAAGTGGCGTAACCAACGCTCATTGGGCCGCTATGCGAAGCTCTGACTATGGCTACTGCCGGATACTCAGGAACTCCACTTCCCAACAAGCTTGGGATCAGAGACGGACACGTCGTAGCGCTCGTGGATGCGCCCGACCATCTCCGAGACATTGCGGTCGATGATGACTGGACGGACCTCAAACTGATGGTCCGCAAGGAGCTCCGCTGATGAACCGACTCATCGTGCTCCTGCGCGGCATCAACGTGAGCGGGCATAACAAGGTGCCGATGGCAGACCTCCGCGCTGTGCTGCAGACCAACGGCTTCGAGAACGTGGCGACCTACATCCAAAGTGGCAACATCGCAATCGATACCTCGCAAGACGCCCATGACGTCACCTCCCGAATCGAAGAACTGCTCGTGGAGCACTTCGATGTCGACGTTCCAGTGGTCTCGATTGCACAGGCTGACGTTGCCGGCGTACTCGATGCCGCGCCGTTCGACCCAGACGGAAATCCCGCCTACCAGTTGATCTACTTCCCCGCGGGTCCAGTCGACGTCGAGGGAGTCGACTCACTCGATCGAACCAGGTACGCCGGAGACATCATCACCCCCGCAAAGAACGCGGTGTACGTCGGCTACGACGGCGGTCAGAGCACCTCGAAGCTGACACTCAACGCTCTCGAGAAAGCAGCGGGAACAACACTGACGGGCCGCAACGTCCGCTCGGTCGCAAAGCTCATCACACTCTGACGGCGACGACGAAGCCGCTAGTAGCCAGTCGCCGGGTCGACGACGGGGAACGGTTCCTCACCGGCACGAATCCGTGAAATGTTTGCCGCGATCAGCGCTGCCGCAGTTGGTATCTGCGTACTGCCCGCAACGTGTGGTGTCACGCGAATACGCGGATGACCAAACAACCGAGACGACGCAGTGGGCGGTTCAGGGTTCGTGACGTCGACAACAGCTACGCCGAGAGGTCCCGAGTAGACGGCATCCACAAGATCGTCCTCGTCAACAACGGTGCCACGACCAATGTTGATAAACGTTGCGCCGGGAGCGAACTGAGACAGCCGCTCGGCGGTAAGTAGGCCGGTGGTCGCAGGAGTGTTCGGCAGCACGTTGATCACGGCATCACACGCACCGAGAAACTCAGCGAGCAACGCAGGGCCAGCGAACGAGGTGACATTGGTATCGGTGGTTCCACTTCTTGACCATGCGTTGACGGGATACCCAAGGTCCGTGAACGCACGACCGATCCGCCGCCCGATCGTGCCATAGCCCAAGATGCCGATTCGATGTTCCCGCGGGGCAGGAACCGGCAGGGCGCCCGATCCCCAGTTCGAAAGATCATCGACACCATAGCGAGCATCAAAGTCGCGCTGGAAGTGGATCACCCAGTGGAGGGCGTAGGCGGCCATCTCATCGCTCATGGCTGGATCTGCCAGACGAACAATTCGCACAGGTGGCGTTCCGTCACGTTGCCATTGCTCCGTCCCCGCACCCATCGACAAGATGGTCGACAAGTTGGAGAATGTCGCGAGATCGGCGCGTTTCATTCGCCACGCAACAACCATCTCGACAGCGTCG
>CALBVK010000141.1 GCA_937969345.1 uncultured Acidimicrobiales bacterium
AGGTACATGTTGAACCCAATGTGGATGAGGCCGGAGTGGAAGAAGCCGCCGCTGATGATGCGCCACCAGTCGCCGCTCTCCGATATTGCGGGGCCGTAGGTCGCGAAGTTCAGCGACGCGTCGCGACCGATACCGGTGAGCGTTGACCCCAGCAGCAGAATCGATGCCACAAAGATGGCTACGTTGATCCCGACGAGCGTTCGGGTGACCAGACCTTGGGCGCCGGGCAGCGTGCTCGGCGTGTAGACGCGTTGGGCGGTTCCCTTGGTGCATTCGGGGCAGTGCACGCCGACCGACGCTTGATGCATACAGTCGCCACAGATCAGCCGGTCACACCGTTGGCACGACACGCCGGTCGCCCGATCTGGATGGCGATAACACACCTCTTCGACGGCGCTGTTTTGTGGATCCGTGCTGCTCATATCACCAGTCATATAGCGGTAAGCGTCGACGTTACCTGCTTCATTCCCAGTTTCTGGCTCACTGCCGCTACCGTTCCTGCGATGGCTGAGGACACACGAACCCTTCCCCCCGAACTCACGGAAGCGCTGACGCAGCTGGCTCAGGTGCCGCAACTGCTCGTCGCCACCGATTACGACGGCACGATCGCCCCGATCGTCAACGACCCAATGCGAGCGGTCCCTGATCGCGAGACGTCGGTTGCGTTGCGTTCATTGGCAACCCTCGATCAAACTCACGTGGGCATTGTGTCGTCGCGGGCGCTTCGAGATCTTGCTGCGCTTAGCCGCCTCCCGGCCGAAATTCACCTCGTCGGCAGCCACGGGAGCGAGTTCGACGTCGACTTTGCGCTGCAAATGGATGCCGAGACCCAAGCGCGCCGCGATGCGCTCGGCGAATCGCTCGCCGAAATCTGTCGTCGCTACCCGGGTGCGAGCCTCGAGCAAAAGCCCGCGTCGGTCGCGTTTCACACCCGCAACGCCCCAGCCGAGACGGTCGATGCAGCGATCGCCGAAGTCGAAGCCCTCGCTGCTGCGGACGAGACGCTCCTGTACAGCACCGGAAAGATGGTTTGTGAGGTTGGCGTCATGCAGACCGACAAGGGCAAGGCACTCGACACCCTCCGGACAAACGTCAGTGCATCCGCCGTGCTTTTCGTTGGAGACGACACCACCGATGAGGATGCGTTCCGTTCGCTCTCGGGCCCAGACATTGGCGTCAAGGTTGGCGACGGCGAGACGGCCGCCCCGTTCCGGATCGCGGACACTGAAGATGTCGCACTGCTGCTCAGCACCTTGTGGTCGCTACGCACCGACTGGCTCGCCGGCGCAGGGCTTGTGCCCATCGAGCAGCACAGCTTGTTGTCCGACCAGCGAACGGCCGCCATCGTGACCCCCGATGCCCGGGTCACCTGGTTCTGTGCTCCTCGCCTGGACGATCCGGCGATCTTCGCCGAGCTGCTCGGCGGCCCGACGGCCGGGTACTTCGCGGTGAAGAGCAAGGATGGCCGCGGACCGAGCCTGCAACGCTATGCGGGCGACACGATGGTGCTCGAGACGATCTGGCCCAACATGACCGTGACTGATTATCTCGACGTTTCCGACGGCCGCCCGACCTTGCTCGCTGGACGAAGCGATTTGATTCGACATCTGAGCGGATCGGGTGAGGCCATTATCGAGTTTGCTCCCCGCCTCGACTTTGGCCGTTTCCCAACGCAGATCGAGGTCCGTACCGATGGCCTCGAGGTCACCGGTGCTCGCGACCTGATCGTGCTTCGCTCACCCGGCGTCGAATGGTCCATCGAGCACACCGGCCAGCATCAGACAGCGGTTGCGACCGTCGACCTCTCCGCTGGCCCGCTCACGCTCGAAATGCGGGTTGGCACCGCAAGTCTTCGCGCCGAGTCGACCGAATCTCGCAAGCGTGACCACACTCGCCGCTTCTGGGCCGACTGGGCCGACAAGCTCGAGCTTCCCGCGGAGGCAACGGACTTTGTTCGTCGTTCGGCGCTCGTGCTCAAGGCGCTCGTCTACGGCCCGAGCGGTGGTATTGCGGCCGCTGCGACGACAAGTCTTCCCGAGCACATTGGCGGCGTCCGCAACTGGGACTACCGCTACTGCTGGCTGCGCGATGCGGCGCTGAGCGCCGCGGCCCTCGTCCGCCTCGGCAGCCACGAGGAAGCCATGGACTACCTCGACTGGGTTCTGGGCGTTCTCGAAGCCGGAGACGGCCAACCAGAGCGTCTCAACCCGTTGTACGCACTCGACGGGGGCAAGCTGCCACCGGAAGCCGACATCACCGAGCTCTCCGGTTATGGCGGCTCGCGCCCGGTTCGCGTCGGCAACGCTGCCGACAACCAGGTACAGCTCGATGTGTTCGGGCCGATCGTCGATCTCGTGCACCTTCTCGGAGAGCGGGGCGCTCCCCTGTCCTCGCGTCATTGGCGACTTGTCGAGGGCATGGTCGGTGCCGTTGAGCTTCGCTGGAACGAAGCCGATCACGGCATCTGGGAGATTCGCTCGGCGCCGCGCCATCACGTGTACTCCAAGGTCATGTGTTGGGTCACGGTCGATCGGGCGATCAAGATCGCAGCCGATGTGTTCGAGCGCGAGCGATCCGACTGGGCTGAGCTGCGAGACACGATCGCCGCAGACATCTTCGAGAATGGCTGGAACGAGGCTGTGCAGTCGTTTACCACGGCCTATGACGGCACCGACCTCGACGCGTCGGTCCTCATGATTGGCCTGAGCGGACTCATTGCAGCCGACGATCCGCGCTTTGCGGCAACGGTTCGTGGCGTCGAAGCCCAGCTGCGTGAGGGCCCTACCGTCTACCGATATCACCATGAGGATGGCCTCCCTGGCGCTGAGGGTGGGTTCCATCTGATGACGTCGTGGATGGTCGACTCCTATGCGATGCTCGGCGAGACCGAGGAAGCCCACAGCTTGTTCCGAAAGCTGCTCGCAACGGCTGGAGAAACAGGCCTGCTCGCTGAGGAGTACGACCCGGTCGCGTGCCGGTCGCTCGGCAACCACCCCCAGGCCTATAGCCACCTTGGGGTCATTAACAATGCACTGCGTCTCAGCAGCGAATAATCGCGTCTCGCCGCTAGCTCACTGCGTGGACGTCGCCATGGTGACACGGTTCCGTCCGGCCCGTTTGGCCTCGAACAGCGCGGCATCGGAGCGCCGGAACCACTTCTTTGTCGACTCTC
>CALBVK010000142.1 GCA_937969345.1 uncultured Acidimicrobiales bacterium
ACGACGATCGTGCGCTCGAGCGTTGGCCCCTTGGCAACGAACCCTTCGATCGCAAAGATATTTCCACCGGCTTCGCCGATCGCCGTGGTCAGGCGCCCGAGGACTCCGGGCACGTTCTTTAGGCTGACGGTTAGTGCAATCGAATACTGGGTTGACGTGGTGGCTTCGAGCTCGGTCATAGCCCGTCACGCTATCGAGCTGCTCCGCTGGCGAACAGCCGAGAACGTAAACGTTTCGTACCGGACTGCCGTGTAACCGCCGCACGTCGTGAACCGAGCGCGCTCCGCAGCAGAACCGGATCGGCCCGGCGGTTACTATCACCGGTATGAAGCACCCGGAACTGTGTCTGTACGACGTCGACAACGGGGTAGCCACGCTCACCTTCAATCGTCCCGACCGGCTCAACGCCATGACCGGAAACATGGAGCTGGCGTACTTCGAACGCCTCCTTCAGGCCCAGGCCGACGACGACGTCGTGGCGATCGTCGTCACCGGAGCGGGCAAGGGCTGGTGCCCCGGAGCAGATCTCGCGTACCGCGCTGGCGAGGGAGATTTGCCTCTGCCGAACACCGTGATTGCGAACTCGCTTCCGCTCACGATCCAAAAGCCGATCATCGCTGCTATCAACGGTGCGTGTGCCGGTGCTGGACTGGGCTACGCCATGATGTGCGATGTGCGGATCGCTGCGTCTGGTGCGAAGTTCACCACTGCGTTCTCGCGTCGGGGGTTGATCGCCGAGTACGGCCTTGCATGGCACCTCACCCAGGTCGCTGGTCGAGCAACCGCACTCGATCTGCTGCTCACCGCTCGAGTTGTGTTGGCCGAGGAGATGCACGAACTCGGTCTTGTCAACCAGGTCGTCGCTCCAGAGGACGTTCTCGACGTGGCGACAGCGTTCGCTCGCGATCTTGCCGAGAACGTCTCTCCGGCTTCGATGGCCACGATCAAGCGGCAGGTGCTTCACGAGCCAGCAATGACGGCCGCCGACGCGCTCGACTCGGCCAACGAGCTCATGTACGAATCGCTCGATGGCGCTGACCTTTCCGAAGGGGTCATGAGCTTCCTTGAGAAACGGCCCGCTCAGTTTCCACCACTCGGCTCGGGAACGTCCTACCGCTGGATGGCGCAGCCATCGTCACCCGAGCGGACCGAGTAGTACCATCGGGTTCGTTGGTGTAGCGAGAGGAACGAGCCATGGACATCTCCCCACTGTGCGATGCGGTCGGCGTGACGATCAGCGGAGTGCAACTGCGCGAGCTCACCTCCGATGATGCCGCCGAGGTTGACGCAGCGTGGAACGAACATGGTCTGCTGGTCTTTCGTGACCAGGAACTCGACGAGACCGGACACGTTCGCCTGGCCGAACAGCTCGGCGAGATCGACGTCAACCGCTTCTTCGCGGCCGTCGACGGTTTCGAGCAGATCGCTGACGTTCGCAAAGAGGTCGGCGATGAGCTGAACATCGGCGGAGGCTGGCACACCGACCACTCCTATGACAGCGAACCTGCGCGAGGTTCGATCCTCGTGGCACGCGACGTGCCGCCCGTCGGTGGGCAGACCCGGTTCCTCTCGACCACGTTGGCTTGGCAGACGTTGTCCGACGAGCTGAAGGAACGGGTTGCGACTCTCGACGCGGTGCACAGTAGCGAGCACATCTTCGGGCCGAACTCGGGTTACGCGAAGCGGATGGGTGACCGCTTTAGCAACGCGACAGCGGTCAACACCAACGTGCACCCTGTGGTGATTGCTCACCCGGTAAGTGGACAGCCGTGTCTCTATGTCAATCCGGGGTTCACCACCAGCGTTGTTGGTCTGGAGCCCGATGAGAGCAAGGAATTGCTCGACACGCTGCTCGTCCATATCGCAAAGCGCGAGCACGCCTATGAACTTGCATGGGAGCCGGGGATGGTCGCAATGTGGGACAACCGGTCCACGTGGCACTGGGCGCTGAACAACTACGAGGGCCACCGGCGCCAGATGCATCGCATCACGCTGGCCGGGGTTGCGCTCGGCCGGGCCAAGGTCAACCAGTACGCCTAGACGCCCGGACCGTCACCGAGGTCGATCGGCTCCGGCTTGGTCGGCTTCAGCTCGTCGTAGGCCGCTGTGGCCTCGTGTTGTTTGAGTTGCGCTCGGTAGAGGGTTCCAGCGTGTTCGAGGGCTTCGGCATTGTCGAGATCTGCACACTCGTCGATCGCCTGCATTTCCGTGGTGATTGCGATCAGCGGATGACGGGCAATACGTCGTGCTATCTCATCGGCGGCGCCGAATAGGTCGCTCGTGGCAACGACCCGATTCACCAGGTTGAGCCGCTTTGCTTGGGGCGCGGTCAGGTAGTCGCCGGTGAGTAGCAGCTGCATGGCGACCGTCCTGGGCAGGTGACGGGTGATTCGAAGCGCCCCGCCGATGCCGCCCATTCCGTAGGCGATCTCGGGAGCGCCGAGCTTCGCTTCGGTCGTTGCAACGCGAATATCGGAGAGGCCAATAGCCATCTGAAAGCCGCCACCTAACGCCCAGCCGTCGATCGCAGCAACGATCGGCTTTCGGCGCGGCGCCGTGAACATCTTGGTGGGCCAGTGCGGCGTGACATCGATTGGGCGTGGGCGGGCGGTGAGGTCATCGCCGGCGCAGAAGCTATTGCCAGCGCTTCCGGTGAGGATGCCGACCGAGACAGTGTCGTCGGCGTCGAACGCAGCGAGGTGTCCGGTCATGGCTTCGTACATGGACACCGTCATGAAGTTGTGTTTGCCGCTGTCGATCGTGAACGTCGCGACGCCTGCTTCGACCGCATAGTGAATCGTCATGGCAACCAGGCTCCTTGCTCGTCGTCCCACGAACCGGCGCGGAGATCGTTGACGTTGGCGAGCAGCTCCGGTTTCGAGATCTTGCTCGACGGTGTGTACGGGAATGCGGTTACGTATTCGACGAAGCGAGGGACTTTGTACGGCGAAAGCGTCTCTCGGCAATGATCGAGGATGCCCGATGGGGGAGCGGAGTCGACAGACTCGCCAGGATGCAGCAGCACGTACGCCTTGGCCTCTTCGCCCCGATAGTCATCGGGCACCGAAACGACCGCTGCCTGATGGATGGCCGGGTGCGAGATGAGGGTTTGCTCGACCTCCAGCGCAGAGATGTTCTGCGATGACCTCCGGATGATGTCCTTGAGGCGACCGACGATCCAGTAGTACCCGTGCTCATCGACGATGAAGAGATCGCCGGTCCGGAACCAGCCGTCGACGAACGAGTCCGCATCGGCATCGGGACGTTTGTAGTAGCCGGCGAAGAGGCCCTCGCCCCGGACCTGCAACTCGCCCGGCTCATTCGGCTTGGTCTCGTTGCCATGCTCGTCAACGATCCGGACCTGTCGAAACAACGACGGCACTCCGCAGCTGCCGACCGCTCGTGGGTCATCGCAGTCGTCGGGAAGCCGAAGGACGGTACCGGTCTCGGTCATGCCGAACGGATTGATAGCCCGGCAGCCGAACCGGCGCTCGATCTGCATTAGCGCGTCCGGACTGGCGCCGAGCGCAGCGACAACCTTGAGTGGCAGGTTCTGGTCGTCGGGATCGCCATCCATACCGACCAGGGGTCGAGGAAAAAGACAGAAGTCGATGTCCCATGTGCGGACACGGTCGACAAACTTCGACCCGGATAACTGCGCCGCCATGTGCAGCCGGGCGCCGCTGTACAGGGCCATGATGAGGTGCCATCCCGGGTCGACATAGAACCACGGATGGGCGCACAAGATATTCTCGAAACGCAACGTCGACGACGCGACCGGACCACAGCCGAAGAGCAACCACGACCTCTGGGTCAGCATGCATCCCTTCGGCAATCCGGTGCTTCCCGAGGTGTATTGGATCGTGGCGAGGTCGTCGCCCGACAGAGGCCACATCGGGCGCCACATGGTCGACCCCGAACCCAAAAGGTCGTGCCATTGCGTTGGATGCACCTCCTCGACGAGCTCGCCGCCAACGACAACCGTGCGGTCGATGGAACTGTCGATGGTGATCGATCCGTCACCTTCGATGATGGAGACTGCTACGTCAGCATCATCGAGGTGGTGCGCAATCTCGGCCTCTGTCGAGCTCGTGCTCACCGGCACAACGACTGCGCCGAGAATCTGTATGGCGAGCCACGTGATTGGAAACTCAACGCGGTTCGACATCTGCACGGCTACGTGGGTGCCGTGTCGAACGCCATGATTCACAAGCCCGTTCGCCAAGCGATAGGCATCGTCTCGGAGCTCGCCGGCGGTTCGTTGTTCACCCTGGTCGAAGAAGTTCAGTAGGAAGGTGTCGTCATGATTTTCGACGGCGAAATCGAGCAGCTCGCGAATGTTGCCCGGGAAGTTGTTGTCCTGCTCACACGCCCGCAGACGCTCCCGGTGGGCGACTACCGATGGATGGACGACCGACATGGCGAGATCGTAGACGCTCACCGAATTACATGAACAAGTAGGGACAGTCCCTACTTGTTCACGAAG
>CALBVK010000143.1 GCA_937969345.1 uncultured Acidimicrobiales bacterium
TCGTTGACGACGTCGAGCATTTCCAAGAAGGAGCTGTCGGTGCTGATCTCTTTGGCTTCGTAGGTTTCGAAATGTCCCTTGTCAGCAGGACCGTTCTGGCGCCAGACGTCGAGGGTGATATTGATGTTGTTTTCGCTCATGATCGTTCCTACTTGTAGCTGCGCTGGCTGAGCTTGACGTGCTTGAATTCGAGTTGCTCTTCGTGCTTGGTCTGGTCGGCGCCTTCGCCATTCCATTCCCACGCGGCGACGTGACTGAAGTTGTCGTCGTCTCGCAACGCTTCGCCTTCTTCGGTCTGGCTTTCCATTCGGAAGTGGCCGCCGCATGACTCTTCGCGAACGAGCGCATCGCGCGCCTTGAGTTTCGCTAACCCAAAGAAGTCCGACACGCGGCCGACCTTCTCGAGCTCGGTGTTCATGGAGGTGCCGTCGCCCATTACCCGGACGTTCTTCTTGAACTCTTCTTCGAGTGCGGAGATTTCGTCGCCGGCCTTTTCCAGACCGTTCTTGTCGCGGGCCATGCCAATACGATCCCAGACGATCTTGCCGAGCTCACGGTGGTAGTGCTCAGGAGACTTCGTGCCCTTGACCGAGAGCCACATGTTGGTCTGGTCCGCAACCTCGGCTTCGGCCGCAGCAAAGACCGGGTCGCTCGTCGGAACAACTCCGTCGCCGAGCTTGTCGGCCAGGTAGTCACCAATCGTGTACGGAAGTACGAAGTACCCGTCGGCGAGACCCTGCATCAGCGCCGAGGCTCCGAGACGGTTTGCGCCGTGGTCCGAGAAGTTCGCTTCGCCAATGGCGTACGTTCCCGGGACCGTGGTTTGCAGGTGGTAATCCACCCAAAGGCCACCCATTGTGTAGTGGGTTGCTGGGTAGATGCGCATTGGACGGCTGTACGGATCTTCGCCAGTGATGTTCGCGTACATGTCGAAGAGGTTGCCGTACTTGGCCTTGATGGTCTCGGCGCCGTCGCGAGCAATGGCGTCGGCAAAGTCCAAGAACACGCCGTTCTTGAGTGGGCCGACACCGCGGCCTTCGTCGACGACGGTCTTTGCGTTACGCGACGCAACGTCGCGCGGCACCAAGTTTCCAAACGCCGGGTACTTGCGTTCGAGGTAGTAGTCGCGTTCGCCCTCGGGGATGTCGGCGGCGAGGCGGCTGTCATCGAATTCCTTCGGAACCCAGATGCGGCCATCGTTACGCAGCGACTCCGACATCAGCGTCAGCTTCGACTGGTGATCGTCCGATGCTGGGATGCAGGTCGGGTGGATCTGGGTGTAGCACGGGTTTGCGAAGAAGGCGCCCTTGCGGTGCGCACGCCACGCAGCGGTGACGTTGCACATCATGGCGTTGGTCGACAGGTAGTAGACGTTGCCGTAGCCGCCGGTTGCGAGCACGACGGCGTGAGCCGAATGTGACTCGACCTCACCGGTGAGCAGATCGCGGGTAACGATGCCGCAGGTCTGTCCGTCCTTGACGACGAGGTCGAGCATTTCCTTGCGGTTGTGCATCTCGACGCCGCCGGTCTCGATCTGGCGGTTGAGTGCAGAGTACGCACCGAGGAGAAGCTGCTGGCCGGTCTGGCCACGTGCGTAGAAGGTACGAGAGACCTGAGCGCCACCGAAGGAGCGGTTATCGAGCAAACCCGCGTAGTCGCGGGCGAACGGAACGCCCTGGGCGGTTGCTTGATCGATGATATTCACCGAGACCTCAGCGAGGCGATGGACGTTGGCCTCGCGGCTGCGGTAGTCGCCACCCTTCACCGTGTCGTAGAACAAGCGGTGAACGGAGTCACCGTCGTTCTGGTAGTTCTTGGCACCGTTGATGCCGCCCTGCGCAGCAATGGAGTGCGCTCGACGCGGGCTGTCGTGGAAGGTGAACGCTTTGACCTTGTACCCAAGCTCGGCCAAGGTCGCAGCTGCCGACGAACCGGCGAGGCCGGTTCCGACGACGATGACGCTGAACTTGCGCTTGTTGTTGGGGTTCACCAACTTCATGGAGAACTTGTGGTTCTCCCACATGTTCGCAATGTCGTCGGTCTGTGGAACTTTGGAGTCGAGCCGTGGGCTCGAAACCTTGCTGGATGGCTCCATGGTTGCAGTCATTGACTATTCGCCTCCGTGAGAGAGAAGTTCTTCAAAGCACTCGGTGTTTTCGGCCTGATCGGTGATCTGGCCGCAGGGATTCTTGTCATCATCGATCACGCCCGCCTGAGTCAGCACTGGGAACGTGAGGTTGCCTAACAGGATGACACCTGCGAGGCCGGCAGCCAGGCCCTTACGGGCTTGGTTGTATTTTGGGTTGTTGAGCCCGAGGCTCTGGAATACCGACCAGGTGCCGTGGAAGATGTGCAACGCAAGCGCCACGTTCGCCAGGATGTAAATGATTGCCACGGGAAGGTTCCCGAGGCTCGTTGCGACGTTGTGGTACGGGTCGCCCTTGATGTACTCGGTGTGTGGCAGCCAACCCCACGTGAGGTCGGCGAGATGGAACACCAGATACAGCAAGATGATCGGGCCCGTCCATCGCATGGTCCGGCTGGCGTAGTTGGCAGCGATGTAGTCACGTCCGCCCGGATAGCTCTTTTGACCGTCCATGAAGTTGGCGTCATCGCTTGCCTTGCGGCTGATTTCCTTGGTCGTGTAGGCGGCGGCGATATGGAGGCCGAACATCGCGATCAGCCCAAACCGCAAGACCCAGAGCAGGACCATCCGCGGAATGATTCCGCCACCGAGGCCACGGAGGGCTTCGGCGTACTCGTGGAGCTCGGCTGGTCCCTCGTAGATGTGCAGGTTGCCAATCATGTGGGCGAGCACAAAGCCGAGGAGGCCGACGCCGGTGAGCGCCATGATCCACTTGCGTCCAACCGCTGACTGCCAAATGTTCAGCGGGAAGGGGAGTGGCTTCTTGCGGCTCCTGATGGGTTGAGGATTCCGCAGGTCGGGCATTGTGTGCGCCATGACGCTCCTGTTCGAACGAATGTAGTTGTGGCCAGCGATTGCAGCAGTTCAAACTTAGTGAGTTCGGCGCAACCTCGGCCACCTCAGTGTGCCCCGCCTCATGTCACTAACGGCGGACGTTGTCGAACTGTTGAGGTTTCGTAATGTGTGCCTCGCGTCACCACCTCTGCCAATGCTGCATCATTTGTGGTGCCAAATGACAGGTTCGGTAACGTTGCGACCGCGACGGTTCGACTACTTCTCTATGAGTGCTAACCGGGCGCTCGTCGCAACGGTCGGTGTGGTTGCCACACAAGCAACATCGACAATGTTGAGCTTCTAGCGCTCGGTTAGTCCTCGT
>CALBVK010000144.1 GCA_937969345.1 uncultured Acidimicrobiales bacterium
TCTATCAAGTAGCCCCGAGGCCAGCGTGATGTTGCGTCGGGTATGTGACGCATTGAGGGACCGTCCGACCTCGGCTTCAGCGAGCGCGATCTCCTCCAGACTCTGAATCGTGACCTGTCGGTGCTTCGCGTTCTCGTATCGGTCTTTGGTAATCCCGTGACCATCGAGAATCTCGATGGATTCGAGGCCCCGCATGTCGAGCCCGGAAGCGTAGGAGATCTGCAGGGCAACGACTTCGGCCATAGTGCCATCGTCGCATGCCAGGCCGATACGAGCATGGCACGGTACTCATTTGCTTGTTCGGGTACCGTGGCCGGGTGACCGACACCTCGAACCGCATCCCGGCTCCTCCAGGCGAGGAAGAGATTCCCGTCCACAATCGCACGTACGGCGTGCAGAGCTACCGAATCGACGGCCAGCGAATGCGCCTGCGCGGTCGGGTCACCGACACGAAGCCCGCTGGCTTATACGTCCCCGACGACGACGAGCCCCTCGAGGTTCACGACATGGTCGTCGACCTTGTGGTCTCGTACCCAACGCTCGTCATCGAGACCATCGAGGTCGTGCTCGACACCCACCCCCACGAGATGTGCCCCTCGATCGAGGCCTCCTATCAACAGCTCGTCGGTACCTCGATCGCACGTGGCTTCGGTCGACAAATCACGACACTCTTCGGCGGTCCCAATGGCTGCACACACGTCGGCGCACTGCTGCGAGCAATGGCGCCGGTTGCGGTGCAGAGCATGTACTCAATGCAGGCCGCCGACCCCGATGGGGTCAAGCCATGGGAACGCGAAGAGCGCGACCCCGAGCAAGTCAAGGCCGCACGTGCGTTCATTCGAGATAGCTGCCACGTTTGGGCGGCCGATGGCCCATGGTTGAAAGCGAGCGAGGCGGGCGAGACCATGGAGGCACCCATATGGATCCGTCGACGGCTCGAGAAACTCGGCCGATCGGACGAGCTCCGTGAGTGGACCTGACGACCGAAGCGGTCGCTGAACAATCAACGCTGCTAGATCCGGTAGAACCGAGCAGCGGTGTCGGCGAAGAGGGCCTGTTGTGCGTCCTGCCCGAAGCGAGCGGTCATCTCGACCATTGCCTCAGTCATAACCGCATAAGACGTTGCTACGCGGTCGACGGGGAAGTTGGACGCCACCATGCAGCGGTCGGGTCCAAACGCATCGACACAATGGTCGATTATCGGGGTGAGCGTGTCGACGAGCTCGCCGACCGATGGCGACCGCGATGCGTCCTCGTAGCCGAGGCCTAACACCGGCATGAGCAAACCGGACAACTTACACATCACGTGTTGATGCTGTGCGAGCGCGCTGATGGCGTCGCGCCATTCGTCTGCGATTCGGGCTCGCTCCTGCGCCGACACCCCAACACCTCCGAACTGACCCAACATGCCAACCGGAGTGCCTACGTGGCACAGCACCATCGGCACGGCGGGGTTGTAGGCAGCCAGCTCGCTTATCTGGTCGAGCTGGTGGCCATAACACCACGCGTCAAAGGACAGGTCGTGTTGGGCGAGCTGATCAAAGCCTTCACGAAACGTTGCGCTGCGACTCATGTTCGGGTCGTGACAGAAGTCCATGACCGAATCCGACCGATGATGCGAGATCATGTGGCGAACGCCCCGGACCTTGTCACTCACCTGCTGATGTGCGGCGAGGACCGGGGCGACGTCGGCCCCGAGATTGAGATCCGCGTGTGCGACGATCGCCGCTGGACCGTCGGCCATCCCGGCGAGCCATGCCGTCTCCCCCACGGGGTCGAGCGGTTTGTCGTCCTTCCAGCCGGCCTGAATGTGCACGTAGCGGCGCACATTGGACGACTCAGAGTCGCCACGGAAATGCTCCGGGAGATAGTCACCGAGCAGGTCGGTCTTGCGGCCGAAGAAGTCGATCGCCTCAGACGGCATCAACTTGGTCGCCATGAAACGAAGTACTCGTTCGTTCCAGCCAAAGAGTTTGCCGAGCGGCTGCATCTGGCGCGGTGTGCCTTTGAGGTCGAAGAGATGGATATGTGGATCTACAACGTCGTCTACCGGCATCTGCAACATCACCGTTGTCTACTAGATCGCGCCGAATGGCTGAAACTTCCAAATCCCCTATCCGAAATTGGCCCAATTAGGGAGTTCTCCCGATTTCACCTTGCCGCCACCTGCACGAAAGTAATAGGCAACCCCACACAGACATGCTGATTGGGCCTACAGACGGGAGCGAATGATGAAGGTACTTATGGCAACGGTTGGATCGTTCATGATGGGAACCGCAGCGCTGGCTGCACTGCTCGTGAGCGAGGAAGCGAACGCCGAGATGCGGATCGACCCGACCCGGTTGACCTAACGGCACCGGAGCTCCGACACATCGCAGGAGATTTTCTGCCAGGCTTGTGACCATGTCTGAGCATCCAGTGGTCAATGAGGAGCAGTGGCGGGCGGCTCGACTCACCCACCTCGCCGAAGAGAAGGCGTTCACACGAGCACGAGACGCGCTCTCGGACGCTCGACGCCAGCTTCCATGGCTTGAGATATCGAACGCATACGAGCTCAGGGGCGCGTCTGGCGGAGTCTCGTTACTCGATCTTTTTGGCGACGCGAGGCAACTCGTCATCTACCACTTCATGTTTGGCCCTGACTGGGAAGAAGGTTGCCCGTCGTGTTCATTCTGGGCCGACGGCTTCTCCGGAATGATCCCGCACCTTCGCCATCGTGACACCGCGTTTGCGGTCGTGGCTCGGGCACCCTGGGAAACCCTCGACGCATACCGGTCCCGAATGGGCTGGACGTTCCCTTGGTATTCCTCGCTCGGGTCGTCGTTCAACTTTGATCTCGGTGTCAGCTATACCCAGGCACAGGTCGACAGTGGCGAACTCTTGTACAACTTCGGTACCCAGACCGCGATGCTCGAAGAGCCCGGCATCAGCACGTTTCGCCGAGACGGCGAGCAGATCTTCCTCACGTACCAGACCTTCTCTCGAGGGCTCGACATGTTGAACGGGGCCTACCACCATCTCGACCTCACATCGCTCGGACGAGACGAGGACAGCTTGCCTTGGACAATGGCGTGGCTCCACCGCAGCGATCAATACCCGGACTGACCAAGTAGCCGCCGGCGCAAGAAGCGTTGCATCGGCCGTTCGAAAACCTGGAACGCCACCGCTGCGACCACGAGCGACAGAACGAGAAAGATCGTGAACCGAATCGTGTCGGGCAATGTCAGCTTGCGCACCGCCCACATCACCGGGACGTGCAAGAGGTAGAGCGAGTACGAAATCTGCCCGAGGAAATCACCCGCACGACTTGAGAGCGCCGTGGAGTCGTCGGGCACGGCGAACAGGACGACGCCAAACACGGCGGCCACGACGATCAGAACTATGGGGTCGTTCCATAGGCCATGTCGAAATCCAAACATGGCCTCGAAGACCTGCGGATACATGACGGGGATCGCGAGAAGGACCAACGCGTAGGTGGACCTCTGTCGGTGTTCAGGAAACGACCAACGTCGGTAGACGATGCCGAAGAGCATGCCGACAAGAAAGTATGGAACGACTTGGGCGAGACGCAGGTCGTATGGGATCGAAGCAAACTCGCCGCGAAACCGAGGCGTCCCGAACCCAAGCGAGAGCGCAATGGACCCAAGTACCGCAAGCGCGCTCGCCGCCGGAGATCGACTGGCCACCCACCAAAAGACGACGAACAGCAAGTAGAAGTGGAGTTCGGTAGGGATTGTCCACAGGATGCTCTTCCCGGAGAGCAACAGCACGTGCGAGAGCACGAGCGGACGGGTCGGTAGGTCGTACAACACGCCCGAGACTCCGAGGCGAGGGAGCAGCGCTGAAGCGCCCACAACCGCAGCAAAGAGCGGAACAACCCGAGCGCCGCGGGCCACGAGGTAGCGCCACAGCGTCCGCTGCCGAAAGGGCTGCTCCAGATAGAGGTACGCCATAAGGAAACCGCTCAGGACGAAGAACAGCATCACCCCGAGTTGACCAGCACCTTTGCCCGGATACCCGCCGAGCCATCCCGTTGCTCCAGAGAAGTGCGCAACCACAACGACCAATGCGGCGAGGCCACGCAACGAATTGAGCTTCCGGATCTGGCCAACCACACACAAGTTCTACGCCATTTCACGCAACGGCGAAGGATGTGAGTTCCCCTATCGCGAAGTGACCAGACAAGTTGGGGCGAAAACGACGTAGACCCGAGAGCGGCGGGATGCTCTCGGGCCTACATTGTGTTGAGTCCGACGCTCTAGGCGTCTGGGCTCAGATATGTGGGGGCGGTTGGCTTTAGTGGCCGTGCGTACCAAAGCGGCCGCCGCAACCCGCCTGGCCCGGGGGCCGGACGAGTCTTGCCGAGCCACTCTACATATGCGTCACGTGACTTGTTGGTATCCACGACAACATCTCCATATTGATCGCCCGGTTCCGCCGGTGTCACGTGGACCCGCTGGTGCCAGCATTGCATCCCCGAGATGGGATCGGGTTGGACAGCGAACGTCAGATTCTGGTGAACACCGGTGTCCGTCCACCAAATGCGGTTCGTGTCGCCATCGTCGGAGTCCCATGTTCGGATGCCATCGGTGCGCTTGAGCTGCCATACACCGCCAGCTTCTTCGAAGCTGGTTCCGACCGTCGTGGAGCCAGCGTCGCTTGCCCCAAACCCATTCGCTACCAGCGGCGAAGCCGATGGCGCCTTAATATCGGCTTTGCCCGCACCCCAGCTACGAGCCTTGTCTTCTTCAAGGCGCCAGCGGCCCATGTGATGCGATGCCGCGACAACGCCGGGACGGATGCCCTCGGTCTGCCACGCACTGATCACAAAGTGGCCGATTCGAGTCGTAATGCGAACGAGACCGTTCTCGGCGATGCCCAGCTTCTCGGCATCCTCAGGGTGCAGCCACAGCGGATGGCGATGACTGATCTCGCTCAGCCACTTGCTGTTCGCCGACCGCGTGTGAATAAGCGTTGGGATTCGGAAGGTGGGCAACAAGATGCGCTCGGTTCCGGCCATGTCGAGGTCTTCCCAGTGCACGTGGCTCGGGATCCACTTCGGCGTTGCGTACTCAGGCCAGCCCCAGTCCTTCAGCGTCGTCGAGAACAGCTCGAGCTTCTTCGACGGCGTGACGAAGCCTTCCTTCAGCTCACCGTCGATCTCGATGGCGGGCGAACCATCGCCGAGTGGAGCGAGCTTGATGTCGTTGAGGCCTTCGGGAGTTCCATCCCACATCGCTGCGGTTCCGGGCTTGCGGTAGACACCGCCTTCGTCCTTCTCACAACCCTCGATGACGGATGGGTCGACGGAGCGCTCATACGGAGTCTCTTGGTCACCGGGGATCGAGTACGACCCACGGTTACGCATGTACTCGAGTGGGGTTTCTCCGGCGGCCTCGGCTTCCTCCTTGAGGCCGGGGACGTTCTCGGCGAACATTTTGCCGTAGTACTCGTCCACGCCGATCGGCTTGCCCGGGTTCTCTTCGCTCTCGAAGTACTGACGGATGCCCATTTCGCCGTCGGGATCGATGGCCCAGCTGAGGTCGATCCAGAACTCATTCTCTTCCCAGACTTCGCCGGGGTTGAACTCGTGGGTGCGCGAGTCGTCGTTAACGTCCTCACCTTGAATCTCGGCGAAGCGACGGAACACACTCTGCCGGAAGGCAATCCAGCGACCCTGGTGTGTCTCATAGCTGACGACGTCGTGTCGCTCGGCGCCAACGCCCATGGGCAGTACGTAGTCGGCAAACCAGGCGGTCTCGTTCCACGTTGGAGTGAGCGCGACGTGGCACTCGACCTTCTCAGGGTCGGTGAGCGCTTCCATCCAGGAGAACCCGTCGGGGTTGGTCCAGATTGGGTTGTAGACGCGAGAGAAGTAGGTGTCGAGCTTGCCACGGCCTTCGTTGAGGAAGTGTGGAAGCAGAATCGACATCTCGTGGTATGCGAGCGGGAACTCCTTGGGCCACTCGAGATCGTTCCAGCGTTCGATACCTGGAGCGCCGAGAGGCGCTGCGGGCTTGAACTTGTTCCAACCGTTGCCTGACGTTCCACCTTTGGTCGCAACCGAGCCGGTCATGACGGCAATGAAGAACAAGCAACGGGCGACCTGCCAGCCGCCCATGTTGCCAGCACCCGCTGCACGCCAGTTGTGCGAAGCGAACTTGGTCGGGTGACGGCCGATGATCTCAGCGATCTCGCGAATCTGTGCCGCTGGGATACCGGTGACATGCTCGGCACGCTCCGGGGTGTACTCGGCGTAGTGCTGCTTGAGCGCCGGCCCGAGCGAAGCAAACTCGTTTGGCATGTCGGGGAATTCTTCGGCGAGGAACGTATCCCAGTTGACCCAGCGCTCGACGAACTCTTTGTTCCACGTGTCGTTCTCGAGCATCTCATGGATGATCGACAGGCAAAGGAACGGCTCGGTGCCAGGCCAGGTCGGCAACCAGTGGTCGGCCTTCGAGCCGGTGTTGGACAGACGAGGGTCGCAAACAATGACGGTGGCGCCGCGCTGTTGCGCTTCGATGATGCGCTGCGCGTGAGGGTTGAAATAGTGACCGGACTCGAGGTGGGCCGAGATCAAGAAGATGACCTCGGCGTTGGCGTAGTCAGCCGAAGGGCGGTCGTGGCCCATCCAGCTCTGGTACCCAATGCGAGCGTTCGATGAGCAAATGTTCGTATGGCTGTTGTGGCCGTCGACGCCCCACGCCTTGAGCACGCGATCGGTGTAGCCCTCTTCACCCGGGCGACCAACGTGGTACATGATCTCGTTGTGGCGGTCTTCTTTCATTGCTTTGCGAAGGCGCTCGCCCAATTCTTCGAGAGCCTGGTCCCAGCTAATGCGCTCCCAACCGCCGGAGCCTCGTTCGCCGACTCGCTTCATGGGGAACATGATGCGCTCGGGGTCGTAGATCTGGTTCAGGGTCGCTGGACCCTTGGCGCAGTTGCGGCCACGGCTGGCAGGATGCTCGGGGTTACCCTCGACCTTCTCGATCTCGCCGGTGTCCTTGTTGAACCACGCGGTCAGGCCGCAGCCCGCTTCGCAATTGAAGCAGCTGGTCGGCACAAGGGTGTGGTGCTTTTCGACCCTGGTCGGCCATGCCTTCGCGTCGAGCGAGGTGACGTCGTGCCAGTCTTCAAGTGGTGGGTACTTCTGTAATTCAGTCATGAGATCTTTCCGGATCTGTGGAGTCTGATGTGCGATATCTGGGCATCAGACTCCACAGATTCGTCATTTATGAGAGGGGGACGGATTGGCCGGCGCGGATGAAGGCGGTTTCGGAGAGGAACATGCCGATGAGGGCGAGAACTCCGCCGAGCGCACCGAGGGCGGTGAGGTCGGAGCTCGATGCAAGTGCGACCACGGCAAGGATGAACGGCAGTGCACAGCCAAGGAACAGACCGCCCCAGAAGAGCGACCCGTGTTCGCCCTTCACCATGTTGTGCACCGCGATCTCGACATGGCGAGAACCGTGGCTAACAGTTTCCATCCAGCTGAGCGCCATGACGGCGACAACTCCACCGATGAGCGCCCACAGCACGGCGTCCGACTCCGGGACGTCCATGAACAGATCGAAGATCAACCAGGTCGCAGCGCCAGCCGTCACCGCGCGAGCCAGAAGCATCGGCAGCAACAGCGGCGTCTGCCAGAGGTCGCGGCCTTCGCACTGAGCGAAGAGGAACGCCGTGTAACCAGCGGTGGCCAAACCGGTGATTGCCGCCGGAATCGCAAGGATCTCGATCAGGCCATCGGCTTCGAGCAGACCAGCCAAGAACCACACGCTGCTGACCGCAGCGAACGACATCAGGACGTAGGCACCCTTGACCAGCCAGGACGTCCAGTTGCCCTTCGTGAGCAGGTAGTAGAAGCGCGTGGGCTGCTTGAGGTCGAAGACCAACAGTGCGCTCGTGATACCGAGGAACAGCAGCGCCACGATCGGCGCCATGATTCCCACCGAGGCCTGAGCGTCGGCGTGACCC
>CALBVK010000145.1 GCA_937969345.1 uncultured Acidimicrobiales bacterium
GTGACTGCGCTGCACACATCGCATACGACGCTCAATTTGGGTCGGTCGTTTCATTACGTTGGGGTGCAGTTCTTTCCGGGGGTGTGGCGGCGTGCAGCTGAGGGCACGGTCGATCATTACGTGGGAGAGCCATATACCGGAGACCTACCGTTGGTCGAGACGAGTCGAGCAATCGCCGAGCTCGACATGAACGCGAAGCAGCCGTTGCTGACCGACTTCGTGAATGGGCTGCTCACGAGCAACGTTGTTGCCCCGAACCCGGTGACAGCGGCGATCCTGATCAACATCGGCGACATTGTGACCGTGGCCGATATGGCGAGCGCTGCTGCGCTGTCTCCTCGACAGTTGCAGCGCACGTTGAAGGACACGACGGGCTTCACACCGCACGACCTGTTGAAGGTGTTGCGATTGCAGCATTCGTTCCGCCAGGACTATTTGCTGTCGTTCACCGATCAGTCGCACTACACCCATTCGTTCAAGAAACTGACCGGCTACACACCGGGTCAGTTCCAAAAGAAGTTTGATGTCTGATATCTACAATCCTTCTTTTTGACGCACTGGTTACATGACTTGGGAAGGCAACAACGCCTTCGCCGCCTCCCCGAGGCGCACTGGTTGAAAGGCCAAGTCATGAGCAAAGTTGGATGGTTCGATATCTACGTAGACGACATGGATCGCGCGCAGAAGTTCTATGAGACGGTGCTTGGAACCGAGCTCTCGCCGATGGGCGATCCGAACGACGCCACTGCGGTGATGCGGGCGTTTCCCGATGATGGCGAGTCGCACGGCGCAGGCGGTGCGCTGGTCAAGCTCGAGTACGCAAAGCCTGGCCCGGGTGGGTCAATGGTGTACTTCGCTTCCGACGATACGTCGGTTGAGGAGGCTCGGGTCGTCGATGCTGGCGGTCAGATTGTGCGTCCGAAGTTCTCGATCGGTGACCACGGTTTTGTGTCGTTGGTGATGGACACCGAGGGCAACATGTTCGGACTGCATTCGATGGTGTGATCGGGCGTGTCGAATGGCCTGCATGACCGCTGGTTGTGCGGGCCATTCAGGACCGGCCACGTTGGGTCGCACAGCACGGTTTGGCGCCAGGCGCTAAAGATCGGGCTCGTGTTGGTCGAGGTTCGGGCTAGCAGATCGGCAAGGGAGACCTGGTGGGAACAGCGATGTCACGAGTAACCGCACGCAGTCGCGTGCTGGCGAGCGTAGCGGTGGCGGGTGCGCTTGTTTTTGCCACGATCAGTCCGGCCACGGCGCAGACGCCTGGCCTCGAGTGCAACGGCCAGGTGGCCACGATCGTTGGCGATGCCGGCGACAACGTGCTGACGGGTACCGCTGGTGTCGACGTGATCGTCGGCCTAGGCGGCGACGATGAGATCGTTGGTCTTGGCGGGAACGACATCATCTGCGCCGGCGACGGCAACGACCGCGTCACGGGCAACGCTGGTGCTGACTGGATCGACGCCGGGTCGGGAGACGACTGGGTTGGTGCTGGTTGGGGTGAGGACATTGTCTTTGGCGGCGACGGCGACGACTTCATTCGATCGTTCAAACACGACGACACCGTCGATGGCGGTCCGGGCAACGACACGATTCGTGGCGGCTGGGGCAACGATGTGCTGCGGGGTGGCGATGGCAACGACAAGATCCTGGCCTACTTCGGTGCCGACGAACTGTTCGGCGGCGACGGCAACGACGTGCTTCGCGGCGGCGGTGGCCCCGATGTTCTGACCGGCGGCCCAGGTGTGGCCGACATTCTTCTCGGCGAGGCAGGCACGCAAGACACGTGCGTCGACCTTGGAACCGGTAGTCGTTTTGGCGGCTGCGAGCAGGTCAACGGCGAAGAGCCTGCTCCAGTTCGGGCTGACGCAGACCGAATCGTCGGCAACGGCTCGCCGACCAGCTGCACGAGCGCGGCTGTTGTTCAGGCAGTTGCTGCCGGTGGTGTCATCGCGTTCGACTGCGGCCCGAATCCGGTGACTATTGCAATGGACGCGACCGCAAAGGTGGTCAATGCGAACGGTCCCGAGATCGTGATCGACGGCGGCGGGCTGGTGACCCTCGATGGACAAAACGAACGTCGCATTCTGTACATGAACACATGCGACCAAGCCCAGGGTTGGACCACCCCGCATTGCAACGATCAGGACCACCCTCGCTTGACGATCGAGAACATGCGGTTCATCAACGGCAACGCAACCGGCCAGCATGAAGAAGGTGGCGGCGGCGGCGCGATCTTTGTTCGCGGTGGCCGTTTCGAGGTGATCGACTCGACGTTTGAGAACAACCGTTGTGACAGCACCGGCCCCGATGTCGGTGGCGCGGCGTTGCGTGTGTTCGATCAGTTCCAGGACCTGCCCGTGCAGGTGACCGGGTCGACCTTCCGCAATGGCGTGTGTTCGAACGGTGGCGCAATAAGCAGCATTGGTGTGTCGTGGGTGATCACCGATTCGGTTATGACGAACAATCAAGCGATCGGCAACGGGGCGAACCCTGCCCAGGCCGGAACGCCGGGTGGCGGTAGCGGCGGCGCGATCTACCTCGATGGCAACTTCTTCACGCTCACGTTGCGCAACACCCAGATCACGAACAACACCGCCAACGAGGGCGGCGGCGCGGTGTTCTTTGTGAGCAACAACCGAACCGGAACGATGTCGTTCACGGGGTCGACGCTGCGCAACAACTCAAGCGCTGGCTTCGAGACGCAGGGTCTGCCCGGCATCTTCTATCTGGGCAACGGCTTCCCGACGATCACCGACTCGACGCTCGAATAGTCGCCGTCAGAAGCTCGAGATGACGCCGGTGTTTTCGGCCCGTTCGAGTATCTCGAGGCCGAGCAGCGACAGTGCAAAGTAGAGGACCGCTCCCGCGAGCACGGCCCAGCCCCAGATGATGCCGAAGAGGCCGAGCACGATTCCGGCGACGCCGAACACGGGGGCGGCGAGTCCGCTGAAGCCGAATCCGACCTTGACGAACGCGGCGATGACGTTGTTGTGTTCGAACAGGCCCGTGCTCGTGATCGCCGAGGACAGGATCGTGATGCCGGTTGCCGTGAACCCGAGGGTCCCGACCCATAGGTTCACCAGTGCGAATGCCGTGGAGCTGGCGAACATGAGCACGGCGAGCACCTTGAGGTCGCCGGCTGCGGCGTCGTGCAACTGCTCGTCTGTCAGCTCGTTCGTCACCCACCGGAAACTACACCCGGGACCAGAGCAACTTCCGGTCGTGCACGGCGGTTTCGCCTCCGGCCCGACTGGCCGTCGACGCCGTTGCCCGGCAAGCTTGCGCAATGACCAACAGCGACTCCCCCAAGCGACCCGAACCAGCGAAGCGGGGGCCGTCGCCAATCGACCGGGCGTTCCTGAACAATCAGCCCGACACCGGCACGCTGATTTTGGTTCGTCATGGCCAGCAACAGTGGCCGGACCCAACGACGTCGGTGTCAGCCGATTGGGTCGACCCGCCGCTGTCGGACTTCGGCCGGGCCCAGGCCGACTGTGTTGGCCGGTATTTGGCCGACAAGAAGATCGATGCCGTCTATAGCTCGCAGCTATCGAGGGCGAACGACACGGGTAAGGCCATTGCTGAGCATCACGGCCTCGAGGTGTCGGTGCTCGAGTCGCTGGCGGAGATCCACATGTATGGCGAGCTGCCCGCCGATCAGCGGCCGATCGACACGATTGGCGAGCAAGCTATGCAGGGGGTGTGGGAGCGTTTCGTGCAGACCCGTAAGTGGGATGCCTATCCGTATACCGAGCGCTCGGAGGACTTTCGCCGTCGTGTTGGTTGGGCGGTCGAGTCGACCATCGTCCCGCACCCCGGGGAGACCGTTGT
>CALBVK010000146.1 GCA_937969345.1 uncultured Acidimicrobiales bacterium
TCTGGGCGAACACTCAGAGATGCTTGAGTGGATGGTGCGATGTGCCACCGATGCAGAACGGGTTGCGTCGGTGTGCACCGGCACGTTTCTGCTCGCCGAAGCCGGCCTCATCACCGAACAACGAGTGACGACCCATTGGGCGTGGGCTGGGCTGCTGGCCACCCGATTTCCACGGTTGCGGGTCGACCCTGATCCAATCTTCCTCGTCGACGGCAAGGTCTGGACATCAGCTGGCGTCACCGCTGGAATCGACCTTGCGCTCGCCATGGTCGAAGCCGATTGCGGAGCATCGGTCGCCCAAATCGTTGCTCGACACCTCGTTGTCTACCTTCGTCGGCCGGGCGGTCAAAGCCAGTTCGGTGCGCCGGTATGGAGCGAAGCCACCGAAGTCCAACCCATCCGAGACGCGTGTGATCTGATCCACCGTTCACCCGAGTCGGACCTGACCGTCGCGACGCTTGCCGCTTCGGTCGGCATGTCCGAGCGGCACTTCACTCGGATCTTTCGTACCGAAGTTGGCGAATCGCCAGCGCGGTATGTGGATCGAATCCGGGTCGAAGCAGCCCGATCGATCCTGGAGCGAGAGACGACAGGACTTGCTGCGGTCGCGTCCAGAACCGGATTCTCAAGTCCAGAAACACTTCGGCGAGCCTTTCACCGGCGACTCGGGATCTCTCCCGCCGACTATCGCCGAACGACAACCCTCACCTCCACTACCTCCACCACGAACACACCCAACAACAAGCCGAAACAAGAACAGGGAACCCCATGAGCACCACAGACTCCGTCGCCGACGCACCACCGATCGACATCGTCATCCCAATATTCGACCGCCTAACCGCACTCGACGCAGTCGGACCCTACGAAACGCTGCAACGCTTGCCCGGCGCCACCGTCACATTCATCGGGGCACGGACTGGCGAGTACCGCACGGAGAACGGATTTCTCGGCATCATCTCCGATGCCACCTATGCCGACAAGCCAACCCCCGACGTCATCGTCGTCCCTGGCGGAGTTGGCACCCGAGTAGCGATGGAAGACGAAGAACTTCTCGCCTGGCTGCGGTCAGCCCACGAGCACACCAGGTTCACCACGTCGGTCTGTACCGGGTCGATCGTCCTCGGAGCTGCGGGGCTCCTCAAGGGGTTAACCGCCACCACCCATTGGAGCACGTACGGAATGCTCGAACGTCAGGGTGCAACCGCCACCGGTGACCGTGTTGTCGAACACCTCGATGAGCGAATTATCACTGCGGCCGGTGTGTCGTCCGGGATCGACATGGCGCTTCGACTCTCCGAGCTGCTCGTCGATGATGTGGCGGCGAAGGCGATGCAGCTCATGATCGAGTACGACCCACAACCGCCGTTCGATAGTGGCTCGGTAGATAAGTCCAACGATGTGGTCATGGCCCGACTCGCACAGTACGTCGAGCACAAAGACTGACCACGCCAACCCCCATAACAAAGGGTCAGACCCCGCGTTATGGGGGTTGGCGCTTCGGCGTAGTCTCGGAGTATGGCATCAACGGTGTGCGCTCGTGTTCGCCATGAGGCGGAACCGTCAAAGGGATCTCGGTTCATTGCAACGGTTGTGCCCGTGACGTCAGAGGATGCTGCCAAAGCTGCCCTCGACGGCGTCCGAGCCGAAATGCCAGACGCCGGCCATCATTGCTGGGCGTGGAGAATCGCGTCGCCCGCGATCGATCGGGCCAGTGATGATGGTGAGCCGGGTGGCTCGGCTGGCCGGCCGATACTGGCGCAGCTGACCGGCCGTGACCTCGTCGACACGGCCGTGATCGTGTCGCGCTATTGGGGCGGCACGAAGCTTGGCGTTGGCGGTCTCGTTCGAGCATATGGAGGCGCTGCGGGCCTTGCCCTCGATCGGGCCAGCACCGAGCAGTGGTTTGAGAAGATCGGTGCCGTGATCGTCCATGATCACGGCGATACCGATGCCGTCATTCGAGCAATGGGCGTCGTTGGGGGTATCGATGTCGATGTTGTCTACGCCGGTCGTGTGACGAGATACGTAGAGGTTGCCATCGACGTGCTTGGTGATTTGCGGCAGAACGTGGCCGACGCGACCGCAGGTCGTTCCACTGTCGACTAGCGGTCGACTACCACAACCTGAGCTAGGACTTCGGTGGACGCGGTACGAGGACCGGGGTCGCTGCCTTGTACGCCTCGTAATCGGGCTGCCCGCCCCATTTCTTATCCGCGCGTTTCTCGAGCGCCGGCAGACCACTGATCTTCGTCAGCAGGAACACGACGAAGACCGGCGAGATCAACGTGATTCGCTGCCAGCCAGAGAGTGCCGGATAGGCAAGGATCGCCATGCCCGTCCACAACGTGATCTCCCCGAAGTAGTTCGGGTGTCGCGACCAGGCCCAAAGGCCGACGTTGATGAACTTGCCGTCGTTGGCTGGATCGTTCTTGAAGGCTGATTTCTGGCGGTCGGAGACGACCTCGATCACGAATCCGACGATCCAGATGATCAGGCCGATGACGCCGAGGACGCCGAGGTCTGCTTTGTTCCCAGAAGAGATCGCAGCAAACGCTGCACCCGCTGTGACCGTCACCCACAACCCTTGGATTACCCAGAACATCAAGAACCGAAGGAAGTTGTGCTTGATGACGTCGAAACGCCCGTCCTTTCCGGCGCGCTTGACGCGACGGAAGAGAAACGATCCGAGACGTCCTGCCCAGAGCAGAACGAGGACGCCAATGATCACCGAGCGAGTGTCGAGGTCCGAGGACAGTGCGAGGGCGGCGATCGTGATGGAGATGTAGGTGAACGACCCAGTGAGGTCGTAGTAGTGCTCGGTTCGCGCAATGAACGACGGAACAAATGCGGCGATATTGACGGCGAAGGCGAAGGCTGTCAGTAGGGCGAAGAGCTGGATGCTGCCCACGGTTTCGCCGCCGTCGCTGCCGGCCCATGCAATGAGCGCCCCCACCGCGAGCGCGATGAGAATTCCAACGATTGCGACTTGTTCGGCCTTCTTCATCTTGTGACCATAGGTCGGGGCCGCATGACGGGGCAGATCGACTAGCCCGTTGTTGTGACCGTAAGCGATTGGCTCGAGGTGTTGCCGCCACCCTTGCCCGCGCCGTTCGCTTCGACGGTCACGGTGATTACGTAGGTGGTGTTGGGCTGTAGCGCCGCTGTCCAAAAGCCGGGTATTGCGAGATGCCGGGTGGTGCAGCCCGAGACCTGGCCAGCGTTGCTTCCGACGACCGCTCCACCTTGTTCGCGAATGACGAACGACCCATTGGCGCAGATGTTCGACTCGTAGTTGACTTCGAAGCGCGTCGAACCGGTCGACACGAGACGCAGGCCCTGAACAGCGACGGGTGTGTCGGCGGGAGTGGGGTCGTCTCCCCCCGAGGTGCGGAAGGACACCCGAGGCGAGTCCACCGAAGGTGGCCCGTTGAGTGTGACCTGCACGGTGTAGTCGGTGCCAGGCGTGAGACCCTGAACGGTCTCGTTGACGAGTTGGTTGGCCTGGGTTCCACCGGACTTGCTCGTGACGACGGTGGCGCCCGATCGCACGGTGACGACGTATGACGTCGTGGTCGCGGACGAGAACCTGAACTGCAGGGTGGACTCGCCGATTCGGCCGATGTCGATGCGCTGTGCGAACTCCGCCGGCTCTTCGTCAGGGGGCGGCTCGGTCGTCGATGTAGTCGTTGTTGACGTGCTCGTCGTCGATGTTGTGGTCGACGTTGGTGCTGTCGTAGATGTCGAGGTCGTTGGTCCTGTTGTGGACGGTGCGGTCGTTGATGGTGCGGCCGTCGACGAGGTGACGCTGATCGTTGTCGTCGGTTGGTCCGTAGCGGTCGGACCGGTCGCGGCATCCTCGTTCGAGGTGGCGCCGCTGGAGGTGTCGCCGTCGACGGGGCTCGCCGCGATCGATGCGGCTGACCCAATCTCTACCGAGACGTTCTCCTCTTGGCTCGCGCCAGCACCAGCAACTTCGACGGTGACCTCTTCATCCCCAGTCGGACCAACGTCGACGCGATCGAGGCCCGAGTTGGATGACTGAGAATCCGTTCGGTCCGACGAGCCTGTGCTGGACAGGAAGAAGGCCAGCACGATCAGGGCCGGCACTGCCAGAGCGATGATCGCTGCCAGATATAGACCTGCGCGTTCGTCGTCATCCTGGTCGCCCGCGCCTACTGGAGGCACATCCGTCTCGGACTCCACATCTCTCCCTAGAACCGCCGCCGGACCTCAGAGTACATGGTTGATGATCGCGGGCGAAGCGGGTTGAATTTCCGAAGTGTGCAACGCGTCGCTATTCAGCGGGTTCGATGATGGCGCGATCGAGCTCGGTCTCGCCCACGCGTACGACTACATAGTGGTCCCCGGAGCCGACGTTCTCGGCCCGCACGAGCGCGAGCGCAGAGGAACCGGGCGGGAGGGTGTCGTGCTCGAAGCGGCTGATCGACGGTACGGACTCTTCGGCGTCGTTGACGACGGCAATGGTGAAGATATCGGTGCCGAGCTCTGGGCTGGCCGACTCGCTCGTGAGTCGTATCGCAAAAGAAAATGTGCCAGGGTCGTCGGTGGCCTGGTTATACACCGCCACTCCAATGGCGTTGGTTGGGATGGCTGGAAACTGTTCGACTGGAGAGTCGGCAACGGGTTGCGAGGTTGCGTTGTCGCCGGTGCCTGTCGAGCTGTTCTCTGGACTGGAACCCGACGGCTCGTCGATCGTGATCTCCGACGCCTCGACCTCGAGACTGTCGAGCCCCGACCGAGTATCTGGTTCGAGGGGTGCCACCGACTCAGCGTCGGTCGTCCTCGTCGACACCATTGCCCCAATAATCAGAATCGGGACCGTAAACAATGCGAGCGCGGCGAGGTACATGCCCGCCCTCTCGTGGCGTTCCTCAATCTCGTCAGGGGTGTCCTGCCGTTGGGTGGGGGAGTCCATTGGCTCTCATTTCCGCCCGCCTCCGCTGTCGATCTCGATCCGAGACCAACATCGATGCTAGCGCCAGCTATTACCGGTCGGTAACCCGGCGATTCAACGTAGAACGGTCTGGAGGGCACGAGTGGCTGCGCCCGCTCCACTCATGCCATGTACTCCTGCACCCGGAGTGGTTCCGGCGCTGCCGATGAACAGTGAATCATCGGGTGTTGTAAACGGATTGCGTTGCGGTCGGGGTCGCATAAATAGCTGTGTGCCGGCGTAGCTTCCGCCGCCTACGTCACCGCCGACTAAGTTCGCGTTTTGCGCCTCGAGCTGGACCGTCGAGGTCGTGGTCCGCGTTCGGATCACATCGCGAAACCCAGGGGCGAACCGTTCGATCTGCCGTTCGAGAGCTTCGGTTTGGTCGACCGTCGACCCGTTGGGGACATGCACGTAGGCCCAGGCCGTGTGCTTGCCGTCTGGGGCTCGCCGTTTATCGAAGAGGCTGTGCTGGGCAACGAGCACGAACGGCCGGTCGCTGTGACGCCCCGCTCCGACCGCCGCCTCGGCCCGAACGATCTCGTCGAGTGTCCCCCCGACGTGAACGGTGCCTGCCGAGCAAAGTTCGGGATTGGTCCACGGGATCGGCTGGTCGAGGGCATAGTCGACCTTCCACGCACCCGGGCCATAGGCAAAGTTGCGCAACGATGCTCGATATCGATCGGAGAAGTGCGACCCTGCGATCGATTCGACTTGGCCGGGGGTCAGGGTGAAAATCGTCGCAGTAGCCGATGGAAGGTCCGACAACGTTTCGACGCGATGTCCGGTGCGAATCTCGCCACCGAGCTCCTCGAGGAGAGCGACCATTGCGTCTATGAGCGATTGGGCACCGCCTGCCGGAAAGCCCCAGCCCGATGAGTGGGCCAGTGCGCCGAGCAACAAACCAAACGATGACGTAAAGGGTGCAGTGAGCGGCAAGATGGCATGGGCGGCGTGGCCAGCGAAGAGCGCTTGGGCCTCCTTGCTTTGCCAGGTCCGCCGGGCCGTCGTTGTCGCTGGAAGGGCTGCGGCGGCGCCGAAGCGGGCAGCGAATATCGGGTGTGGTGGAAGGCGTACGAGCGGGTTGAGGGCAAGATCGACCAGACGGTCGATTCCCTCGGTCCATCGCTCGTAATAGGCCCGGTAGGCGGCGCCATCTTCCGCCAGCCCATCAGCGGCGCGGTCGAGGTCATTCCAGGCAATGGCGGCTCGCCCGCCATCGAGGGGGTGTCCGGCTGCTGCGGGCGGGGTCACCCATTTCAGGCCGTGTCGTTCGAGGTCGGGGAAGATCTCGCCAAAAAAGGGAGAAGCGCTCGCCATTGGATGGATTGCCGAACCCAAGTCGTGAACGAAGCCGGGTTCGGTGATCTCGGCTGATCGCGCTGCGCCACCGACGGTGTCGTTCGCCTCCAGAACGGTTACGGATTTCCCCGCCCGTGCGAGCGTGATGGCTGCGGCGAGACCATTTGGACCAGATCCCACCACGACGGCGTCACGATTCGACATGTGCAAAGCGTACGGTCCGCAGCCCGGACAGGCATGCTGGTGCGATGTCGATTGTGCTGAATCCGTGGTCTGGGGCGAGTGAGTGGATGGCCGAGCTTGCGAAGCGTCTTCCCGACGAACAGCTTCTCCTATGGCCAGACGTCGAGGACCGCGACGCTGTCGAGATGGTTGTTGCGTGGCGAATGAAACGCGCCGATCTCGCGACATTCTCCAACTTGTCGACCATCTTGTCGATGGGTGCGGGGACGGAGCAATGGCAACGTGACGGAACGCCACCTGTGCGAATTGTTCG
>CALBVK010000147.1 GCA_937969345.1 uncultured Acidimicrobiales bacterium
GAATTCGATCCAGCACACAACGGCGGGTGTCCGGTTGCGATGTCGGCGGTCGAACTCGACCGCTGGAAGCATCTTCCAGCGGGAACCCTTGAGCCGTGCTCGGACTGCGGCCGCTTGGTCGCAAAGCTGGTGTAGCTCTCCAGCATGTTCTTCTGGTTTCTTGGCCTTTCGTTCGCGGCGGTGCTTATCGTCTTTTCGTCGCCGGCCCTTGACTATCGGCTGGTGATGGCGGGCGCTGCGCTGCCGACCGCTGAGGGACTCATCGGCGGCCCATGGGTCCTTCACACGCTGCTCGCCCCCGTCGTCGTGATGACGGCGGTGATGCTGCTCACGCAAAATCGGCGGTTGGTCCGGCGGCAATGGTTAGGCCTGCCGATCGGCCTGTTCATGCACCTGGTCCTCGACGGAACGTGGGCGAACGCCGAACTGTTCTGGTGGCCATTCCTCGGAGCCTCCGACGTGCTGGGCGGTTCCGCGGTACCCGAGTTTCAACGGTCCCTACCGGTGCTAGTCGTTATGGAAGTTATTGGCTTGGCTGTCCTGTGGTTCTTTGCCCAGCGGCTCGACGTTTTCGGTGAGGGCAAAATGTTGTTTCGCTCCAAGGGGCAGATCTTGCGCGACCGTATGGAATGATCATGCATATCTAGAGGGGGACATGTAGTGGGCGCACCGGACATCACACTTGCGGGCTGGTTGGAGAAACGGGTTCGCCAAACCCCGGACCGGCCCATGCTGACCTTCGAAGGCCAAACATGGTCCTACTCCGAGTTCGAGCATCGGTCGGCTCTAGTCGCTGACGTACTGCGTTCCGGTGGCGTCGACGCTGGGGAGCGGGTCGCGTATCTCGCGTTCAATCACTACACGTTCCTGGAGTGCATGTTTGCCTGTGCCCGGATCGGAGCGGTCTTCGTGCCGCTGAACTTCCGGCTGACGGGCCCCGAGCTTGCGTTCATGCTCGACGACGCCGGTGTGACCACGGTTATCGCCGGGCCCGAGCACCGGTCGATTCTCGATGCGGTCCGAGCCGAGGTGCCGGTCGCTCGATGGATTGGTGTCGAAGGTACAGACGGTGGTCCGGAGGCCCTCTGGGAAGACTACGAACAGCTGCTCGAGGGAGCATCGCCCAGCGACCGTCTCGACGGCATCGACCCTGAAGACACAGCGCTCATCATGTACACCTCGGGTACGACCGGTCGTCCCAAGGGCGCGATGTTGACCCACAGCAATATCTGGTGGAACAACGTTGGCACATTGATGACAGGTGAGTACACCGATGCTGAGGTCACCCTGGTGATGGCGCCGCTGTTTCATATCGGTGGTCTCAACGTCACCACTCTCGTGGTTCTCCAACGTGGCGGACATGTCATCCTGCATCGCCACTTTGTTCCAGAAGCGGCCATTCGGGCGATCGAGGAGCACCGGGTCACGTCGCTGTTCGGGGTGCCTGCGATGTTCCTCTTCATGAGCCAGGTTCCCGAATTCGACACCGCTGACCTGTCGTCGATCAACATCACGATCTGCGGTGGGGCGCCGGTTCCTGAGCCATTGCAGAAGCGCTATAAGGGAATTGGCGTGCCGTTTCAGCAGGGCTATGGCCTGACCGAGACGTCTCCGTCGCTCACGGTGTTGGCTAAGGAGTTTGGCGAACAGAAGCTGGGTTCGGCTGGGCAACCGGTCTTCTTCATGGACATGAAACTGGTTGATGAGGAAGGGGACACGGTGACCGAACCCTTTGCCAAAGGTGAGATCTGCGCCAGGGGTCCAAACATCATGAAGGGCTATTGGAACCGCCCTGATGCGACGGCTGAGGCCATTGACGGCGACGGCTGGTTCCATACAGGCGACGCCGGGTACGTCGATGAGGACGGCTTTTACTTCGTTGTGGACCGGGTGAAGGACATGGTGATCAGCGGGGGAGAGAACGTCTATCCGGCCGAGGTGGAGGACATCTTGCTTGGGCACGACGCGATCGGCGAAGTGGCCGTGATCGGCACGCCGTCGGAGCAGTGGGGCGAAGCGGTGACCGCTGTTGTTTCGCTCGTCGACGGCGCCTCGTTGTCGCTTGAAGAGCTTCGAGAATTCGCTGGCGAGTCCCTGGCTCGCTACAAGTTGCCGTCACGCCTCGAGATCGTCGACGAGATCCCGCATAACGCATCAGGCAAGATGCTGAAGCGTGAGTTGCGAGAACAATTCACCTAGGTCCCGGCCGAGAGAAAATTCTGGACGCAGCCGGAATAGGTATGAGCGGATGGCGTTATAAGAACCTGAGTGGATGTCACTCAAGTATTCAAGCGTCCGTTCCCGAGGAGGAACTTATGTTGTTCAACACCTATGACCCATTCCGCGACTTCCCGACCACGTCACGAGGTCTCGACTACGACGTCGTCCGCAGCGACGAAGGTGTCGTCTTGTCGATCGACATTCCCGGCATCGACCCTGCCACTGTCGAGCTCACCGTCGACGGTCGTAGCTTGCGTGTCGAGGCAGACCGGTCGTCGACGATTCCCGAGAACGCCCAGGTCGTGTCCCGTCGCCGCCGCTCCGGCTCCATTGCCCAGACCTTCCAGCTTGGCGAGAAGCTCGATGCGGACAAGCTGACCGCCGACTATGACCTTGGTGTGCTGACGGTGACGATCCCTGTCGCTGAGTCGGCGAAGCCTCGCAAGGTCGCTGTTGGTGTCGGCGCCCCGGCTCCTGCCCCCGCCATCGACGCCGCCTAGCGCACGTCCAATCACAACGTCGAATCGCTGCAAGTCACGCTGGTGCGGGCTTGCAGCGTTCCTCGTTTTGGTACTACTCGTACGTCTCGAGACTGAACGCAGTTCTAAAGATGGCGGCCATGTCGTCATCGAGGTGACAGGTCAGCCAGATCATGGCTCCCCACCGTTCGTCGAGTGTCATTCCGGAGGCCACGAATCCGGCCTTCAGCTTTGCGACGAGCACGCGCCGGTTGTTCACCATGTGGTTACTTGTGACCCGTGCGTAGCCCAACGCCCTCGCGTAGTTGAGGTAGTGGCGAAGAAACGACGAATACACGCCCTGGTTCTGATGCTCGGGGAGGATTCCGGTCCAGACCATGAAGAGCGTGTCGGGTTCTCGTTGCTCGCTTAGCGACCATCCGATCGGACGGTTCTGGGCGTTGTAGAACACAAAACGCTCTGTGTGAACGTTCCATGTTTCGGCGAGGTTGTCGGGCGGCATCTGATACGGAGCGAGTCCGAGGTCGGTCATTGGTGTAAAGACCTCGCCGGTGAGTTTGTCGAAGACCTCGTATAGGGCATCGGCGTCAACGGCCCGAACCGTGCACGTTGGTGACGCCTCGAACGGAAAGAACGCTTTGCGGGTTTCGTCGAACGGCGGCACAGGTGCTCCTCTTGCGGTCCTCATGAGCCTGTCACTGTTCGGCTCGTGTTGCCAGCGATCCTCCGTAGGCTTGCCGCGATGACCACCTCCGCCCGCCGCGGCCTCGTCACTGCCGACGGTACGAACCAAGGTGCGTTCGGGCCGGTCGAGTGGGGACTGCTCGGCGCAAACTCGCTGATCTGGGGTTCGTCATTCCTGTGGATCAAGATCGGCCTCGACGTGCTGCATCCGGGAGCGGTCGCGTTCCTGCGGATCATTCTGGGAGCAACAGCGCTCAGCTTCGTGCCATCGGCACGCCAACCGGTCGATCGAGACGCCCTGCCGATCATCGCCATCATCGGTATTGCGGGCTCACTGCTGCCGGCGCTCTTCTTCGCGTTCGCCGAGCAGCGGATCGAGTCATCGGTCGCTGGCATGGTCCAGTCGACGGGCCCGCTCTTCATCCTCGGGATGTCAATCATTATGGCTCGTAAGACTCCGGGTCGAATCCAGATGGTGGGGTTGTTCATTGGATTCATCGGCGGAGCGATGTTGGCTCTCCCCAATGTCACCGGCGCAGATGCCGAACCACTCGGCGTCTTTCTCGTGGTGTGTGCGGTGTGCTGCTATGCGCTGTCCAGCAACATCACGCCGCCGCTCGTCCAGGAGTTCGGAGGGTCCGCCGTCATTGTTCGTGCGCTCTGGATCAGCACCATCGTGTTGCTTCCGTACGGGATCTACGGCCTGCTGAATTCGGGGTTCTCGTGGATGGCCGTGATCGCAATGAGCAT
>CALBVK010000148.1 GCA_937969345.1 uncultured Acidimicrobiales bacterium
GGCGGCTTCATCTTGTGCAACGTCGGCAGAACGCCTTCGAGCACGACCTCTTCGGTGATGACGACCTTGCCGACATCCTCACGACTTGGAAGGTCGTACATGGTTGCGAGCAGCACCTCTTCGAGAACTGCTCGAAGACCACGTGCGCCAACACCACGAGCGAGGGATTGGTCAGCGACCGCGCCAAGCGCTTCGTCGGTGAACTCGAGCTCGACATTCTCGAACTCGAAGAACTTCTGGTACTGCTTGATGAGCGCGTTCTTGGGCTCGGTGAGCACCCGAACGAGATCTTCGCGGTAGAGGTTTCCGACCGAACCAAGCACGGGCAAACGGCCGATGAACTCGGGGATGAGGCCGAAGTTCATCAGGTCCTCTGGACGGATGCGGGTGAGCACATCGCCCAGGTCGTCGCGATCCTTGCGAGTGGAGATGCTCGCCCCAAAGCCAACGCCACCTCGGTCTTCTCGCTGGTCGATGATCTTCTCGATACCAGCGAACGCTCCACCACAGATGAACAACACATTGGTGGTGTCGATCTGGATGAACTCCTGGTGTGGATGCTTACGTCCACCCTGAGGCGGAACCGCAGCCGAGGTTCCCTCGAGGATCTTCAGCAGTGCCTGCTGAACGCCCTCTCCGGAGACATCGCGGGTGATCGACGGGTTCTCGCTCTTGCGCGCGACCTTGTCGATCTCATCGATGTAGATGATGCCGGTTTCGGCCTTCTTCACGTCGTACTCAGCTGCCTGGAGCAACTTGAGCAGGATGTTCTCGACATCTTCGCCGACGTAGCCAGCTTCGGTGAGTGCTGTGGCGTCTGCGATGGCGAACGGCACGTTGAGCATACGAGCCAACGTCTGGGCCAAGAGCGTCTTGCCACAGCCGGTTGGGCCCACGAGCAAGATGTTCGACTTGGACAGCTCGACCTCGTTATCGAGGGTCGCTCCGAATTCGACACGCTTGTAGTGGTTGTACACCGCTACGGCGAGAATCTTCTTCGCGTGTTCCTGGCCAATGATGTACGTGTTCAGGAACTCGTGGATCTCGGCCGGGGTTGGAAGGTCGCCGAAGTCAACGTCGCTCGCCTCGGCAAGCTCCTCTTCGATGATCTCGTTACACAGATCGATGCACTCGTCGCAGATGTACACACCTGGACCAGCGATCAGCTTCTTGACCTGCTTTTGCGACTTCCCGCAGAAGGAGCACTTGAGAAGCTCTCCCCCTTCACCAAATTTGGCCACGCGGTTCTCCCGTTCGAAATGAGTTAATGATCGACAGTTAGTGTCGGTCGACTAGTCGACAGCCTTAATGGGTCCAGAGGTATCAATGGTGTCCCGGTTGTCGATGACTTCGTCAATGATTCCATATTCCTTGGCTTCATCGGCGGTCATTACGAAATCTCGGTCCGTGTCCTTCGAGATCTTCTCTGCGGTCTGGCCGGTGTGGTGGGCCAGAACGTTCTCGAGCGAGACCTTCATACGGTTGATCTCGTTGGCGGCGATCTCGATGTCGGACACCTGTCCTTGAGCACCCGAGTACGGCTGGTGGATCAAGATGCGGCTGTGCTTGAGCGCAAGACGCTTGCCGGGAGTTCCGGCTGCGAGAAGCACGGCGGCAGCCGATGCGGCTTGCCCGAAACAGATCGTGGTGATGTCTGGCTTGACGTACTGCATTGTGTCGTAGATGGCGAACAGCGCGTTGATGTCGCCACCGGGTGAGTTGATGTAGATGTTGATATCTCGGTCGGGGTTTTCTGCTTCGAGATGAAGCAGCTGTGCCGAGATGACGTTGGCAACAATGTCGTCGATTGGAGTGCCAAGGAAGATGATGTTCTCGCGCAGAAGGCGGGAGAAGATATCTGACCCGCGTTCACCGTGCGGGGTCTTCTCGATGACATTCGGGATAAGAATGCTCATTGGTTACTCTTCCTCTGACCCGTGGTCAGCATGGTCGTGGTCGTGGTCGTGGTCGTGCTCCAAAAGGTCACGATCGACCGCATTGCCGTTCTCATCGACAATTTCGGCGCGTTCTGTAACCCACTGGAGCGCAGCACGGATCCGCATGTCGGATCGTATGGCCTTCAAACGGCCAGCGCTGTCCAATTGTTCCCGAATTGTCTCAAGAGGTTGATCGAGCTGGGTTGCAAGTACCCGAAGTTCCTCGTCGAGCTCGTCGTCGCTGACTTCGATGTTCTCGGCGTCGGCGATCGCCCGGAGCACGAGATCGACACGAGCGCTGACCTCGGCCTGCTCACGAAGTTGCTCGCGGAACATCTCTGGCGAGGTGCCGGTGATCTGCAAATACTGCTCGAGCTGAATGCCCTGCGCCTGCAAGCGCATGCCCATGTCCTGAGCACGGTTTTCCATCTCGTCTTCGAGGAGGGCTTCGGAGATGTCCTCGGTGACGAGCGCTGCGAGCGCCTCGCCGGTTTTCTCATCGAGGGCTTGGATGGCTTGTGAACGCTTGACGTCCTCGAGGCGATGCGACAGGTCGTCGCGCAGCTCGTTCATGGTCTCGAACTCGCTGGCTTCCTTCGCGAAGTCATCGTTGGCTTCGGGTAGGACCGACTCTTGAACCTCTTTGACGGTGATCGCAAAGTCGATCTGGTCGTCTTGGCTCTCGTCGGGGTGATCGGCGGTAAAGGTCAGCTCGTCGCCAGCCTTGGCACCGCGGAGGTTCTCGTCGATCTCAGCAACAACTGCGCCGGACCCAACAACGTAGTCGTAGTCCTCGGCGGTGAGGCCAGGCACTGCTTCGCCATCGATGGTGCCCGCGATGTCGATAGTGACGTGGTCGCCGTCGGCGGCGTCACGTTCGACGGCCCCGAGCTCGGCGTGCTGGCCACGGATGGCGTCGACCCGCTCTTCGAGGTCTTGGTCGGTGACCATTGGCGATGGGATCTCGACGCGAATGCTGTCGTAGCCGGTGACCGTGACGCTCGGGCGGACCTCGACGACGGCATCAAAGCTGACGTCGCCCTCGGACTGACCACCCGTGATGTCGATCTCGGGGGCGGCGATAACGTCAACGTCGTTGTCGTACACCGCCTTTGAGTAGAACTCGGGAAGGGCTTGACGAAGCGCTTCCTCGCGAGCCATCTCCGGGCCGTACTGCTGCTCGATGAGCTTGCGCGGCACCTTGCCAGGACGGAAGCCCGGCATGCGGACCTCCTTGGAGATGGCCTTATAGGCGGCGTCGAGCTTCGGTTCGAACTCGGCTGCGTCGATGGTGACGGACAACTTGACCTTGTTGTCGTCGAGGGTTTCAAGCGTGCTATTCACAGGGCGCAAGCCTACTGCTATTCCTCGGGACTACCGCCCGAGATCCGCGGTCGCCAACATGGTCGTCCACTCCGTGTACTCCTCGGGACTACCGCCCGAGATCCGCGGTCGCCAACATGGCCGAGATGTGGCGAAAACGTACGAAGCCCGAGCCGTGATGGCCCGGGCTTCGAAATGAGCGGGTGGGGGTAATCGAAACCCCATCATCAGATTGGAAATCTGAGGTTCTACCGTTGAACTACACCCGCAGGTGAACGAACAGCATAGCGACTGTTCGGCCAACACAACTCATAGTGGCAAAGACATATTCCGCA
>CALBVK010000149.1 GCA_937969345.1 uncultured Acidimicrobiales bacterium
AAGCCCATGTCGAGCATCTCGTCGGCTTCATCGAGAATCACGGTCTGGATGCCGTCGAGATCGAGTGAACCACGCTTGAGATGATCGATCGCTCGCCCTGGCGTCGCGACGACGACGTGGACCCCGCGGCGTAATGCATCGAGCTGACGCCCAATGGGTTGTCCGCCATAGATGGGGGCCACCTTGACGCCTTGGGACTTGCCATAGGCAAACATTGCTTCGCTGACCTGGACCGCGAGCTCGCGGGTAGGCGTCAGCACGAGAACGGTTGGGACCGCGGGACTTCCAGGATCGATGTTGTGGAGTACCGGTAGCGCAAATGCTGCGGTCTTACCCGTGCCGGTTGCTGCCTGACCGAGTATGTCGACGCCGCGCAGGAGGTGCGGGATCGCTTCACGCTGGATCGGGGTGGGTTCTTCGTAGCCGAGCTTGTCGAGCGACGTGAGCAGCTCGTCACGCAAGCCAAGAGCGGCAAAGCCCGTTGGGGAGTCTTCGACGGCAGCTTCGGACTCGACAGCTTCGGACTCGGGAGCTTCTGGCTCGTCCGGTGCAGGGGTCTCGTCGGCGATCGCTTCTGGCTCCACAGGTTCTGCTTCAGCAGTTTCTGGTTCCACAGGTTCGGGGCTGTCGTCTGCGGTGGCTTCGGGTTCGACCTCCCCGGGTACGGCGTCGACAGCTGGCTCGTCGGCTGACTGGTCTTCGGTGGTCTCGTCCACCGGGGCCAGAGACTCTGGCGCGCTCGGCGGCGCAAAATCGAAGGCGTGTTGATTGGTATCAGGCGCGGGAGCTACAGCGTCTTGATCGGTATTCGGCGTAGATGTCACGGCCAGGCTTTCCAAAGAGCGAACGCTCCACTGTAGGCCACGCAGCGTGAACAGCCCCAAAGACAGTCACAAGTCACGCAAGATACGGGCCATCATCACTAGGTCGAGGCCGCTCGATTGGCGATGAATTGGCTCATGCGCAGCCTTCGACCCAGCGAATTGGGTCGAGGTAGCCGTTGCGCAGTGACACGATCTCGCCGGTCTCATTCGTCTCGAACAGAATGGTGGCATCGGCTCCCGCTTCAGGAGCTACTCGAAGGTACTTCGCTCCATCGCCGAGGTACACGTGTGGATCCTTGAGGACGGCGTCACCGTAGACCGCGTCGACATCGGCTTCGGTGTCGCCAACCCCGATGCCACTGTCGGCGCGTTGGGTCGGGAGGGCTGGCTCGATTCGTGAGACGACAGCGTCTTCACCGTCGCCGAGCAGCATGAAAAATGGACTGAGCGAGTCGTTCCGGATATTCACGTAATAACAGTCGGTGCCAAAGACATTGCTCGCCGGGTCATAGGGGGCCACGTCGAACCGATCGGTCAGGCTGCGCCATGTATCGCCCAACGCCACGCTTCCAAAGGTCGTGCTGGTGAGGGTGGCGTTTGCGAAGGGAGAATCAGCCGGCTCCACGACCGATCCGGTCAGGACGTATATACCTTCGACGCCGGCTGCATTGCCGAACAGGCAATCGAAACGTTCATCGACGTAGTCGATAAAGGCAAAGCCGTCGAACACCGTGACGTCGAATGCACAGTCCAGGCCAATCTCGGCATCGGTTGCCTCGTACCGGGCGACGTTGTTGACGAGTGGCAGCTCGGTTGGTTCGACGCTCGCGAGGTTGAAACCAGGCCCGCTGGTGACGTTTTGTATGTTGAGAAGGAGCGAATTGCTCGTGACGGCGGAGATCTGAACCTTTCCGGAAGGTCCACAACAGCCGTCGTCGCTATCGCCAAAGGGCGCGAAAGAGTAGGTGTAGATGCCCGGCCGGACGAGGGGATCGAAGAAGTACGGCTCGTCGGCTACGCCAGCGAAGCGAAGGTCGAGATCGCGGTCGCCCCACCAGGCGTTGGATATGTTTCCGTCGACCACGTCCCCGAGGATGAGCGTCCCGCTGACCCGACCGTCGTCGCCGAACTCGTGCAGAAAGTATCCATTGCCACTCAAGAACGAGCGGCCGAGCAGGGCGATTGGCTGTCCGGATGTGTCATAGGTGAGTTCGCCCCGGAGAAAGCCATCGCGTTGAGCGAGCCACATCGAGAAGTTGATCGTGTCATCGATGACCCCGGACCATTCGGTTCTCTGACCGTCGATGGCCAAGGCTGATCCGCTCAGGACATCGGCGGCGGTGGGGGGTGGGGTAGTGCTCGGGAGCGCTTGGGCGGGGTCGCTCTCGGTCTCGGGCGCAGCGGTCGTGGCGACAACGTCGAGTTCGGTGCCTGCTGTTGTGGTCGGAGCCGTCGAGGGTGCCGTGGTTTCGGCGGTCGAGTCGTCCGATGTCCGTGAGCTACACGCGGTCGATACAAGGGAGACCAAAAGTGCGAAGGCGGCGATGCGACGGATGTTTGGGTGCATGGGCCCATCGTAGGGATCTGGACTTCGTTCGTCTGTGGGGAGCGTCCCCGACAGGTTCGATCTAGTCTGCACAGATGGTTCTGGACGACGGTACGCCGATGCCGATAGACACCGTTGACCTGCAGTGGCCCGATGCGGCAAAGCGTCTCGAGGTCGCGCTGGCATTGACGGGCTTTGTGCAGCTCATCGGCCATGGGTTGAGCAACGCCAGTCGACGGGACTTCCGAGCTGTAAGCGATGTGTTCTTCGGTCTCGACCACGACACAAAGACGCGTTTCATCCATCCGGACCCAGCAGCGAACCGCGGCTACCGGGCTCGGGGTAGCGAAGCGCTCAGCTACAGCCTCGGAGAGCCGTCACCCCCGGACCTGTTCGAGAGCTTCAACACCGCCCCGACCGCGCCTGCAGACGTCCACCATCGGCTTCGCCAGAGTACGCCATGGCCCAACGAAGTCACACCAGGGTTCTCCTCGGCGGCCACTGGGTGTTTCCATGAGTTTGGCAAACTTGCCCGTCACCTCGACGGGCTTATCGGCGAGATCCTCGGGCTGCCATGGCTTGCGGAACGTTCTGCGAGCGGCCCCGACATGTTGGCCAGCATCAACTACCGCCCCGACCCCGACGGTGCTGAGCAGCTCGTCGACGGTCAGCTTCGGATGGGAGCGCATAGCGATTACACAACGTTCACGCTGCTCGACGCCGATCCGGTGCGAGGGCTGCAGATCGTTGGTCCCGAGGGGGAGTGGGTCGACGTGATTCCCGAGCCGGGTGCGTTGCTGATGAACGTCGGGGACGTCCTTGCCATGCTGACGAACGACTCTTGGCCGTCGACGTTGCACCGTGTGGTTCCAATGGAAGCGGGTGGTGCGCCGTTCCGCAGGTCGGTCGCGTATTTCCACTATCCCGATCTCGACGTCGAGGTCGCTCCGCTCGATCTGTTCGTGAGCGAAAGCATGCCTGCCCGCTATGCATCGGTAACGGTCGAAGAGCATCTCCTCGGAAAGCTGGTCGCTCCAAAGACCCAGCAGGTTGCAACCGCTGCGTCGACGACGGCCGGACGCAAGACGTCCTAACGTTCTATCCGAAGAGTTCGAATGCCTTGGCGACGGCCCGTTGGCCACATGTCGCTCCGAGCACGCGACCGTCGACGTCGTCAGCGGCGATGTGAATGCCTCCATAGAGCCGAGACTCGCCCGCTTGGTCGGCTGCGTCTTGGTAGGTGGCCCACTGGAGGGTGACGGGTTCGCTCGGCCCATCGTCGAATCGAAGCCACCCTGCGGGAGCTGTCCATTCGCCGATGCCGCCAGGGAAGTACTCCGAACCCGTGAACTGGGTCAGCACTTCGGCGCCTGCGCGGCTAAAGGCACTATGCCCGGACACGTAACCAGGAAACGACGGCGTCACGAACGTGTCCAGCTGGTATGGCACCCAGGTGGTCGCGTCGATCCAGGCAATCTCGTCGTAGTTGTTGTGGAGATACTCGTGGCCAGCCCAAGCCCTCACCGTGAGCGTGCCCGCAGCGAGCCCAGCGTGACGATTCGTCGAGGTTTCCTCGGAAACGATCTCGATCAGGCCATCGATGAGCGGCAGTCCGTTCGGGTGGTAGTTGTCACGCGTCTGGTCCGTCGACTGCCCAAGTTCGGCGAGGTAGCGGATTGCGGTAATGGGACGAGATGAGTCAAATACCCGCTTCGCTCCCCAGGCAGCGATAGCGGCATCGTGCATACCCCCATTGAGGGCGAGGTACATCTTCACGTCCCATTCGAGACGATCGACCACGTCGCCCGAACCGTTGATTCGGCGTTCGAGTTGGGGGTCGTCACTGACGAAGTTTGCAACGGTGTTCCAGTGGCCTGGTGGGGTTTCTGAGCTTGGGCCATCGGCCCAGAACTCGGCAACGACCCGTCCAAAGTCGGCGACCGCCAGCTCGTTCGGTGCGTAGGGCTGGCCGGTTACGGGGTTCGTGGCGTGGCCGGACCCATCGTTTGATCCCAACGAGTTGTTTCCGATGCTCGCCGGTCCGTAGTCGCGTCGCTCGTTCACCGAGACGTCGAGCGAACGTTGATACTCCAACACCTCGACCGCCGCTGCGATGAACGCCTCGGGGTCTTCGGAGAACAGCGGTGGTGTGCCCGGGTCGATGGGAAGCCCGTCGGGGGACGGATCGAGCGCAAACGGCGTCACCGATCCCCAATGCGGTCCAATAAAGAACTGCAGCGGCTGCACCTGGACTTGTTCGTTCTGGGTGATGGCCTCCGCGAGTCGCAGCGGCTGCCAACGATCGGGCTCCGCGGCGTCACCAACGCCGGGGTCGTCGACGACGAGCGGTGGGTTTGCACCCATGTAGGAAAGATCGAGGTAGCCATCGAGCTCAAAGGACCCATCGTCGATAGTGTCTTCGAGGATCGTCTCGGCGATCTCGACGCCCAGCAACGCTGCGTCGGAAAGGTCCTCGTTATCGATCGACGGTACGTTCAGGCATTGCAGCGTTAGTTCTTGGTCGAACGAGACGAGCGACTCCGACCCGCCCACGGCGTTTCGGTAACGATTCGTGAGCACCGTGTACGCGGCGTAGCTCACCGACACGGAACGTTCGTCTGCGTTCAGCGGTTTCGATGCATCGACGAATAGAGCTGTCGAAGAATCGTCGTATGCCGCCCAGGCATCCCACATCGCCGCTGAGGTGTGGAAGAGGTTACGTGCGTGCACGGTCGGTGCTGGAGTGTCTCGGCGAATGGCGTCGAGCAGTTGCTCGTTCCATCGACGCGCCACGCTTTGACCGTCGAGTCCGTCGTCGCACACCGTCAACGAGGCACCGACAAGGCCACAGCCCGACAGCGCAAGACACGCGACAAGGAGGCAGGTGAGTCGTCGCTTCATGCCGCGAAGAGTAGCCAGAGACCGGCTACCGAGTAGAGGACCATGACGAACAACATGGTCTGTTGGCTGCGGGTTGCGTCACGTGTGGAAAATCGCGAGACGGCGAGGTCGTGTGCGTAGAGGACAGCGAGAACATGGCCGACCACGATGGACAGCGCCTGAATCCACGCAACGACATCGACGTCGATCAAGTTGAGGTTCACCTCGCCGTCGGCTGCTCCGAACCGGTTGGTCGTCGGGGCACCTGCCTCATCGAAACGCCCGTACGGGTTCGAAAGGCGAAACCAAAAACTCTGCGATTGGTCGACGAGCAGTTGTGCATAGTGTGCGACGGCGTACGCCCAGACGATGGGAACGAGGGCCGGAGCGAAGAGGTCGGCTGCTTCGTCATGGCCGATCTTTGTGACCTTTGCTGTTGCCTGTGACCCCGACCAGTACAGAACGGCGGCGATGCCGATCATCACAACGAGCCCAACGGTCAACGGCACAACCGCCGACCAGCCACTTGGACGACCGATGATGTCGGTGAAGATCGGGCTCTCGCTGAACCCATCAAAGGAGGTTCCTCCGAGCACCGTAAGGATCAACATGGTGGTGCCCGGAAGCACGGTGACGTCCCGTAGCCCTGCGAGGGGGCGTCGAACTCGCAGTGCTCCGTCATCTCCGGTGGTAAACGGAGCGATCGCTGAGATCGCACTGAACACGATGGCAAAACCGTCGGCGCGATCGAGCCAGACACGTCCGAACTTTGCCATTCCGGCGAGCATGATTGCGGTGTACACGAGCATGGAGTACCCGAGGATCCGGGGGCTGTCACCGCTGGGATGGACGAGCTCGAGGAAGAGGAACCCGAACATCGTTCCAACGGCGACCCATTGGTGTCCCGGAGGCGTGGCGGTCCGGCGTTCGGGGAATAGCAGTCCGATCGTGGCAAATGGATTGAGCGCGCTCCAGATGTTTCCAAACACGGCCGAAGCAACGGGTATAGCGACCCACACCATCACATAAATGCTGACGGGTGCGATGTTGACGGCCTCACCGCCGATGTCGGTGCCGAACAGGGCTGCACTGATGGTGATGCCGAAGATGGCGAGGCCGATAACACGGAGCAGCCAGGTGCCAGCGAGCATGAGGCCGGCGGTTCCAGGAACCGCGCGGCCCCGTGCATCGTTGAGTTTGGGCGTTCGCCACAGCGCGCCGAGCGCGACGAACGACAAGACGAGCGCTGCGATTGCCGCCCATGCGAATTGCCAAAGCGGCAGCGGGAGGGTTCCTCGCGAACCCACCCCATGAGCGAGCAAGAGTTGCGTCATGGTCGCTACGACACCACGAGTTCGGCAATGAAGGTGCCCGACTCTTCAAACTCGAGTTCGAACTTGCCAGCGGTGTCAGCAGTGAACAGGATCATCGCTGCCTCACCTGGTTCGACGGTGGCCAAGATGTCGTAGCCGTGAAGGTGCGCCTCCTCGGCAACATCGCTAGTGACCATGAACATCACGACGTCACCGACGGCGGCTTCGACGCGATCTGGGCTGTCCAGGGACACATCGCCGCCGGAGTAGTTGGCGGTCACGGTGATGTCAGCGTCTTCCATGGTGAGGCCAGCTTCCACCGCTGGTGCAGCGTCGGAATGGTCGCCATCGGAGTGGCTACTGGTTTGCGCCTCTCCAGCACCGGTCACGGTCTGACCTGCGCGGATGGGAACGCCGTCGATGGCATAGGAAAGGTGGTTGTTGGCGTTGATCTCCACCTCGACGAGGTGCTCACCGTCGGGGACCATGACCTGTCGTTCGAGTTCGTAGAAGCGTTCGACCTTCTCGCCATCGATGAGCAGGTGCATATGACCCTCGTTGTCGACGGGGTCGCCGTCGACGTTGTCGGGTGTGATCGTGAAGTTCGTCAGCGTGACGGAAAGATCGAACAATCCGGCGGTGTCGGTCTCGATGAGCTCGATGTCCACTGCGGGAATGGGGAGGTTTGCGTCAACCTCCAGCACCGCGGAGCTGTCATCGTGATGGCCATCGCCATGTTCGGTGGTTTCGTCGGTCGATACTGCCGTATCGGTGGCGGAGCTACCGCCACATGCCGATGCGAGCAACGCAACGGCAAAGAAGGCGCTGAGACAGCGCAGCAATGTATTCCACATACGTGGGGTCCTTTCGATTGTGTGTGATCTGCAGTGCCCGAAGGCGTGATTAGGCGTGCAGAACAGCCGGCGGACCCCGGCGCGAAACGACAGTAGCGAGTTGTTGAAAGAGGGGTAGGACGGCGGTCGTTACGCCGAACGCCGAACGTCTTTTGGGTTCGAGCCACCGCGACGTAGGAGCCGCAAGAGCGATGAAGGCAACGATTCGTTCGACCGACCGAACAGACCAATGGAGGGCAAGAGCGATCAGAGGAGCAATAGCCATCCCGAGCCAAAAGACCGGTTCGCCAAACAGTGAGAACGTGCCGTAGCCATCGATTGCACGCTCGAATTGCTCGAGTAAGAGATAGCCGCCAGCGATGGCACCGAAGAGTCCATATTCGCTGGTGACGTCATGGCGTCGACGCTTCAGGCTCCGCGTGATCGCACGGGCAAGAGCGAAGAGGGCAGCGAGCGAACCAGCGAACCATGCAAGTGCCATATGGCCGTGCGCGACGGAAGCCTCATATCCCAGTAGCGCCGAAGCCGTGTAGGCGACCTGATGCACGAGGAGCACGCCAACGCTGGCGAGAAGAAGCGAGTCGAGCCGCTGCATACGCCAATTGTAGGGGCGTCCGGCCGCTGGGCGAGCTATGGATTGCGTAAGAAGTTTTCGCCTCGAATT
>CALBVK010000150.1 GCA_937969345.1 uncultured Acidimicrobiales bacterium
CGCTCGACAAGGTCGTTGCGGCCATGAACCGCTACACACGCCCTGTCGTTGAGGTCGGTGGCCACACCGACAGTCAGGGCGACGACGCCTACAACGAAGCGCTGTCCCAGCGCCGAGCCGAGTCGGTCGTCAACTACATCACGCAATCCATCGAACCAGGACGCCTGAATCCTGTTGGGTTCGGCGAAAGCCAGCCCATTGCTGACAACAACGTCGAGACAGGACGCCTTCAGAACCGTCGTGTCGAACTCATTGCTAAGGAGAACTTCTAAATGATTTACGCACTCTGGGAACTACTACTGCCACTTCTGCTCATCTTCCTGCTGGGCTACGTCCTGTCGTATCTCATCCACCGCTGGCGTCGCCGCAAAGTTGCTCGCTCCGAGTGGACTGCGCTTGCGTCCCGGTCGGAGAAGGCCGAGATGGAACTCGCATCGGTGCAAGCCGCCCATGACGAGGTCGCCAACGAGCGCACCATGCTCACCAGTCGGGTTGCATCACTGACGACCGACTTCGAGTCGGCACAGACCGAACTTGGCGCCGCAACCCGCTCGACCGAAGTACTGTCGGCCGATCTCGATGCGAGCAACACCGAGATCTCGACGCTTCGCGCTGAGCTGAACGATCGGGATGGCCGACTCACCAACCTCGAAGAGGACTTGAGCTCGGCGCAGGCAACGATCGCTGGTTACGTGTCACTCGATGGTGAGGCAAAGCAGATGCGCTCCGACCTCGAGTCTTCATCAGCTCGCATCGCGGAGCTCGAAGCTGGCATGTCCACGGCAACGAACGACCTTGCGTCGGTTCGTTCGGACCTGCAGCTCGCCGAGGGGCGCGCTGGCGAAGCCGAAGGCCGAGCAATGGAGCTCGAGGGCCAGCTGGCCAGCGCGCAGGCCGACCTCTCTGCTGCGCAGTCGGAGGTGGCGAGCTCTGAAAGCAAGATCGGCGAACTCACCGCAGGTGCAGCGGCAGCTGCGCTCACGGCCGCAGCGCTCAGCGATAGCGAATCAAAGACGAGTGAATTGCAGACGGCCCTCGATGCCGCTCGCGCCGAACTCGACACCTCACAGGCTCGAATTGCTGACCTCGACACACACCTTGCGTCGAGCCGGGTCGAGTTGGAGTCCGCTCATGCTCGGGTTGGTGAGCTCGAAGGCGAACTCGGTGGCGCTCAGTCACAGATCGCCGGTTTCGCGAGCCTCGAGAACGAAGCAGGTCAGGTTCGAGGCGAGCTCGATTCGGTTCAGGGACGTGTTGCTGAACTCGAAGGTGAACTCGCTCAAGCCAATGCTCGTGCTGGCGAATTAGACGCAGCTCGCGGCCGACTTGCTGAGCTCGAAGCCGAACTCGACGCTGCAAACGCCCGTGGGCGCGATCTCGATGCCGCCAACGCCCGTATCGGCGAGCTCGAAGGCGAACTCTCCGGAGTCCAAGAACAAGTGTCCGGATTCGCCAACCTGCAGAACGAAGCGGGCCAGGTCCGAAACGACCTCGATACCGCCAACGGCCGTGTGAGCGCACTCGAAGCGGAGTTGGCAGCCCAACAAGGCGTCAACGCCGAACTTGCGTCGGCCAACGAACGGGTCGCGGCCCTGGAGGCTCAGCTCGACGAGGCGAACCAGGCCCGGGCCGACCTCGATGCAGCCAATGCACGTATCGGCGAACTCGAAGGCGAACTCTCCGGGGCACACGCCCAGGTCTCCGGATTCGCAAACCTGCAGAACGAAGCAGGCCAGGTTCGAAACGACCTCGATGCAGCCAACGCCCGTATCGGCGAACTCGAAGGCGAGCTCAACGCAGCTTCAGGAAGCGCAGCCGAAATCGGTCAGCTTCGTGTGGAACTGACCGAGCGCGATCGTCGGATTGCAGCGATGGAAGGTGCCCAGGCAGAGCTACAAGCAGCGATTGCAGATCGGGACTCGGCACGTACCGAGCTCGACGACGCTCGCGGTCAGCTCGACGGCATTCGAAGCGAACGAGATGCCGCTCAAGGCGAGGCAGACGGCGTGCGCTCCGAGCGAGACACCGCACGCGAGGAGCTCGAACGCCTCCGTGCAGAGCTTGCTCAGGCACAAAACGATGAGGAACTTGCCCTGTTGCAAGCGACCGTTGGACGCCGCGATGTCACCATTGCTGAACTCCGAGCGTCGCTCCAGCAACAAGAGCGAGCCAACCAGGAATTGCCAGAACCACTTCGTCGTGCGGCTTCGTGGCACACCGGTGCTTGGAAGTCGGGACAGACAACTCTCGGCACCGATGGCGCCGACCACACCGACGACCTCAAGGTCATCAGCGGCATCGGTCCACAAATGGAAGAGTTGCTGAATACCTTCGGTATCAAGTCCTGGGAGCAACTCGCTGCCCTCGACGCCGACGGTGTGGCCAAGGTCGACGCAGCACTCGAGGACTTCCCGGGACGCATCGAGCGTGACGAATGGGTTCCTCAGGCACAGGCGATCATGGCAGCTGGCCACCAGCCCGTTCCGCGGGCACCAAAGCCCAAGCCTCGCAAGCCATCACGGCCAGCGTGGCAGAGCGGAACGACAACACTCGGCACGCCGGGCGCGTCGCACACCGACGACCTCAAGGTCATCAGCGGCATCGGTCCGCAGATGGAAGCACTGCTCAACAGCTTCGGCATCAAAGCATGGGAGCAGCTCGCGACCCTCGATAAGGCAGGCGTGGCCAAGGTCGACGCAGCACTCGAGGACTTCCCGGGACGCATCGAGCGTGACGAATGGGTCGCTCAGGCGAAGGCCATCATGAAGAACAACCATGAGCCGGTCGAACGTGCACCGAAGCCTCGCCCAAAGCCCGCATGGCAGAAGGGCACGACGAAGCTCGGCACTCCTGGAGCTGGCCACAAGGACGACCTGAAGGTCATCAACGGCATCGGTCCGAAGATGGAAGGCATCCTGAACAGCTTTGGCATTACGGCGTGGGAGCAGCTTGCGAGCCTTCGCAAGGCCGAAGTGGTTTCGGTGAACGAAGCCCTGGACTTCTTCCCAGGACGTATCGAGCGTGACGAATGGGTCTCCCAGGCCAAGGAATTGGTCAAGGAGTTTCCGGACAACAAGAAGCGCCCGACTCGCGAGACCTATCTCAACCGGTCGAACGACGACGATCCGTTCAACTAACCCGCAGCTGGGCGGATAGCCCAGATATCGACAGCGGCTCGGTCGCAGTCGGGACAACCCCCATCGGTAACGTTGGGCCTATGTCTCGCACTGCGCCGAGCCGCCTTGCGTTTTGGACGTCGGGGCGGTCTCGTTTCCACTCGGTCTGTTTGGGACTTGTTGTTGGGTTGCTGATGACCAGCTGCTCGCTCGGCGATCCTGCGGTTCGACCAGAAGCCGAGGGTCCCGGCGAAACAGCAACGTCGACGATGCCCGCCGACGACGGCCTGGCACCTGACGACGATCAAGGCGAAGCGAGGGACGAACGCCCCGAGCCCGCTGATTTGTCTACTCTTCCTGGCCAGCTTGTCCGCCGGACCGCCGACGGGGCACTGGTGATCAGCGCTCCCGACGGGAGCAACAGCCGCGAACTAGCCCCCGGTGGAGCGGCACTGAACAGCCAGCCAACATGGTCTCCCGACGGCGATCGAATCGTGTGGAGCTCGATCGCCGCAGACGGCGCAGAGCTCATCATCGCCCAAGTGGCTAACGACTCGATCACGATCGAGATACAACAAGCAGTACCCTCGCCGGCCTTCTACTTGGCGTGGTCGCCGGCCAATTCCTGGATCGCCGGTCTGCGAAACGGCCCCTCTGGCATCGAGCTCATCATGATCGACGCTGATACGGGTGAAATTCGAGTGGTCGGTCCTGGGCAACCGTTCTTCACCGACTGGATGACGAACAACGAGCTCGTCGCGGTCATCGGTGGCGCGGTTCTCGCCGATATCCCTGCGGTTGGCGAGGCAACGCAGCGATCGCTCAACGCACCGCTCGGCGTGTTCCAGGCACCGGTCGCGCTATCTGGCGACGAAGCGATCGTCGCGTTCGACGATGGCCAAGGAGGAAGCACCGTCACTCGTCTCGGGAGCGACACCGCCACTCCCCTCGCGATGGCCGATGGTCCGGTCATCTTTGCGGCCAACGCACAGGGCACGCGATTGGCTGTAGCGGTCCCCGACGCTGGGGTTCAGAGCGAGGTCATTAGCTTCCAGACCAACCCACTACCGACGCTGCCTGCCGGTCAGGTGTCGATTGTCGATCTCGAAACAGGAGACGTGACCACGCTCCCCGAGACCAATGTGGCTGCGGTCAATTGGAGCCCCGACGGCGAAACCTTGGCACTGCTTCAGGTCGGTACCAACAACGCCACCTGGCGTTTCGTTACCGGGGACACGAGTGTTGCAGGCACGACCTTCGTTCCAAGTCGAGAGTTCGGGTCTGCCTATCTGCCCTTCGCTGACCAGTACGAGCGCTCGTCGACCTGGTGGTCTCCCGACAGTTCGGCATTCGTGTTTTCGGGTTCGGTCGACGGCGAAGCTGGAGTGTGGGTCGATCGGGTCGATGACGACCTCGCCGCCATCAGGATTGGTAGCGGCGATATTGCGTTCTGGTCGCCACAATGAGTCGACGGCAATGAACAACCACTGTTTGAGGAGACTTCGATGACGCTGAGCAATGGGGCGTGGACCGCGCTGACGACCGTCCACGCGGCGGCAACGTGGTGGCTCATGGGCCTGATCTGGACCATCCAAGTGGTGCATTACCCAAGCTTTGATTCGATCGATCGGATCATGTACGCCGACTTTCAGGATCGTCACATGCAGGCGATGGGACGACTCATTGGCTTCCCGTGGCTCATCGAAGGTCTGTGTGTGCTGGGGCTCTTCGTCTTTGCCCCCGACAACACGACCAGGGTTCTCGCTGGACTCGGAGGTCTGCTCGAAATCGTTGTCATCGCGGTGACAATCACCAAGTCGATCCCTGCCCACGAGGCGCTTCGCGACGGATACGTCGCCGATGCACATCGGACTCTGGTCGACACCAACTGGTGGCGAACCGCGGCGTGGTCGCTGCGTGGCGCCATTGCGCTGGCCGTCCTGCTGCGTTGAGCCGGCGGTGTGCGTGCTGGTGTGTGAGTGCTGGTGGGTTTGCGCCGGTGTTAGAGCTTGGGGTCGACGCAGCCGGTGAAGCCACCGGTGCCGCTCGATGAATCATCGGTGAAATCGTCGAGGAATCCCGAGCCGCTGTCGCCGCTTCGGTCCCAGCGCATCAGCCCTTCGGCGATTGCTCGGCCGTGGGACCATTGGACATCGTTGTCGACGTATAGCAACGCTTCGGACGCGTTCGACAAGTAGCCGGCTTCGGTAATTACCGACACCACGTCGGGGGTGTACCGGTGAATACCGTAGAGGTCGGCACCTTCGCTGTTGAGACGTGCCGAGACACCGTTGCGCCACGTACCCACCCATTGAGCGTTGTAACCCGAGAGCCGATCGGTGATCTCCTCGAAGAGGATTCCACCAAGGCGACGAGACTCGGGGTTACCGGCGTCGACGAACAGCTCGGTGCCGGGCTCTGATTGCACTCGGGTCGCTCCACCGTTGTGGTGGACCGATACGAATGCCTTCGGCTGCAGCGCGTTGGCGATGTCGGCTCGGGACTTGAGCGGGATGCGTATGTCGGAGGTGCGGGTGAGCAGGACCGAGTATCCGGCTTCTTCGAGGTACCACTTCACGATCTCAGAGACGCGCAGGTTGAGCGCTTTCTCCGAAGCGCCGTTGGGTCCAACAGCACCGCTTTCGATGCCGCCGTGGCCCGGATCGATGACGAAGTCGACCGAGGTAACGCGTTCGCCACTATCGAGAGTGACTTCGTTCCCGCACGGCGTGAGTGCTCGCCAACCGCCAGCGCTCGCTCGTCCAATGACCGGAAGCACGACGCCTCGCTCGCTGATGATGACACCGTCGTCGCTATCGACCGAGGCTGCAGTGGTCGTTGGCGGCGCTTCGGTGGTCGTGGGAGCGGCGGTCGTGGTCGTCGTCGTGGTTGTGGTCGTTGTGGTTTCGGGGGCCGCCGTCGTAGTGGTCGTCGACGATGTTGTAGAGGTCGATCCGCTTCCCGCACCAACCGAGTCCTCGTCGGCTTCGATGGCCAAGCTCCGGATCTCTTCGAGTGCCGTTACAGGATCGGATGCGGGGTCCTCTGGTACGTCGGAAAGCGCAAGTTCGACGTTGCCAAGAACGTTGGTCGACGGAGCCGTTGCGTTGGCCGGGGTGACGACCTGACGCGGCGAAGCTTCGCCGTCGTCGCCGGTTTCGACGATCGCGCTGCGGTCGCCGTGGGTTTGAGCCACGAGCTGAGCGTGTGGCCCACCAATGGGCGGCAACGCGAGAAGCGCAGTGATAGCACACAGCGTGCAGACAGCTGCGGTGAAGATGTAACGCACGGGACCTCCGCGTCCTGTGGACGCAAAACGACAAAAAATCGGGGATGGCCCCTCTCCGTGAACGAAATAC
>CALBVK010000151.1 GCA_937969345.1 uncultured Acidimicrobiales bacterium
CTTTCTGAATTACGCATTCTGCGAACCCTCGTAGGCTTGGACGAGGGTTTTGTAGCCATCGTGTGCGAGGAGTTCCTCGTGGGTTCCTATGGCCACGATCTTCGCGTTCTCGATGAACGCGACCCGGTCAGCGAGCATGATGGTCGAGAGTCGGTGGGCGACCATGAGCACGGTCATGTCGTGCCCATCGAGTCCTCGAAGGATCTCTGCCTCGACCGTTGCATCAACAGCACTCGTTGCGTCGTCGAGCAACAGCAGCGACGGGGATCGGAAGAGCGCTCGAGCCAAGGCAACCCGCTGGCGTTGTCCGCCGGATAACGTCACGCCACGTTCGCCAACGACCGTGTCGTATCCCTGTGGGGTCTCGGTGATGAACCGATGCGCTCGACTCGCTGCTGCAGCGGCTTCGACCGCAGCTTGCGGAGCTTCGTCGCCCATGGTGATGTTCTCACCGATGGACTGAGCGAACAGGAACGTCTCCTGAAAGACCATGCCGAGTCGTTTGGCGCGTGCCCGGGGCTGGAGGTTGTCGTAGCTAATGCTGGCCAACGCAATATCGCCGTTGTCTGGCGCAACGAGGCCGGCAGCAAGTTCGAGCAGCGTGGTCTTGCCCGAGCCGGTAGCCCCGACGAGCGCGACGGTCTCCCCGGCCTCTATGCGAAGATCGAGTGCGTCGAGCACCACGTTGTCCCCGTGCGCAAAGGTCACCGCAGCGAACTCGAGGTCCATCGGGCCAGGCGGCAATTCGGTGACGGTTCCGGCATGGTCGGCGGGAATCGGCAAGTCGATGACCTCGTCGATTCGGTCGAGAGCGACGACCGAGGACGGCATCGATTGCAGGAAGAAGCCAACGACACGGATCGGCAAGCCGAGCACGCTAAACAGCGACATTGCGCCCACGAGCTCTCCGACGGTCACACTCTCGTTCGCGACCAGGTTTGCACCGATCAACAGCAGCACGATGATCCCGAGATTCGGCAACATCTCGAGCAAGGGTTCGAAGACCGCTCGGAGTCGGCCGACGACCAGCCGCTTGGCCCGAAGATCTGCCGACACGCCTTCCATCCGGTCGATCTCGTCGTTCGTTCGTCCGAGGGTCTTGACGACCATCACCCCGTCGAAGCTCTCGTGAGCCACGCCGGTCACGTTCGCGACCGCCTGTTGGACTTCGGCGGCCGGGCCAGCCATTCGAGTCGAGTACGCCTGGTTCAACACGAACAACACGGGCAGTACGACCACAGCGACCAGACCGAAGGCCCAGTGAACGAGCGACAGGCTGATGATCGCAAGCACGGCGAGCACGACGGTAGCGACGGCGAACGCCAACGGCCGCAACACCATGCCGGCGACGACGAGGTCGTTGTCGGCATGGGCAATCAGTTGCCCGGTGGGTGTGTTGCGATGAAACGACAGTGGCTGCGCCAGGTACTGCTGGTAAATCTGGCTACGCCACGTGCCTTTCGTTCTCGACTCGGCCATCGACAGGTAGTAGCGACGGACGATCGCGCCCGCTCCGCGAACGACGGCGATCACGAGAATGATGAAGAACGCCGCGATCAGCTGGTCGTCGCCCACACCCTCGTCGCCGAGACCGGGCGTGATGATCTCATCGGTGACCCACCCAATCGCCCGACTGAGCGCAACCATCGAGACGGCGAACAAAACGGCTCCGACGATGGCGATCGCATGAGGAACCGGGTGCGCACGAAAGCTCCGGCCGATGAGCCGAAGGCCTCGGCGAAGGATCGTTGCCTTCGAAGGGGTGGCCTGGCTCAGGAGTGCGCTCGTTCTGCCGCGTCGACGGTGTTCTTCAGCAGCATGGCAACGGTGAGTGGACCAACTCCGCCGAGGCGAGGCGTTATCCACGATGCAACCTCTTCGACATCTTCGTTCACGTCGGGAAGCAGCTTCTTACCTTCCCAGCTGATGCCGCCACTCACAACGACAGCCCCGGGCTTGACCATGTCCTTGGTAATCGTGCCTGGGCGTCCGACCGCAGCGATCACGATGTCGGCTTCTTTGGTGTACGACGCAATGTCGTCGACGCCGGTGTGCACCACGGTGGTGGCGGCGTTCGCACCAATGTTCTTCGTCGTCATAAGAAGTGCCATCGGGCGACCGAGCGTGGTGCCGCGGCCAACCACGACAACGTGCTTGCCCTTGACGTCGACCTCGTAGTACTTGAGCATCTCGACGATTCCCGCCGGCGTGCACGGAAGTGGGCCGTCCTCCATAAGAACGAGCTTGCCCAGGTTCTCCGGATGCAGGCCATCGGCGTCCTTCGCCGGGTCGATCAGCGCCAACGCCTCGGCGGCGTCGAACCCATCGGGAAGCGGCAGCTGCAAGATGTAGCCGTGGACGGTCGGGTCGGCGTTGAACTCGTTGAGCGCATCGACGAGTGCCTGCTGTCCGGCCTCTGCTGGGATTGCCTTGTGATGTGACGTGATGCCGACGGCTTCACAAGTCTCGTGCTTCTTCTTCACATACGAAGCCGACGGACCGTCGTCGCCGACGAGAATCGTGCCGAGGCCGACCGTGACGCCCTTCCCGGCAAGCGCCTCCGCGCGTGTTTGAACATCGGCCAAAACGGCTTCGGCCACGGGCCCGCCTGCAAGAAACTGTGCACTCATGACCAAGAAACCTATCTCCGTGCGAGACGATTCAGCTCTCCCTAGCGGTGAGACACCCCGAGCCGTCGAAGCGCTACTCTCCGACCGTGAAGTACATCCTCTTTCCCGGACGACACCATGTGCTCACCAGCTTCCAAGCCCAATACCTGAGAGCCCTCGCCGCCGGTAAGAAGACCGATGCCACCGGCACCCCGATCCACATGGACCCGCAGCCCATCGTCATCTTTGCCGTGACGTCTTGGGACCACGCCGGGACACGACGCAACCCCCTTCCAGGCCATCGCAGAGAGGCAGCGATCGAGCGATTCGCCTCGATTACCGGCCTGGACCACATCGTCGTTCCCGTGCTTAACGTGCCTCCGACACATCGGTTCGCTGATGTTCTCCTCAATGCAGTCTCCGTGTCGAGTCGTAGCGCGATCGAACTAACGAGCGATAACACCGTCCTTGCGTCTTCCACCCCCGAACTCATCGATCTCTTCGAACCGAAAGGGTTCCAGATCGCGACCGTCGAGCTCGACGCAGCAGCTGGAGAGCGAATTCAACGCCCGTGGGAACTCGTCGAGACCATCGCAGCGACAGGATCGACAAACGCCATCAGCGGATTGCTCCATCCGGCGTCCACAAGAATTCTGTCGCGCTACAACCTGACCGAGGAAATCGTCGAACTCTTCGCCGATCCCCTACTCGGGGACGAAGGTGACATCACCGAAACGCGAGACTACGCCAGCTACCAAGCGTCATTCGATGGCGGAGCCGAACGAAAGTTTGCGCTTGTCGCCGAGCACATTCGCCCTGGTCGAATCGTCGATATCGGGTGTGGCAGCGGCAGCCTGCTTCAACAACTCGCGCAAGCGCCATCCCTCGCCGAATCCGACCTGTTCGGCATCGAAGCGTCCCGACATCTCTACGAGGTCTGCGTGCATCGGCGCAATATGGGCGGCTTCGACAACCAGAACACGTTCTTTCATCACCGCAACGTTCTCCGCACGCCCGTCCTAGCGAAGGACTCGGTCGATACAACGATCACGATGGCCCTCACCCATGAAGTGTGGAGCTATGTCGGGCCCCACGACGTTCACGCAATGGCCGATGCGATCTTCACCCACACCCGGGGCGGAGGGCGCTGGATCAACGCCGATGTGTGTGGCCCCGACGACCCCGATGAGATCGTCGAATTCGAACTCGACATGTTGGACGGAGCAGATGACACGGACCCCACACCGACGAGCAAACTCGACGATGCCACGGCCTACCTCGACGGCCTTTCGACGTGGGGACTGTGGCACCGCTTCGTGCGCGACTTCCGTGCACATGAGGGCGAGACGATTTCGTGGACTCAGGTCGCTCCGGGGACCGGCCAATGCCGACGCGGCAGCCTGTACGAGTTCCTCACGAAGAAGGACTACCACGACTCGTGGCTTTCGGAAATGCACGAGAGCTTCTGTCACTACACGTTCGCCGACTGGCGTTCCATTGCCGAAACTGCGGGTTTCGTCATCGATCCGGCGAGCCATTCATACTCCAACGAGTGGATTGTCGAACATCGAATGACCCCCGTCTGCACGGTCCGAACGCTCGACGGTGCGCCCGATCCAATCGGTATCACCCACCTCGTTCTGGTGGCGACGAAGCCATCGTCTCCGACGCCCATTTAGCGTGCGAGCGGACGACACCTACTACTGTCGCGATCGTGTTTCCCTTAAAGGACGAGAACCCGACGCTGCGTGTACCAGTGATCACCATTGCGTTGATGATCATCAACGTTCTCGTGTACTTCCTCATTCAACCGGTCGATATCGATGCTGGCACGGACTTTACGTTCGAGACCGCGGCGATTCCCGACGAGCTCGCTACGGGCGAGCCGTTGAGCGAGCGAGAGTTCTGCGCCGTGCTCAATCCAAACTCCGAAGCCTTCACGGCAATCGCGACCACCGAGACCGTCTGCAATGCGCCGACCGACGCACCTCGATTCCCCGGCAAGAACGTCTACCTTGCCGTCCTGTATTCGATGTTCTTGCACGGGGGCTTGATGCACCTCGGCGGAAACATGCTCTACCTCTGGGTCTTTGGCAACAATATCGAAGACCACCTCGGACGTCTCAAGTACATCGTCTTCTATGTCCTGGCGGGCGCGGTGGCCACCGCAGCCCATGTCCTTCCCGATACCGGCTCCACAATTCCGATGATCGGTGCATCCGGGGCTGTCGCTGGCGTCATGGGCGCCTATGTCGTGTGGTTCCCGTGGGCGAAGGTCCGAACGATTGCGTTCATCACACTGATCGACATCAAGGCGTGGATCGTCCTGGCGTTCTGGTTCGGAAGTCAGTTCTTCATTTCACCGAGCGACGGAATTGCGTGGCTCGCCCACGTTGGTGGGTTCGTCTTTGGCGCCGTAGTTGCGGCGGCGGCCCGAATGAGCGAAGGTTTCCGCACGCAGCTGTGGCAACACAAGTATCTGACCCAAAATCCGCAAGGCCAATGGGACGCCCGTTTCGGCGGTCGTGAGATCATCCAAGACGGACAGACGCCGAGCTGGCACCCCGGACCATGAAGCAACCCACGATCGCCAAGATTCTCCCGATTGCCGTTCTCGTCGCCCTTCTTGCGACCCGATTCGTGCATGGCCGCGCCGGCAACGAGGTCTTCTTGTGTGACGGTTCGACTCGCTGCGAGCTCGGTTCGGGGGCGAGCTGGCTCTTCACCGGTGTCACCTTCGTCGGACCGTTCATTGCCGTCGCCGGTTTCTTCTGGGCGCGTCGCCTGCATCAGAGCGGTCGCTTGGGGCCGTTTAGCCGTCGTGCGATACCCGACGGTGAGCAGATCGTAGAGGTCCTCAGCGTTCTTGCTGCAGGGTTGATCACGTACTGGTTGGTGTTGAACGGCCCGAGCATCGAGTTTGTCGACATCGGGCGCCCAAATACCTGGGTTGAGCGCCTACGCGATTTCCGGGCCCCCGACGAGCTCAGCCAAGCGGAGCGTCAAAAGCTGAGCGAGGTACCCAGCCGTCGGACCTGGTTTCTTATCGGCATTGTGCTCGGTGGACCATTCATGTTCAGCCTCGGCAATTTGATCGGGCGCGAGTGGTATGGCCGCAAGCGTCGAAGGGCCGGACAATCCAGTGAATCTCAAACGCTCGATCTCGACGATCACAACGTGATTGAACTCACCGACGAAACCAACGGCGCAGACTCGTCATCCAACGACTAGGGCAAGTTAAAAGATGAGATCTGACACCGCCGCTCGCTTCGCTCACTAACCGAGTTTCTCGCCTAGCGGCTCCAAACATCGACCGGCCACAAAGCTAAAAGATGAGATCTGACACCGCCGTTCGTGACACCCCGCCGTTCGCTGTCGCCGCCTCCGGCGCCCAGCCTCCGTGGCGCTTGAACGGCCTCCGGAGGGACGCAATATCTGATTCCGTGCGGCCAAAATCACGGCGGAGCCGTGGCCGCAACGGAATCAGACGGCGTCGATGATGGCGTTTAGGGTGGCGCTTGGGCGCATGGCTGCGGTGCCGAGCGCACGGTCGGGGGCGTAGTAGCCGCCGATATCCATCGGCGCACCCTGCACTCGGATCAGCTCTTCGACGATGGCCTCTTCGCTGCTGCGAAGCGACTCAGCCACCGGTCCAAAGGCTGCAGCGAGTGCCGCGTCATCGGTCTGCGTGGCGAGCGCCTCAGCCCAGTACAGGGCCAGGTAGAAGTGGCTGCCACGATTATCGATCTCGTTCACCTTGCGCGACGGCGACTTGCCCGTATCGAGGAGCTTCTCGGTCGCGTCATCGAGCGCGTCGCCGAGGACCTTGGCCGATGCGTTGCCCGTGGACTCCGCCAGATGGTCAAAGGAGACCGCGAGGGCGAGGAACTCGCCGAGTGAGTCCCAACGCAGATGGTTCTCGGAGTTGAACTGCTGCACATGCTTTGGCGCCGAGCCGCCAGCGCCGGTCTCAAAGAGGCCACCGCCGTTCATCAGCGGCACGATCGACAGCATCTTTGCGCTGGTGCCGAGCTCGAGGATGGGGAAGAGATCGGTGAGGTAGTCACGCAAGACGTTGCCCGTGACCGAGATGGTGTTCTCTCCAGCCTTGACCCGCTCGAGGGTGTAGTTCGTTGCTTCGGCGACGCTCATGATCTTGATGTCGAGACCATCGGTGTCGTGGTCTGGCAAGTAGGCGTTCACCTTTGTGATGAGTTCGGCGTCGTGGGCTCGGTTCTCGTCGAGCCAGAAGACCGCTGGCCATCCGGTCGCACGAGCGCGGTTGACCGCGAGCTTCACCCAGTCCTGGACCGGAGCGTCTTTGACCTGACACATACGCCAGATATCTCCAGCTTCGACCGCGTGCTCAAACACGGTGTTGCCGTTGTCGTCAACAACGCGCATGGTGCCATCGGCTTCGACCTCGAAGGTCTTGTCGTGTGAACCGTATTCTTCGGCCTTTTGCGCCATCAGTCCAACGTTGGGGACGGTTCCCATCGTGGTTGGATCGAACGCACCGTTTGCCTTGCTGAACGTGAAGGTTGCGTCGTAGAGCGCGGCATAGCTGCTGTCGGGGATGACTGCCTTGGTCTCTTGGAGCTCGCCGACCTTGTTCCACATCTGACCCGACGTGCGGATCATTGCGGGCAGCGAGGCGTCGATGATGACGTCGCTCGGGACGTGCAGGTTCGTGATGCCGCGATCGGAATTGACCATCGCGAGGTCCGGACCGTCCTTGTAGGCGGTATCGATGTCGGCTTCGATCGCCGAACGGGTTTCACCCGGCAGCGACGACAGTGCCGCGAGCAGGTTGCCAAAGCCGTTGTTGACGTTGACGCCGGCGTCGTCGAGAGCAGCACCGTGGTTGTCGAAGACGTTCGAGAAGTAGGCCTTCACGGCGTGTCCGAAGATGATGGGGTCCGAGACCTTCATCATTGTTGCCTTCATGTGCAACGAGAAAAGCACTCCTTGTGCCTTCGCGTCGGCGATCTGCGCGTCGAGGAAGCTACGGAGTGCCTTGACGCTCATGAACGTGGCGTCGATGACCTCACCGGCGAGAACCGGTACGGATTCCTTGAGGACGGTGACGGCGCCGTCTGTGGCGACGTGCTCGATGCGAACACTGCCATCGGCGGCCATTGTTGCGGAGACCTCGTTGGAGGCGAAGTCGTCTTCTCCCATCGTGGCTACGTGCGAGGCCGAGTCGGCAGTCCATGGACCCATGGAGTGTGGGTTCTTCTGTGCGTACTTCTTTACTGCGCGGGGAGCGCGACGATCCGAGTTTCCCTCGCGCAGGACCGGGTTGACGGCCGAGCCTTTGATCTTGTCGTAGCGGGCCTGGATTGCTTCTTCGTCCGCGTTGTCTGGCTCATCGGGGTAGTCGGGCAGGTCGTAGCCCTTGGCCTGGAGCTCGGCGATGACGGCCTTGAGCTGTGGCATCGATGCGCTGATGTTCGGCAGCTTGATGATGTTGGCTTCGGGTGTCTTGGCCAGCTCGCCAAGTTCGGTGAGGTAGTCGGGCACCCGCTGTTCGGGGGTGAGGCGTTCGGGGAACGCTGACAGCACACGTCCAGAGAGCGAGATGTCGGCCAGGTCGACCTCTACTCCTGCGGCGCCTGCAAACGCTTCGACAATGGGGAGGAACGAAAGCGTGGCCAGAGCCGGTGCTTCGTCAGTCCAGGTGTAAATGATCTTCGATGAATCGCCCATGTGTGGGTTGTGCCTCGGGAAAGTTGCGGTCGGGTCGCGAAACCGAGTCGTGGGCCTGACTTCTCAGCACCCACCAGCTCAATTGTCATCTTGAGGCTATCGAGCGGCGAAGCCGCTGATCATCATTACGGTGAACTGATCGATGAGATCGTGAAGCGGCGCGGTCTTTGTTTCCGTCTTCTCCGCCACACTGTCGAGTCCCGGAGCCAGCGTTGCGAGTCCGTGAACGGCCGACCAGGTCATCGTCGCAGCCGCCTCGATGTCGAGTTCGGGGTTCAATGCATCACGAATGTCGGCCATGATCCCGAGCAGGTGCAGGTATGCGCCGACAGAGGCCTCAACGAACTCAGGCTCGTCGTTGTTGATGATCTCATCAGCACACATGACCCCGAAGTGTCCGGGATAGTTGACCGCGGTCGAAACGTAGGCTTTGCCGCAGGCGTTGAGTCGTTCGACGGGGTCGGTGAGGCCGTCGACCGCCTCAGCAAAGGCGATGTTGAGTTGCACGAAGCCTTCGGTGGCGACCGAAGTGAGAAGTCCTCGGGAATCACCAAAGTGATGTGCGGGCGCAGCGTGAGACACGCCGGCGCGGCGAGCGACCTCGCGAAGGCTAAAGCCCGTGGGGCCACGCTCGGCAATGAGCTCTGCGGTCGCTGCTCGGAGCGCGGCCGGTAGATCGCCGTGGTGATAGGTGGGCGTTTCTACGGGCACTTCTGCATTGTAGACAGCTTTCTCCGAGACCAGGTTGACAGTGTCAAGATGTCTCCGTATGGTCGATCTTGACACTGTAAATTGACAACGTAAAGATTGCCGTTCGAAAGGCCAAACTCATCAATGTCATCACGAGTAACCACCATCACCACGCAGCTACACCGTCACCCGGGCCGGCTGATCGCCGCCATTGCGGTCGTCACTGCTCTGCTCGCCATTCCGTTTCTGACCATGGCTCCCGAAACGTCGGCATCTACCGAACCAACCGGTGACGTCTTCACCGCACGGGACCGAATCGACGAGACCTTCGTCTCTAACGTTCACCCGACGTTGATCATCGTCGAACACGAAAGCGGGGACATCTTGACGGTCGATGCACTCGGCTCATTGCTCAACGCTCAAGAGTCGTTGCGCTCCGACCCAACCCTCGGGGCCACACTGATCTCCTATTTCGACGTCGAGACCGGTCGCACGATCGATGGCCTGGTGAGCCTCGCTGACCTCGTCGATGATTCGCTCCGCCAAAACGGAATCGACGGAATCACTGCCGCTACGGACGAGCAAGTAGGCGCGATCGGAACGGCGATCATCGACGACTTGGGCGAACGCTCACCCCTGCTCGCGATCTCCGCCCAATCGACGCGCAGCGACGACGGGTGGCTCGTTCCAGCGCTTTCCATCACGGTCCTTTCCGACAACGATGCGCTCGGCTTCGGCAACCGCTCGGTCAACCTCGGTGGATCAACCGAAACCGAAGAATTCGATCGGGCGCTCCAAGAGCGCTTCAGAGTCGACGGATGGCAAGCCAACGGCGTTGCCATCGACGTCAACCTGACATCACAAGAACAAGGCGCCGTCGCCGGGCCTTTCATTGGGTTCACGATCCTCGCCGTGCTGTTGTTGGTCGGCCTGACCTTCCGCAGCTATTGGATCCTGGCCGTCGTCAGCACCTCGTTCCTCACCCTCATCATCTGGCTCAAGGGGATCAGCAATCTGATCGGCCTCAAAGACGACCTCGTGTTGAGCCTGATCGTGCCGGTCGCCATGGTGAGCTTCGGGGTCGACTTCGCCTTCCACGCGATTGGCCGCTACCGAGAGGAGCGCGCCGAAGGCCGTTCCAGCGGACCCGCGATCATCGCCGGAACCACTGCGGTATCGGGCGCACTCCTGCTCGCCCTGACCTCAGATGCCATGGCGTTCCTCGCCAACGTCACGTCGGGCATCGAATCGATTCAGCAGTTCGGGTTCGGCGCTGCGATCGCCTTAGCTTCGGCATACCTACTACTCGGCGTCGCCGCGCCAATCGTGATCGCGTCGATCGAAGGAATTGTGCCAACGCCAGACCCACGACGTCGTTCGTCGATGCTTCGCATCGCCGGATCCGTCGGCGCAGCGGCGTTGACGATGACCTCGGTGTTGCTGTTGGTCTTCATCCTTCCATGGCTCGGGGCGATCCTCGCCGCACTTACCGCCGTCGTGATCCTCGTCATCCCCGTCGCCATCCAGCGACGCAAGCCCGACCGACCTCGAGTCGGCGACGCGCCGCTCGCGTCAGCAGAGGGGGCGCTTGCTGCACCGCTCGGACGGCTCGTGCGACAACTAGCGATACGACCGCTCGTCGTACTTCCGACAGCCGTCGCTATCACGATCGTCGCTGGCTTCTTCGCTCTGCAGGTACCGGCGGCATTCGACGTCGAGGACTTCTTTGCTGGCGATACCGACTTCGTCGTCGGGCTCGAACAGCTCGATCGCCACGTGGGTGACCGCGGTGGTGAACCGGCGCTGCTCTACATCGAAGGAACCTTGGACGACCCAAACGCCCTTCGTCAGATAGCCGGACATCTCGACGACATTCGGGGCCTCGACACCCCGTCGCTGGCACGTGGTGCCGACGGCAAGGTGCTCGTAGACGCTGGCATCTTCGACGTCCTCGATGCGGCGTTTGCTGAAGGCCCGATCCAATCCATCGTGGCCGAACAAACCGGCATCGAAATCACCGACGTCGATACCGACCAGATACCGGACACTCCCGAACAGATCCGAGCCCTCATTTCCACGGCATCGATCATCGGCGTACCGATCGATGCCGATCGGCTCGCGCTGACGCCCGACGACGTGATGACGGCAGTTCGGCTCGATGGGCCTACCAGTAGCACGGTCTTCGAAATGGGAGTGGTCGACAGCCGCAACCAAGCTTCGGTGACCGCGACACGAGATGCCCTCGAACCACTAGCCGACGCTATCTCGGACGACTTGGGTGGCACCTTCGTGCAGGTGACCGGTAGCGCCTTTGTCCGCGAGGCCTCCCTCGATGCAACCAACCGAGCGCTGTTCGTCTCACTCCCCGTCGCTCTGGTGTTGTGCCTGCTCGTCGGGTCGGTGTTCTTGCGCTCCATTCGATATGGCTTGGCGAGCATCGTGCCGATCATCATGGTCGTCGCGTGGCTCTACGCATTCATGTTCGCCGCGGGCTTCTCGATCAACCTCGTCACGGCAACGATCGCCGCAGTATCGATCGGGATCGGCATCGACTTCGCTATCCACTTCATTGCCCGGTATCGAGAGGAACTCGATCGTCACGGCGACCGAGCGCTCGCCGCTCAGATCACCGGTGAGGGAACAGGCGTTGCTTTGGTGGCGTCCGCAATCAGCTCAGCGGTCGGGTTCGGAATCTTGGCGTTCGCCCCGATGCCGCTGTTCGCCGCCTACGGGTTGCTCACCGCCTTGATGATCATGATGGCGCTTATCGCCACCCTCGTCGTGCTGCCGAGCATCCTCGTGTTGCTCACCTCGGACCGGCCCCATGGCGAAACAGCGATCGACCTACCCGACACCGAGGCGACCGACCCCGCTACCCCACTTTTGGTGCCATCGGTCGCAGGGACTCAAACCTACTCATCTCGATAGATGCTCGTCCGACTGGGACACCATGGTCAATCGTCGGCAACTCCTCTCGGGTGGCGTCGCGCTCGGCGCCACCACGTGGGTTGCGCCGTCGGTCTTGACACTCGACCGCCTCGCTGCGGCAACCGGTTCGTGCGTCGCGGACACGCCAACGGTGTCCAACGGCGCGGTGCTCATCTCACCACCGGCCAACATGTCGGAGGGCACACTTCCGCTCGATAGCAACACCAACACCTACGTCTGGCTCGAGACCGAGGCCGAAATTCTGGACAATGCCCTCACCGTCAACAGGATGACCGCTGGCAGCTTCAACGGCTCGTCGAACCAGAACGCCACAATCCCAGCTGGCACAGAAATTGCGAGCTACCTCGTCCACGGTGACCGTCTCAACGACAGTGGCACGCTCACCGGCTCGCTCACGTTCACGAACGCAACG
>CALBVK010000152.1 GCA_937969345.1 uncultured Acidimicrobiales bacterium
GCCTCGTTGCATGAGGATTTCGTTGGCCTGTACCCAACGGGCTTCTCGAACAAGGCTGAACACGTCGATCAGCTCACCGATGGTCCTACCGTCGCTGAATACCTCATCGAGGAAGCTCGCGTGCTTCCCGTGGCCGATGACTCGGCGCTCCTGTGTTACCTCGCGACCTATCTGCGCATTGGGGATGACGCTACGACCGAGCAGATGTATGTGAGTTCGTTGTGGCAACGGATCGACGGCTCATGGGTTAATACGTTTAGCCAAGACACACCCGCCAGCGGCGTGCGCCTGCCATAGAACCACTCGTCGGGTTGTCGGCTGTCATGAACTCTCCAGGAACGGCACCGGCCGGTGAGCGCCAAGAAGTACGATCTGGTCGTGGACAAACTTCCCCGCTACCGCACCGGCTCAACCAAACTTGACGACGACATCGTCCAACTCATCGACGATTCGAAGCTGGTTCAGAACACCGACCTGACGTTCGAGATGATCGTCTCGGCGTTACGTCTCAGCCTCGAGGACGTCGAACGAGCCGACCTCAAGTTGGTCAATGCTGCACTCAAGGAGCTTCGATACTCGTTCCACGTTTTCGCGACGTACCGGGAGATACCCAAATGCTCGATCTTTGGATCGGCGCGAACCAAGCCTGGCGACGCTGCCTATGAAGCAGCGAAGCAGATGGGTGCGGCGATGGCCGAACGGGACTGGATGGTCATGACCGGTGCTGGGCCTGGGATCATGGCTGCTGGCCTTGAAGGTGCCGGCATGGAGAACTCCTTCGGCATCAATATCGAACTGCCCTTTGAGGCTTCGGCGAACGAGTTCATCGCCGGCGATCCGAAGCTGATCAACTTCCGCTACTTCTTTACGCGCAAGGTCACGTTCATGAAGGAGTCCGCTGGCTTCGTCATGCTTCCCGGCGGTTTTGGAACCATGGACGAAGCCTTCGAGCTGCTCACGTTGATGCAGACCGGCAAGACCGAACTTGTTCCCGTTGTCTTACTCGACCCTGAAGGTTCCCACTACTGGGACCATTGGAACGAGTTCGTGAAAGCCGAGCTTCTCGAGGGTGGTCTCATCTCCGAAGCCGACATGAACCTGTTCATCATCACGAGTTCAATCGAAGAGGCGGCCGATGAGATGACCCGCTTCTACCGCAGCTACCACAGCTCCCGTTACGTAGGCCAACGCCTCGTGCTACGGCTCCATCGTGAGGTGTCCGACGCTGAATTGAGCGCGCTGAACAGCGAGTTCACCGACATCATCGAGGACGGCGAGATCGAGCGAATCGAGGTCACCGACTCCGAGGTGCGAGACGAAGACCACGTCGACCTGCACCGGATCGCCTTCCGGTTCGACCGACACGGCCACGCCCGACTCCGGATGCTGATCGACCAGCTAAACAACGCCACCCCCTAGTTTTTGTGAGCGATTTTGCAGGCTCAGGCTGCAGAATCGCTCACAAATAGTCGATGCGGCGTAGTTCGTTGGCTGCCTTTTCTACCGCCCGGCGGGCTTTACCCAGCTGGCGCTCTTCCTTGCCGTAATTTTCGGCGTCTCCGTTGATCGACTCCCGTAGGCGGGCCATGCCGAGATCGGCTATGTCCTCCGAGATGGTTTGCAATCGTTCAATGAGCTGGTCGTAATCGCCTGACATAGCAAGAGATCGTAGTATTGCACTGTGACAGACTCACCAGCCATGACACCACGCGGAACCGAGTGGATCTCGTTTGTCGACACCGCCGAAGAGACCTGGATATTCGATCTCGCCTATTTCCGTTCGAACTGGAACTGCATCTATGGCTCCGGCTGTGCTGGTATCGAGTTCGAGCCCGATGTCGACGGCCATCGTGGCTGTTGCAGCTACGGCGCCCACTTCGCTGACGATGCCGATCTGGTTCGGGTCATGCAGGTTGCCGGCGCCTTGCCAGCGTCGGTGTGGGAGCACCATGCGCATCGGCCGCCGCAGACCGGAGATCGGGCCGCAGACCTCGACGCTCTGGTCAACGCCCTGACGACCCTCGACGACGATGGCGACCGTGTCACCAAGGTCGTCGACGGCGCATGTGTCTTTCAGAACCGACCGGGTTCGGTTACCGGTCCAGGATGTGCAATTCACTTCGCTGCTCAGAACGCCGAACTCGACCCTCTCGAATGGAAACCCGAGGTCTGCTGGCAGCTCCCCATCCGCGTCGAGCACCATCTCGACGACAATGACCATGCGACCCACCTCGTACGTCAATGGACACGTGCAGATTGGGGGGAGGCTGGCCAAGACCTCGGGTGGTGGTGTGCCGAAGCCCCCGAGGCGTACTCGGGGAGTGGCCATGTTGCCCGCTATCTGCGCGCAGAGATCGCTGCGCTAGCGGGCGAGAAGATCGCCGATGCCCTGATCGCCCACATCGAGGGCGCCGGAACCGTGGTTAGCTTGCCGCTTCCGACGAGGAAGTAGCGTCGTCTTCCTCGACAGTATCGTCGCCAAGATCATCGTCTGAGGCTTCTGACGACTTGCTGTCCCATTCTTCGGCGAGATCGGCCCAGGCATCATGTTCAGGCTTATGTTCGCCCTCAGGGGCGTCTGTAATGTCCTCGAAGAGATCTTCGAGGTCCACCTCGTGCGAACGCTTCAGCGCACGAGCTTCTTCAAACCGACGATGGCGACCCTTTTTCACGATAGGACCTCCCTGAGAGACAGCAATAGCCGGTCAGTTTAGCCGCTCGTACCAGGAACTGGCACACCGGAACGCTCTTCGAGGACCAGTCCGCCGTCGCCATCGAAGGCCAA
>CALBVK010000153.1 GCA_937969345.1 uncultured Acidimicrobiales bacterium
ACGGTTCTCATTCTGGCGATCGCCGCATATCTCGTGCGCGTGATCATGGTGCTCAACCATGTCAACGATCAGCTCGGCAAGATCACATTTGGTGTCCGGGCAATTGCCCACCAGACCAAGCCCGTCAATGAGCTCACCGAGTCGATGGGCGCCAACCTTGGCGCAATCTCGGGAGCGCTCGGCGACCTCGTCGCCGACGTGTCAAAAGTAGAGGAGCCCGCCGCATGACGCTCGAATTTCGTTGTGAACACGTCGGTGTAACCGACTGCAAGGCGGCAACGACCGCCGATTCTAAAGACGAACTGCTGGCCAAGGTGGCCGCGCACGCCAAAGATGTTCATGGCGTTGAACTGAACGACACGCTGATCAACTACGCCCTGACCACGGTCACCGAGAAGTAGCACCTATGCCACTCATTGCCGTCTCATCTGGTTGGATCATTGGCTGGGTCATCTTTCTCGTCGTCGTGCTTCTCGTCGTGGCGCTCCTGTTGCTCATGATCAAGGGTGCCCGGGATGCGGCCATCAAGACCGAGTCGATCATCGAGGCCTTCAACGAGTCCGAAGCAAACACCGATGGGCTTTGGAACGTCGACACGGTCAACCGGCACATCGTCGACATCACGTCGTCAGCGCGTGCTGCACGCGAATACCTCGAGTCTGCAGGAGGCGAATCATGAGCACCCATGCACTTTGGTGGATCACCCTTGGTGCAGGCCTGGTCGTTGCCGTCGTCGCTATTGTTCTACTGCAAACGTTCCTGAACCAGGTCAAGCGCATCGAGCGTGGGGCTGAAGGAATCTGGGAAGCGGCAAAGCCGGTCGCACGAAACACGGCAACTACGTGGATGCTGACCCAAACCACCGTCCGCCTCGATCGGCTCACCGAAGAAGCGCTGCGACACGATGCATTGCTCGCATCGGTCCAGGGCGATTCTGCGGCGAGCAACACCGAGGGAGACGCCTAAATGCGCAACCTTCTGATCACGCTCACCGTCGTGGAGATCGTTCTCGTTATCGGGGTCCTTGCGTTCTACCTCATTCGCATTTCGGCTTCGCTGCACGAGATTGCTCGACACCTCGCCAAGTCGACCTACGGTGTCCGCGCTGTCGAAACACAGTGCTCATCGATCGGACCAAGCGTCACCAAGATCAATGAGCAGCTCGCCACGATCTCGGGGGCCCTCGGCGGCGTCGCGGACCGGGCCGAGGCAATCGCCGACAGCGCCTAGGCCCGCTCAGATTGATTCGCTGCTGGCAAAAGTCGTAGGGTCTTCCCATTCATATCGCGCACCGCGCAGTTGGGGGGAAGATCACAGTGGCCTTGAAGAAGAATCGTTGGCTGGCGTTGCTGATCGCGATTGCGTTCATCGCTGCCGCATGCGGTAGCTCGACCAGCGATGACGCCGCAGACACCGATACCACCGACAGCGCAGCCGTCGAAGAAGAAACGACAACCACCGAGGCACCGGCTACGACCGAGGCGGAGACGACGACAACGGCCGCTCCCGAAGAAACCACCACAACGGCAGCGCCAGAACCCACCAAGGTTCGCCTCGTGTTCGTGCCGGCCACCACCGGTCTACTCGTCAACGTTGCTTCGGAACAGGGCTTCTTTGCCGACAACGGCCTCGATGTCGAGCTCACGCCAGCCACAAACATCTCCGAGATCATTCCAACGCTCGGTCAGCAGGTCGAGATTTCGCTCGGCACCGCTACCGACCTGATTCGTGCGAACGACTCCGGCCTCGATGTTGTCCAGATCCTGGGTAACACCATCGACACCGAGGACAACCCGTTCGTGCGGGTCATCGTGCCCGCAGACTCTGGCATCGAAGTTGTTGCCGATCTCGCTGGAAAGCGTGTGAGTAGCCCAACGCTGAGCGGCGTTATCAACGTCGCGACGCAGTACTGGGCACAACAAGAAGGCATCGACCCATCCTCGATCGAAGGTGTCCAGGTGCCGCCACCGGCAACCGTCGAGCAGTTCGCTGCCGGTCAGGTCGACGCAGCACAGGCGCTCGAACCGTTCGCCTCTGCGCTCGTTGGCCAGGGCAACGTTTCCATCGGTGATCCATTTGCGTCGATCGGTCTGCCGCTCGCAACCAACTTCTGGGTGGCCAATGGCGAGTGGGCGGCGAACAACGCCGACGCCATCGAAGCGTTCGCAACCTCACTCGAGCAAGCCCAGGCATTTGTTGCAAGCAACGAGACCGAAGCCCGCGCAGTCCTGCAGGGATACACCGGCATGCCCGACCCCGTCGCAGCCAACGCAAAGCTGCCAACCTTCGATCTGGACATCCGCACCGACGACCTCGGTCGTTGGGTCGACGTCCTCGTTTCCCTCAACCAGTTTGAGGGAGAAATCGATGTGAACGAACTCGTCTTGGGTGGCTAACGATCCGAGCTACGAATGCCGGGGTTTGCGCGCCGATGTTGGGTCGCGCCGCGGGCCCCGGCGACTCGTACTCGATGATGTGTCGTTCGAGATAGCGAAGGGCGAGTTCGTCTCGATCATGGGACGTTCGGGGGTCGGCAAGACAACCTTGCTGCGTACCCTCGCTGGACTGCACGAGGCGTCGGCGGGGTCGGTCGTCAGATTTGATGGCCAGCCCGTGTCGGGTCCACCCGATGGGGTCAGCCTCGTGTTCCAGGACTACACGAGCTCGCTGTTGCCGTGGCGAACGGTAGCCAAGAACGTCGAACTGCCGCTCGAAGGACGGCTGCCCACAGAAGAACGTCGGTCTCGGGTTGCAGAGGCGTTGAAAATGGTCGGGCTTGCCGACCGCTCTGATGCTCAGCCGCACGAGCTGTCCGGTGGCATGCAGCAACGGGTGCAGATAGCTCGGGCCTTAGCCTCTCAGCCTGCGGCGCTGTTGATGGACGAGCCGTTCGGGGCGCTCGATGCGCTAACGAAAGCCGACCTCGAAGACCAGTTGCTCGAGATCTTCGCCGCTACCGGTACGACGGTCGTGTTCGTTACCCACGACATCGAGGAAGCGGTGTATCTCAGCGACCGGGTGCTCGTCTTGGACGGTACACCAGCCCAGATCGTTGCAGAGATTCCAGTTGCAAGTCCGCGACCGAGAACACAAATGCTCACACGCGAGTCGTCGGAGTTTCTCGAGGCACGGCACCGGGTCCACGAGGTGATCTTTGGAACGTAGTGACGGGCCAAATCGTTGGAACCCGTCAAACCCGCTCGGTGTATCGGTGCTTCTTGCACTGGCTGTGCTTTGGGAAGTGCTGGTCCGGTTCAAAGTGGCCGAGATTCAGTTCCTTCCGGCACCGTCGGAGATCGCTACTGCGGCCCAAGACGCACTCGCTGGGGGAGAACTGCTCGGGCGGATTGCCCACACGCTCGGAGTCACGATCCTCGGCTGGGGGATAGCGAGCACGATCGGCGTTGCGTTAGGTCTGCTCCTCGGGTTGTCGCCACTGGCGTATCGCTATTCGATGACGAGCTTTGAGGTCACTCGGGCAATCCCGCCGATCACGTTCGTTCCAGCGGCTCTACTCGTCTTCGGGTTTTCACTGAAGATGGAGCTTGTGCTGGTTATCTACGGCGGGATCTGGCCGGTCCTGATCAACACGATCGGCGGTGTCCGTTCCATCGCTCCTGAGCTGCGAGACGTGGGCCGCATGCTCCGCTTGTCTCGACTCGAAACGATCCGAAAGGTCGTGTTTCCCGCTGCCTTGCCCGCAATTCTGGTCGGGTTGCGACTGGCGCTATCGCTGTGTCTGGTGCTGGCCATCGTCGCTGAGATGGTTGGCAATCCTGCAGGGATAGGCAACGGACTCATCAGCGCTCGTCAAGCGCTCCAGCCAGCGCTCATGTTCGTGTACGTGATCGTCGCCGGTCTGCTTGGTGTCGCGCTGAATGCCGGCCTTCGAGCATCAGCCCGGGCGCTGCTGCCGGGTAACGTAGTGAAAGACGTCGCAGCGCCATGACACAGCGACTTCGCTTCGACTCGCTCTTGGGACTCTTCCCGCTAGTTCTTCTGCTCGGCGCTTGGCAGCTGCTGGGTGATCCCGAGTCGCCGTTCTTTCCCGCTCCATCGTCGTGGTGGCCAGCGTTGTTCAAGCTCGGGCAAGGCGACAAGATCATCCCCGCAATTCTCGACACCGTGCGTACGTTCGGAGTAGGCCTTCTGGGCGCAACGGTGCTTGGAGTCGCACTGGGGCTGAGCATCGGGGTGTCGAGAACCGTTGGGCGAGCGGTCGGGCCGACCTTCGAATTCGCACGCGCTCTGCCCCCAGCTGCGATCGTTCCCGTTGCAAGCCTGCTGCTTGGCTTCGACGAGACCATGAAAGTCGTCGTCGTCGTGTTGGCAGCGCTGTGGCCGATCTTGCTGAACACCAGCTCGGGTGTGCAAGAACTGAACCCCGTGCTGCTCGACACCGCACGGTCACTGCGCCTCTCTCGTCGGCGGACGCTATTTGGGGTGCTGGTTCCCTCGGTGATGCCAGCAATCGTTCTCGGCGTTCGGGTAGCCACGCCGATCGCCCTCGTGATCACGCTTCTGGTCGAATACCTCACCGCGGTGAACGGTCTTGGCGCCCTCGTAGGGGACGCTCAGCGCACCTTCCAGCCAGCCAAGGTATACGCACTCATCGTCATCACGGGTGTCCTCAGCCTTGTCGTCAACTCGCTGGTGCGAAGCGTCGAAGAAGCGGTGAGGCGCCGTCGCGTTGGCGAGCGGCGGTAGCGCTAGTCGACAGTAGTCACGAGAGTGTCTAGCGACTTGCGCACCTTTGGCAAGGGGAGAAGCCAGTCGGCGGCGGGGTTGCGTTCGCCAAGTGGCAGCAGCACGACCGAACGCAGGCCCTTTTCGCGTAAGCCGAGGATCTCGTCGACCTTGTCCGGGTCGAAGCCCTCCATTGGGGTGCTGTCGACGCCGTGTTCGGCGGCGGCGAGTAGGGCGAATCCCAGTGCGATGTAGGCCTGGCGGGCAGCGTGGGCGTAGTTGACCTCCGCGTCACGCCCGACGTAGTTCGACTTCAGGTTGTCGTAGTAGGCATCGATTGCGGGGAGGTCGCCGCGGGCGTCCTTGTTGAGCTGCACAACTTCGTCGATGCGCTCGGCGGTGTAGTCGTCCCACGCAGCGAACACGAGCACGTGTGAACCGTCGGTGATCGGCGACTGGTCATAGGCCGCCTGACGCAGCTGGCCGCGGACATCGGCGTTGGTTACGACGAAGAGCTCGAACGGCTGGGTGCCGCTCGATGTCGGCGCCATGCGAACGGCTTCGATGATCGCGTCGACCTTTTCCTGTGGTGCCGGCGATGCTGGATCCATTGCCTTGGCCGCATAGCGCCAGTTCATACGTTCGGTAAGTGAAGTAGTTGTCATGTGAGTGGTCCTTAGTTGTTCAGGTCGTTGAGGAGGGAGTCGGCGGCGAGGCGCCCGAATGCGTTTGCGGCTTGTGGTCCATCGCCGGAAACGAGCTTGCGATCGATGTGAACCATGCCGTTCGACTTCTTGTTGATGATGTTCACGCCGAGATCGCTGAGGCGTTCGCCGGGCCACCACGGCATGCGCCCGGGCAGATAGCCAATGAGTGGAGTTTGCTTGTCGACCGAGTCGGGGAATACCACCATGTCGTAGCCCTCGTAGGGGAATCCGGTGTTCGGTTGTCCCGCTTTGGCTTCGGCGAGGTCAGCTGCAAGTAGCGCCCCTGGCCCATGACAGAGTGCGAGCGTGTAGAGGTTCCGGTTGTTCGCCCAGTGGAGAATCTTGCCGACATTCACGTCGTCGGGGAGCCCCAACATTGCGCCGTGGCCACCAGGCAAGAAGACGGCGCAGTATGGCGACGACTCGGTTAGAGACCCAGCGACGAAGGTGGGGAGCGCGATTGGGTTGTCGAACTGCGCCTTCAACTCGCTGTAGATGCCCATGACCGCGTCGTCGTCTTGGGGCATGGCCCACATCTCGACCTGGACAGGAGCACCGGTTGGCGTTGCGATGTCGATTTCGAATCCAGCAGCCCGCAGATGCAACATGGGCACGAGCATCTCGACCGGGTGGTTGCCGGTGGAGAACTTCTTGCCGTTGGCCATCGTCATGGCCTTCTGCTCGGTGCAGATCATCAGGACCTTCTGATCGCCCTGGTACGGGCTTGCATACACGTGACCGTCGTAATCGGTCCGGTCTTGGGTGGCGAGTTTCATGGCGAGACGCGATGGACGAAACGTGCCATCTTCTTCGGCTTGGGGGGAGAGTGGAGTGCGCATGACGGAGCACGGTATCGTTAAGGTAGTAGTATCTTCTACGGTACTAACGCAGAAAGTTGGAGCACGTGGCAAATCACACATCGACCGCCATCACCGTCGACTCGCTCGCCACCTTTACTCGCATGGTTGGCGGTCGCTGGAAGATTGGAATCCTCTACAGCCTTGGGTGCGATGGCAAGGCCCGCTTTAACGAGCTCGCCGAACGAATGAGCCCAGTGACCCCAACAACGCTGACCCGCCAGCTGCGCGAGCTTGAACGCGACGGCCTGGTCACCAGAACGCAGTTCAACGAAATTCCGCCGCGGGTCGAGTACGACATCACCGACACGGCACACACGCTTATACCGGTACTCGAGACGATCGCCAGCTGGACGAGTCAGCACGAGCAGGCGTTCATCGAAAGCGCAGATGCTCGCCTACCAGCCTCGCCAACGAACGCTTAGAACGAGCTAGCGGGCAGGTCGCTGTCACCGCCCTCGATGGCGTCGCAGATGGTGGTTGCTACGTGCTCGGCGGTGAGCCCCTGGGGCATCTTGGGTGCTTGACCTTCGATTGGCCGAGTGGCAAGTCCCGTTTCGGTGTGCGGCGGACGGGCGTCGAGCACCCGCAGTTTCTTGCGCCGCGCCTCACGAGCGAACGCTTCGTCGAAGGAACGGGTTGCCGCTTTCGACGCTCCGTATGCGGCCATGCCAGGAAGGTTCTGCTCGGCGATAACGCCGCTGATGTTTACGACGACTCCCTGCTCGGCCATTCTGTCGAGAGCCGCCTGGGCAACCATGATTGGAATGAAGGTATTGGTGAGGAAGAGCTCTTCCATTGCATCGGTGGAGAGCTCGGAGATCGGGCCAAAGGCGACGACACCGACGGCATTGATGACGATGTCGAGCGTGCCCGCATGCGACAGCGCAACATCCATTGCGTCGGCCGCAGCGGTCGGTGATCGCAGGTCGGCCACATGATGGGTACCCGGGACCGGCAGTGCCTGGAGACGGCTTTCGTCTCTCCCGGACAACGTCAACGTCGCACCCCGCCGATGGAGCTCAGCCGCGAGCGCGGTACCGAGCCCGCCTGTTGCTCCGAAGATGAGTGCGGATGCGCCGTTCAGATCGGTCATGTCAGCCGTCCTTCGTCGGTAGGGGTTGTTTGAAAATGCCCGGAGGAATTGGCCGGTCGCACCTGGTGAGCGCCAACTGCCAAGACGGCGAGGCGCCGAGCGCCCAACGCATCGAGCTCACGACAGACCCGCCGGAGCGTGCGGCCAGCCGTGCCTCGTCGAGCTCGAGCTGATGCTGAAGCGATGGCGGGATCGTCGTGACCGCGGCATTGAAGAGCAACTTGTAGCCAGCGCGTATCGGAAGGGCGAGCGGCGGGTTTCGTAGAAACCTGATGGCATCGGACTGTGCTTGTGACGTAGCGATGTCCGGGTGACCAACGATCCAGTCGTGGAGGCCCTGAGCGGTCTCCGGTAGGGGCGATGCGCCGAGGAGCTCGCCGACCTTGGTTTGTTCGGCGACGAACCGATCCGCATCGGCGTTGGACAGGGGTCGATCTCCGAACGCCTGATATGCGGTGAGGAAGGAGTTGGTGAGAACGTTGTGGACCCACGCAGCCATCTCTGGACGGCTTGCGCTGTAGGGGCGGTCGCGCTCTGACGTGCCGGTGATTGGACGGTGCGCATTGCGCACAACGTCTACCGCAGCGTCGACCTCGGGCAGAGCGCCGTAGGTGGTTTCGGTGACGTATACGGCGGTCCTCGACAGTCGGCCGAGGGGGTCTTGTCTGTATGTCGAGTGGTCTTCGACACCAGCGGCGACCTCGGGATGAGCGGACTGCACAACGAGCGCCCGAATCCCTCCGAGGAAAACCGACGCATCGCCCAAGACGCGCCACGACACCGAATCCGGCCCGAGAAGGCCAGGGTCGCCCGGGTAGTCGAGCGTGTCCGCCATTGGCTGAGGGCCATGATCGAACAGCGACGTCACTGCTCGAACCACAGAGTCTTGGATGTCTCGTGCGAAGTTCATCGGATCGCTCTCAGTATCGTTGCGGCAACCGCAACACCGAGTGATCCAACGGAATCCTTAACACAACAGGCCCCGCACGGCCGAACTGCCGGTGTCGTGAGAGCTAGGAACAGTCTCGAGTCGCTCGCGACCTGGGAGCGGCGGAGTTACGGCTCGACGTTGATGCTCCGCCTGGTGCTGTTCAGGTGGGTTCTCGAGCCGAGCCGGATCGACGTGTTGCGCGAACCATGACCACAGTGAACGCCGAAGGCCACCGGCACGTCGAGCCCTTCGAGCGCATCGACGATGACGTCTTCAAGTCGGTTGTGGGGGTCGGTGCAGTTGTGCATCTCGCCGAACACGATGCCAGCGACATTGTCGAGCGACCCGGCATGGCGAAGATGGGTCAGCATGCGGTCGACCTTGTACGGCACCTCACCGACGTCCTCGAGAAACAACACTTTCCCGTCGAAGGTGGGCAGATAAGGGGTTCCGATCTGGCTCGTGATGATCGACAAACACCCGCCAACGATGTCTCCCTGAGCACTTCCCTCAACGAGATAGTGGGCGTCGAGCTCCAACGCGGTTGGCTCAAAGAGGCAGTTGCGTAGCTCCTGGCGGTTGGCCTCGGCATCGCTAGTCGAAGCAAGGAGTTGGTTCGTTGCGACGTTGGGTCCGTGCACGAGATGCACTTGCTCGTGGCCGCTGGCCTGTGCGGCGAGATGAAGTGCGGTGATATCGGAGAAACCAACCAGCAGCGTATTGGTGTCCACCGCAGTCCAGTTGAGGCTACGCAGGAGTCGCTGGCTGCCATATCCGCCACGGGTACAGAACACGGCCCGAACTTGGTCGTCTGCTAACGCTGCAGAGACCTCCTCCAAACGGCGGCCGTCTCTACCAGCGAGGTAGAGGTATCCCTGGTCCTCGACGGCGACGCGCGGTCGCAGGCCCCACGACGCAAGCAAACGGGCTGCTTCGGCGACGAGGTGTCCGTCAGCCGACCGCATCCGACCAGCGGGTGCCACGATTGCGACCTCGTCGCCGTCCGTCAACCGAAACAGGCTCACGCCAGATCCCACAAATGTGAAAGCTTCGGCAGCGCCGACGATTGGATCATCATCATGATTCCTATGTCTAGACGACCGAGCGGCGGCTCATCCTCCGTCGGCGAAATTGTCGAGGCGCTAGCTGTCGATTGGCTGCGCTCAACGCTCCGCAGCCCACGAGACGACGTCCCCACCCGCTACGAAGAGAGCGCAGAAGCTCTATTCGCTGATGCACTAATCTGCCGCCATGAGCCTCGCGTGGGAACAAGTAGTAATCGCCGCCCAAGACCCAGCGACTCTTGGCCGTTGGTGGTGTGAGGTCCTCGACTGGGTCGTCGTCGACGATACGCCGCCGGTCTTTGAGATCCAGGCCGAGCCCGACCGGTTACCCGGAATGATGTTCCTGCCGGTCGAGAACGCCAAGGACACAAAGAACCGTCTCCACATCGACCTACGTCCGGACGACCACGCCGCTGAGGTTGAGCGGATCATCGCACTTGGCGCCACTCGTGTTGACGTCGGGCAAGGCGACGTGCCGTGGGTCGTTCTGGCCGACCCCGAAGGCAACGAGTTCTGTGTGCTGGGTGAGCGGAGAGCGGTGTAGGGCCGGTCGTCCACTAGCTCCGGGGGCCGACTCCAATCGGGCGGAGACGAAGGGCAACCCTTACAGTCGGGCCATGGCAACACCGACTCCGAAGCGCCGAGGTAGAGGACAGCGTCGTCAGGCGCGGCAAGACGCAGTGGTGCCTCGGCTGACGACCACGCGCTACGGCATCAAGCCGGTCGAGGTCGTCGACGCAGATCAGCTCGAACTGATCCATCAAGCATCGCTTCGAATTTTGCGGGAGGTCGGAATCGATTTCCGTGACGAGGTGGCGTTGAAGCAGTGGGGCGACGCCGGGGCCGACGTGCGCGGTGAGCGCGTGCACCTCGACGGGGACCTCGTCGAATCGCTCGTTGCAAAGGCTCCCGCCCGATTCGAACTGACCGGCCGGGGAGCGAACACCCGATTCGAGCTCGGCGTCGACACCATCACGTTTTGTCCTATGCACGGCGCGCCGAACGTTCGAGATCTGAACGGTGTTCGGCGCAACTCGACGATTGCCGACCTTCGCGACATCAACAAGATCGTGCAGGCGAGCCCTGGCTTTCACATGGCTTCTGGCTTCGCCTGCGAGCCAATGGACATTCCGGTGCCGTGGCGTCACTTGCACATCAACCATTCCGCGTTCGTCGAGACGGACCTGCCGGTATTCGGCATGGTCACCGGGCAGGAACGATCGCTCGACAGTGTTGCGATGGCCGAGATCGTCTACGGCCACGACTACCTGGCCAACAACGTCGTCATGATGGGCCACATATCCGGGAACTCTCCGCTGGTCTGGGATTCGACCATGCTCGAAGGCCTTCGAGTCATGATCGAAAATGGCCAGGGCGCGCTCATTTCGCCGTTCGTGCTCGGGGCTGCGAACACGCCGGCCGACGTGGTTGCGACTGTCGTCCAGCTCAATGCCGAAGCCATTGCGTGTATTGCCTATAGCCAGCTCGTTCGGCCCGGTGCCCCCATCATCTACGGCCAGTACTCGGTTGCCGTTTCCATGCGGTCCGGCGCGCCAATGTCGGGCATGCCCGAGGTCAACCTCATCAACGGGATCGTCGGGCAGCTCGCCCGCCGCTATGGCGTGCCGTGGCGCACGACCGCCTCGCAAGCATCGGCCAAGTCTTTCGACGCCCAGACCGGTTACGAATCGGCAACGTCTTACATGGCAGGGGTCACCGCGAACTGCAATTTCATGATGCACGCTGGCGGCTGGGACGAAGCGGGGATGGTGCATTGCATTGCAAAGCTCGCCGCCGACAGCGAACAGAACCTCATGATGGCCGCATATGCCCAGGGTGTGAGATTCAATCGACTCGACGAAGCGCTCGAAGCGGTCGCTCGGATCGGACCTGGCGGGCACTATCTCGGCGACGAGTTCACGCTCAAGTACTTCGAGGACGCGTTCTTCACGCCAGAGGTGCTCGACTACGAGGCATACGAGAACTGGGAGATCGCCGGTTCACGAGACATGACTGCTCGCTCGGTCGAGAAGGCCCATGCGCTCCTCGCTAGCTATGAGCCGCCAGCGCTCGAGGATTCGCGCAAGGAGGCGCTCGACGAATTCGTCGACCGCCGGCAGACCGAGATCAATCCGTCTATTGCGTAAGGGTGCGAATCGTCCAACTCGAGGCTGACCACGATGTCGTCACCGCTCTGCATGGGCGCATCGGCGGCTAACGTTTCGTCCAATGACGTCGATCTCGTTCTACTACGACCCCAGCTGCCCATGGTGCTGGATCACGAGCCGCTGGTTGAGCGAGGTGCAGACCGCGCGCGATATCTCGATCGATTGGCTTCCCTTCAGCTTGGCCCTGAAGAACGGCGAGCTCGACGGCGACGATGTCACCGGGCATCTCGACACGCACACGATTGCGCACCGAACGCTGCGCCTGGTCGAGGCAGTGCATGACGAAGAAGGCATCGGCAGGGGAGAGTTGTTCACCGAATTCGGCAAGTCGTACTTCATCGATCCCAAGCTCGATGACGACAACTTCTTTCAGGCGGTGGTGGAGCGAATGAGCCTGTCACTGCGGTATCTCGATGAGTTGGACAACACCGACCACGACGAGGCGCTCCGCCAACACATGGCCGATGCCATCGAGATCGCAGGCGACGACGTCGGCGTGCCGCTGATCATCTTTGACAACGAGGAGGGCCAACGCGTTGGCTATTTCGGCCCTGTACTTCGCCGTCTGCCAACCCTCGAACGGGGCCTAGAGCTCTGGGACAGCATTCAAACCCTCGCGACCTACCCGGACTTCTTCGAGCTGAAACGCAACCGAACCAGCCGATCCAAGGTCAAGACCACAAAGCGACTCTTCCCCGAGTTGTCGTGATGGACCGGGCTCCAATCGAAGCGGACCTTGAGGCTGTGGTACTGACCGCCTCGGGCGCTCAGATGATCGTCGATACCGAGGTGGTGCAACGCCTCTGGAGCGGCTACGGCCAGATCCTTCGCTGCGTTCTCGCCGGTGGACCGGTTCCAAGCGTGATCGTCAAGCACGTGCGGTTCCCGAGCGAGCGTGATCATCCGTACGGATGGACTTCAGACGTGTCACACGAGCGAAAGTTACAGTCGTATCGGGTCGAGTCCGCATGGTACGAACGGTACGCGGCCAAGTGTCCAGATACCTGTCGAGTCCCACGGTGTCTCGCTCTGGAGCCCCGTGCCGACGGGGCCCTCATGGTGATGGAGGACCTCGACGCCTCGGGCTTTGGTGACCGACGCCAGCACGCGAACGACGACGAGATCGACGCCTGCCTTGCCTGGTTAGCAAGCTTCCACGCCACCTTCATGGAGGAGCTGCCCAACGGGCTGTGGCCCACCGGCACCTACTGGCACTTGGCCACCCGACCGGACGAACTCGCAGCACTCGACGACGGTCCGCTGAAGGCGGCGGCGAGCCTCATCGACGAACAACTCTCCGTCACCCCGTTCCAAACGTTCGTCCACGGCGATGCAAAGCTCGCCAACTTCTGCTTCAGCGCCGATGGCACTACGGCTGCGGCTGTTGACTTTCAATATGTCGGCGGTGGGTGCGGCATGAAGGACGTCGCCTACTTCATCAGTAGTTGCCTCGATGAGGACGAAAGTGAGACCCTCGCCCCGGGACTGCTCGATCGCTACTTCGAGCTACTGCGCAATGCGCTCGTCGATGCCGGCAACGAGCTCGACTTCGCGGCATTGGAGGCCGACTGGCGTGCCCTCTATCCGGTTGCGTGGACGGACTTCTATCGGTTCTTGCAGGGCTGGAGCCCCGGACACTGGAAACTCCACCGTTACAGCGAACGCTTGGCGACCGAAGTTCTCGCGTCCCTCAACCACCGAGCAGCGCCGTGACGCTCTCCGCGAACGACCTTCACGAACTCGCCGGTTGCGCTATCGCAGCTGCGACCGAGGCCGGGCAGATGATCGCCCGGTCGCGGCCTCAGGATGTTCAGCGAAAGGCAGGAGGAGCGAGCCTTGCTTCACAGGTCGTCACCGAGATCGACAAGCGCAGCGAGGACATCATCCTCGAAGCCCTCCGCCCGACCCTCGAACCGTTTGCACTCGGGCTGCTGACCGAAGAACAAGAGGACGACGGCGGCCGGCTGAAGGCCGACAACTTCTGGTGTATCGATCCGCTCGATGGCACGCTGCCGTTCATCGAAGGAACGCCCGGCTACGCGGTCTCGATCGCCCTCGTCGGTAACGATGGCACTCCGCGCATCGGCGTCGTCTACGACCCTGTCGAGTCCACGTTGATTCATGCAGTGGCGGGTTCGGGTGTCTACCGTGACCAACAGAAGTGGTCGGCCGGAACAGCACGCCACGGAGAACTTTCGGTCTTCGCCGACCGAAGCTTTCTGGCCAGCGACGAGCGCGCTGGTCTCGTCGATGGGCTCGAGCGAATCGCACAAGATCTGGGGTTCGCCGGAATTCGCATCGAAGCGTCGAGCGGCGCGGTGATGAATGCGTGTGCGGTGCTTGCGAACCCTCCGGCGTGTTACATCAAATTCCCGAAACCAACAGCGGGCGGCGGAAGCCTGTGGGACTTTGCCGCAACATCGTGCATCTTCACCGAAGCGGATGCATCGGCCACCGACATCTACGGCGCCCGGCTCGATCTCAACCGGCCAGATTCCACCTTCATGAACCATCGCGGCGTGCTGTTCGCGAGCGATGACGAGCTCGCGCAACGAGTGCGAACGTTACATCGATGACATAGCCGCCGCTGTTGGCCGCTGTTGGCCGACGGCGGTCTGACGCTGTCTCGCCAGCGCTGCAGCGCCGCCGTCTGTAGGGTCAGACCATGACATGGATCTCGCGAGGCCTTATCGCACTTATCGTTGCGCTGCATTTGTACATCGCCTGGTTCGAGATGTTCGCCTGGACAACCGTTGGAGCGGACGTCTTCTCGACGTTCGACCCGGAGCTCTTTCCCGACACGGTTGAGCTCGCCGCAAACCAAGGTGTGTACAACCTCTTCTTGGCAGCTGGGCTTATCTGGTCGTTGGTCATCGGCGATCCGCAATGGCGCTTTCGCATCGCAATGTGCTTTCTCGGATTCGTCGCAGTTGCCGGCATCGCTGCGGCGGTCACGATCGAGGTCTCGAGCGGACTGCCGCAACTCGTGCCTGCGGTGCTTGCAATGATCGCAACATCGATCGCGTACATGAGCGACAAGTGACTTCGGCGGTACACAACCAGCACGATGAGTACGACGTGTACATCGGACGTGCCGTACCCGAAGCCGGGCTTGCGGCGAGCAAGTGGGGAAACCCATTCATCATGCAGGATGACAGCGATGCCGAACGGACACGGGCGATCGATGAGTTTCGAGCCTGGATCGTTGAACAGCCAGAACTCATGGCCTCGCTCGATGAGCTTCGAGGACTCCGGCTCGGATGCTGGTGCGCCCCCAAGCCGTGCCATGGAGACGTGCTTGCGGAACTCGCTGACAACCACGGGTAACGTGCCAGCGTGTTTGAACCGGACCACTATGCCTTGCTTGACTTTGGCGGCGGGCGAAAGCTCGAACGATTCGGCGGAGCGGTTCTCGACCGTCCAAGTCCCGCAGCAGAAGGCACCCCGATCGCTGACCCGGAATTGTGGCGAACGGCCACCGCACGGTTCGAGATAGAGCGGGGCGGCAATGGCGCCTGGGAACACCGGTCGCCTCGAGCCGCGGCCGGCGGTGATGACCCATGGTTGGTTCGCCATGGCGACAGCAGTCTCGCCGTGCAGCTGAGTGCGTCTGGCAACGTCGGGCTGTTCCCCGAGCAGGCGCCGAATTGGGATTGGATTGCTGAGCAGGTGCGGCGCTGTAGTGACCGCGCCTCCGACGATCGGCCTCGTGTGTTGAACCTTTTTGCGTACACGGGCGGAGCCAGCCTCGCCGCCGCGTTTGCCGGAGCTGAGGTCACGCACGTCGATTCATCGGGGCCGACGGTTGCGGCCGCCAGGCGGAACGCGGAGGTATCGGGAGCCGCCGATCTGCCAGTGCGTTGGCTCGTGGAGGACGCGATGAAGTTCGTCGCCCGAGAAGAACGTCGGGGCAATCGCTACGACGGGATCATCGCCGACCCGCCCACCTACGGACATGGCCCAAAGGGTCGACCGTTCAAGTTCAGACAACACCTCGACGAGCTCATGGCGAGCTGCGGCACGCTGCTCAACCGAGACCGACCAAACGGAGCCTTTCTCCTCTTTAGCTGCCACGCTCCCGGATTCGGCGTAGAGGACGCGGTCCGGACGATTGTGGACGTGCTTCCCGATGTTGAGACGTCCCGGGTCGAGGGTCTGGCGCTCACGATCGAAGCCGTGGATGGCCGTCACCTGGAGGCCGGTGTGGCGGCGCGCCTTGGGTGTTCGGCCTGATGGGAATCACCTGCTGTCACCGGCGGACACGCATCTGCGTGAAACGCGTATCCGCCGGACGCAACTAGGTCAAGCCGCTGGACTTGCCAGCCTTCTTGTCCTTTTTGTCCTGACGTTTCTCTTTTGCGGATTTGGCGGCGGGCGTCTTTGCAGCCCGACCACCTTTGTCTTTGCCGGCCATGGAGGCCTCTCTCTGACGTCACGGAATGTGCATCAGGCTCCACTATCCCACAGGGCGTTGGGCGTCGCGACGTTGTGGGCGAGCTCCTCATAGGGTGGGGAGTGATTCCACCTCTTGGTGGGGACCTCTCGTTGACATCTGGGTCGCAATGGCCCCGGCATATTCTTTTCGCCTCCTCTGAGCATTACTCAAGGAGATGACATGTCAGATTCCACTCGTTCAGCCTCGCCCGAAGAGACAGGGCAACCTCGACGCCCGAGAGCGATCGTGTTTTGCGAAGCGAATTTCGGCCAGATAGATGGCAAAACGGCCAACGGACTCGTCCGCAATAGCGAGCGCTATGAGATCATTTCGGTGATCGACAGCCAACTGGCAGGACAAGACACCGGAGTTGTTCTTGACGGCGTATCGAACGGGATCCCACTTTGCATCGACCTTGACGACGCGCTGAAAGTCGCCGGGGCGATGCCTGATGCGTTTATCGTCGGTGTCGCTCCGACCAGCGGGCTACTGTCGGCCGAGGAACGCAAGGTGCTCCTCGACGCAATGAGCCGTGGGATGAACCTGATCAACGGTTTGCACGAGTTTCTCAACGACGACCCCGAGTTCGCCGCGGCGGCAGCGATCTACGCTGTGGAGATTGTCGATGTTCGTCGACCTCGTGACAAGGTCGATCTGCGCATGTTCACCGGCGCGATCCTCGACGTCGACTGTCCACGGATCGCAGTGCTGGGAACCGACGGAGCGATAGGGAAGCGCACGACCGCAGCGGTGTTGACCGCAGCGCTCAATGAGCGCGGTGTACACGCGGTACTGGTCGGCACCGGGCAGACCAGTCTCATCCAGGGAGCACGATATGGGGTGGCACTCGATGCTGTCCCAGCCCAGTTCGTGACAGGGGAGCTTGAGGCTGCTGTCGTCGAAGCTTTCGAACGGGAATCGCCCGATGTGATCATCGTCGAAGGTCAGGGAGCGCTCAGCCACCCGACCTACTTGAGTTCCACCGCCATCTTGCGCGGGAGTCGCCCTGCCGCCGTGATCCTGCAGCATGCGCCGGCCCGTAAGGCAATAAGTGACTTCCCGAACTTTCCAATGCCGACGCCAACGAGCGAGATCAAACTCATCGAAACATTCGCCGACACGAGGGTCGTTGGTCTGACGATAAACCACGAGAATATGACTGACGCGGAGGTCACGGCAGCGATCACGCTGTACGAGTTGGAGCTTGGCATCCCGGCGACCGACGCCCTGACGAGGCCAACTGGACGGTTGCTCGACATGGTATTTGCAGCGTTCCCCGACCTCGATCAGAAGTTGCCGATCGAAACCACATGAGAGGGCTCCGCCTTGAGGTCGATCTCGACAAGATCGGCCATAACACCCGGGAACTCGTCGATCGGATGGGGCAGCGAAATATCTCGGTTACGGCGGTCACAAAGGCCATGTTGGGGCTTCATGGCTTTGCGACGGTGGTGAGCAACGCCGGTGCGTGCACGTTGGGAGATTCTCGAATCGAAAATATCGAACGCATGCGCAGCACAGGGATCACTACGCCGATGCTTCTGCTGCGATCTCCTGCTCCGAGCCAGATCGACCGCATCGTCGAGAGCGGCGCGATGAGCGTGAACACCGAGATCGATGTCCTATCTGCGCTTGCCTCGGTCGCACGCTCTGCCGGTCGCGTGCATGACGTCATGGTCATGGTCGAGCTTGGAGATCTGCGCGAAGGGGTTATGCCCGACCAGGTCATTGAAACCGTGCGTCATATTCTTGAGCTGCCGTCGCTTCGCGTAGCTGGCGTCGGAGCGAATCTCGCGTGT
>CALBVK010000154.1 GCA_937969345.1 uncultured Acidimicrobiales bacterium
CGAGACGAGATCGGCGATGCAGTTGCCGCTGTCCATGGCGATGTCGAACTTCCGGAGCGACGAGGACATGCCTCGGGACTATTCACGAGCGATGTCAGCGACTGGCTTGCTGGATGGATTCTCGGCGTCGAGATGGACCCTCTGACGACCCACGCATCGAACGTGTCGAATGCTGGACAACCGCCGTACGCCGGCTCGTTCTTTCGGTCGTCCCCCGAGGCCAACCCAACGGAGGTCTGGTTCGCGGAGATGCTCGACGTCCTCGCAACAGAGATGCACGATCGTCATCTACACGTTCCGGTCGCGTTCACGAACTGGCCGACGACCGATCCACTCCGGCACCCTGACGAACCGGTCGAGAGCGAGGATCTCGTTCAACTGGACGCCAACCACGTCGAGCCATCGACGTTGTGGGAGGGCGGCTATTTCGCCAGCTACCACGCCTACCCGTACTACCCCGATTTCCAGCGATACGAAACCGGCATTGTCGACCATGTGGCGGCCAATGGCGAGGTCGACAGCTACGCCGGCTACCTGAACACATTGCGCTCCCACCATGAGTCCATGCCCGTCTTGATTTCGGAGTTTGGTGTCCCGAGTGGTTCGGCCCATGCTCACGCAGGACCGCAAGGTCGTAACCAAGGTGACTACAGCGAACAACAACAGAGCGAGGTGAACGCCGATCTTCTTCGCGTCATCCACGACGAAGGTCTCGCTGGCGCCATGCTCTTTGAGTGGACGGACGAATGGTTCAAGTTCACCTGGAACACCTTCGAGCTCGAACTGCCCGCTGAGCGCCGCGGCATGTGGACGAGTCCGTGGACCAACGAAGCACACTTCGGGCTCGTCGCTGTCGAACCGGGTCTCGCTCCCCCGGTGATCATCGACGGCAATCCACACGAATGGGCCACGAACGAGTCCCAGTACATCTCCGAGGCGCCAGCCGGGGTCTATGCCATTCAGGCCGTCAAGGACGAGGCATATCTCTATCTGAACCTCACGTTGCAAGAGCCCTTCGTTGAAGGCGACACACTCGTCATCGGTGTCGACGTACTTGCCGAAGACGGCGGCGGGCTACCGAGAACGAATGGAGCGGCACCCAACGCCGATTATGCAATAGTCCTCGATGGGCCGACGACAGGAACCGCGCTGGTGGCGTCGTACAACAACCCGACCCGAATCCTTGCGGGAACGCGAGGCTGGATTGACGACTGGCGCGCTTCTGAACTCACCCCAAACCAGTCGTTGTGGCACGTCCAACAGCTGATCACGAACCGTCCACTTACGGTCCCAACGACCGGCGAGCAAATGCCGATCGAGCTCATCGAACCGGGACGACTTATCGCCGGCACATCGGATCCCGCCGATCCGGCGTTCGACGCCCGAGCGACGTTCGCCGTCAACGGAACGACGATAGAAATGCGACTCCCGTACACGATGATCGGCCTTGCCGACCCGTCGTCGCTCCAGGCATATCGCATCGGCGACGATGGTTCGGTGTCGACCCGGCCGGTCGAGCGCGTCGGGCTGGACGTTGTCGTGAACAACCTGGCCATACCGACCAATGGGTACGCGTGGGATCCGTGGCAATCGGTGACCTGGCACGAGCGGCTCAAGGTGGGAGCCGAGCAATACGCCGAGGCAATGGCGGCCACCGAGCAGTAAGACGACATTGGGGTTAGGTCGTCGTGAGGCCCTTGCGTTCCTGGACGCCCCAGTTGTGATCGCCTCGAATGAACAGCCAGACACCCCACATGCGCCACACGAGCGTGGCTGGGCGCATGACGAACATCTCATAGATGACGAACCCAACCATGCGAATTCTCGACATGAAGCCACTATGTGTTTGGTAAACCATGTCGCTCAACGCCAAGATGCCCGCCGTGCGTGCGATTCCGAACGCGTACGCTGCGGCAAGGATTCCGAGCTGTGTGTAGCCAATTGAACCGGTAGCCAATCCAACAGCGACAAGGATCAGGCCGAGCGCTTCAACGAACGGTGCGACGGCTTCAACGAGCAGGAAGTACGGGATGGCGACCATCCCCGCTGAGCCGTATCTGGGGTTGAACCACATGCGGCGATGACGAACGAGCACATCGAGCAGTCCGCGGAACCAACGATTTCGCTGCCGAGCGAGCGTGCGCCATGACGCAGGAGCTTCGGTCCAAGCGATCGGGTTCGGAGCAAAGACGACACGAGCGAATCGGCCATCTTCGTAGGCATGGCGGCGGAGTCGGACGACGAGTTCCATGTCCTCGCCGATCGAAGCCCGGTTGTAACCGTCGATATCGAGCATTGCTTGACGGTCGAAGAGGCCAAACGCACCGCTGATAACAAGGGCACCGCCGAGCGGGTTCCATCCCAATCGGCCAACGAGGAACGCTCGGACGTATTCGACGACCTGAGCGCCAAGCATGAAGCTCTTCGGGGCCGAGTCGAGCTGCTTCTCGTCGTCGGGCACCCTGCCGTCGACGAGACGAATCGTTCCCCCAACCGCCACGGTGTCTTGCTGAGCGAGGAACGGCTCGACGAGCTGCTGGAGCGCATCGGCGCTCACGATCGTATCGGCGTCGATGGCGCATACGAGTTCGCCCGACGCGATGTTCAGGCCAACATTGAGCGCGTCGGCCTTGCCGCCGTTGTCCTTGTCGACGACGACCAGGTTTGGCTCTAGTCGTGACCGCTGGATGGAACGAACGTGAGAGGTTTCGAGGCGTCGTTGGTAAATGGGTAAGACGTGTGTGAGTTGGAACGTCTCTTCGAGTTGGTCCATCGTGCCGTCCGAGGAGCCGTCGTTGATGACGATCACTTCGAGGTCTGGGTACCGCAGTGCCAAGGTTCGAGCGACCGATGTCGCGATCCAGACCTCTTCGTTGTATGCGGGCATCAGGACGCTGATCTTTGGCACCAGCGGAGACGCGATGACACGTCGCCACATCTGATGCTGATTCCGAAGGCGGTTTCGGCGCATCTCGACAACAGCGAACAGGTACAGCACAACCTCGAAGAGGATCGATCCGAACACCACGACCGCGAGAGCGATCGGGAGAATCGAAAAGAACGTATCGATCATGCTGCACCGACCCATTCGGTGAGCGAATCCAATTCGATAGCTGACGGTCGGAGTTCAGCAGCATCGACGCGGCCGTCCATGACCAACCCGTCGAGCACCTGCTGCGCCATATCACGAGCAAAGGCATCATCACCTTCAAGCGTGTTGCGAAGCACCAGCAGGCCAATAGCTCCGAGTTGAGCCAAGCAGATTCCGGCAGCACGCCGCACTTCGTAGGAACGGTCGCGTAGCGCAGCCCCAATCCGACCGGCGAGCCATTCGGCTTGGACCCGAGCGACGGCGTCGACGGCGGCTACCCGGACGAGTGGCTCCTCATCGCTGAGCAGAGCAACGAAGAACGCGAACTCGAACTCCGGCACGCCGAAGGGAGTCGCCTGCGCAACGAGTTGACGAACCTGTGGGTCTTCGGATTCGGCGTGCACTTTGACCGCTTCGAGCAACCGAGGGTCTCCCAGGTTGGACGCAACCTCAAGCCCGCGAACAATGAGCTCTGGCGCGAGATTTGGGAGGGCTTCGCGTACTGGCTCAACGAGACGGCCATCACCGCGAAGTAGCGCCTGCTGAGCGACAAAGCGCACGGACATATTGCGGTCTTCGAGAGCGGCGAACAGCTCTGGTGCGAAGCGTGCAATCTGGTCGACGCCGAAGGACTCGATGGTGGCGGCGCGGACCGAGGAGCTCGAGTCAGCGAGCAACTTCTCCATCAGTTCGTCACCGTTGGGGACAATGTGTGCGAGTCGGCTGGCGACAACTCTCCGAGGCCAGAAGCGGCTGCGAGCCAGGCGCTTCACCTTTCGCCGAGCAGCCGTACTGCCGATCACGTCGAGCAGACGACGCGAGAGTTGATCGTCGAAGTGCAATGGCACGTGCATCGCAATCGAGAAAAGCACGCGATTTGAGATCGTCTGTAGTTCGTTGAGCAACGGCCCGAGGCTTGCGTGATCGGCGTACAGCGCCTTGGAGAGGATCTTCATTGCTTTGCTCTCGTGGCGCTTGCGGCGATTCTCGAGGGCGTCGATAAGGGTTCCCACGCAAACGTAGAGAACGAGGGAGGACGCAATGATCAGCAACGACCACCTGATCATGGCGCCGCCAAGATGTTGGCCAGCCGATTGCTCAGGACGACCGCGCTGAACGGCTTTGGGATCACGTCGGAGGCGCCGAGCTCGAACGCTTCTCGCAACTCTCCGTCACGGATTCGCGAGCACGTCACCACGACCTTCATCTTGCCGAGGACCTGCTGTCGAGCGAGCGAGCGCAACACCATCAAGCCATCGGCGCCCATCGCGTCGAGTTCGAGCAGAAGTAAGCGAGGCGTCGGAATTGGGTCGACTCCGGTGAGCGCGTTGATGGCATCGGAGCCGGTCATGACATGTCGGCTCGTGAGACCCATTCGGTCGAGGAGTTGGCCGAGCACGGTGGAGAGCGTCAGGTCGGACTCGACGAGCATGACGTCGACCTGGCCGGACCCTGCGTCCATCCAGTCGCTCGAGACGACGGGCGGACCATTGGTCTCCATGCTCTTCTTCATCAGGCGCTGCGCACCGTCGAGCAGGTTGCCGAGGCCGAGTCCCTCGTTCGGGAACTCGACAACGGCAGCTCGACCAGGCGTATGTGCGAGTTGTAGGCGTTGCACCGCCTTTTGAATTCGCGTAGTGGCGGCTGCTCGCGGAGCGCCCTTGAGCAAGACGATCAGCTGTCCGTCTGCGGTTTCACCGATGAGGTCGTCAGTACGAAACTCCGTGGCGAGTCCTTCGTACAGAGAGGCCTTGCCGTCTTCGGTCAGCTCGGACTTGTCGATGAGCGCCAATGAGGCCACGCTGCTCGACCGTCCCAATGCGGACAAGGTGCGATCGAAGAGGACCGCTGCCAACGACCATGGTTGGACGGTCGCGGTCAGTACCGGTGCAAATTCAGCGGTGTTTCGACGGTGCCCCAACATGCCGCGCAGGTGCAGTGCCCAGCTATCGGGATTATCGAGGTCGTCGATGAGCAAGTCGGCGCCGAGCTGGCGACACTTTGCTCGCTCGTTCGGGTCCAGGGTCGCGACCGCGATGAGAACGTGGCGAGTAGCTGGCGTCGAGCGAACGAGCGAAACCACCGATGATGGAGCTCGAACGTCAGGTCCGATGATCAACACCTGTGAGGCCGTCGCCATAGTTCGCAACGCGTTGTCGATGTCCTCGACGATCAGCGCTTCGAAGCGATACGGCCGAAGGTGCTTGTACAGGTCGTTTGCGCCGAGCAGCACAACACGATGGAGCCAGTCGGGTTCGGGCTGCGAGATCGAGAAGATCTCGTCGGCGATCTGCTTCGCCGGTGCCGAATGACAAAGCACGAGGTCGGCATCGGTCGACACCGCTGCGAGGCTCTCGCGTTGGACATCAAGATCGTGGATGACCACCCGTCGGGTGACCTCGGACCGGCGTCCGACTGCGTTCAGCAATCCGGACGCGTCTCGAATGCTCGCGGGCGAGTACACGACGATGGCGGCAGCGTTCTCCGGAGCGCTCATGAACGTCGGAGAGTGCGTGGTCAACGCTCCCCGTTGTTGAAGGTGCCACATGACGGCATCGATGTTCGCGTCGATCGGGCTAACGAGGTGGATGTGTAGCGATCCTTGGGGAGCGTCGTTCCAGTCATCGCCAGCAACGCGAAGAACGCGGCGCAACTCTTCGACTCGCGTGGCTAAACCCGACGCCGCACGGCTAGAAAGCTGCGGGTCGCTAAAGGCCTCTCCCAGTTCGCGAGCAAGACGTCCGGCGATGACAAGATCGAGCGCGAATAGCCACTGCGCGAGAAGCTCGATCTCGCGAGTACATGAGTCTTTTTCGGCTGGTTGCAGGGGACGTCCCAGTAAAGCCACGACTCCCCGCTCAACAATCGCCATTCGCTCTTCGATACGGTCGCTAATGCGCCGCCAAACAGCGTTTGGCTGATTCAGTCCTGACCTCGACCGATCATCCGATTGGATCGTTGCCACAGTGGGTTTCTCGGCCTAGTTGGGGCCAACGTTAAGGATCGGATGGCAATGGGGTCATCTGGCCCAGATGCCAGGAAATCGCCATGCAGGTAGCAATTATGTTGGGATGACGTCCGAAAATGTGTCGACCTCACGCAGCGAGCGAAATACGAAGGCATAGGCAGCGACGACAGCGAGCGTCCCGACTCCTCCAAACATGAGCGCTCCAACGAGCCCAAACCACGACGCGGTTAGACCAGACTCATAGCCGCCGAGCTCGTTGCTGGCCCCGATGAACACGTTCTCGAGCGCGAGAACTCGGCCGCGCATGTTCTCCGGTGTTGCGAGCGGAACGAGTGTGGAGCGGATGAACACACTTACCGAGTCCGCCCCAGCCGACAGCATCAAGAATCCAAAGGCAGCGATGTAGTTGGTGCTCAGGCCCACGCCGATCGTTCCGAGCCCGAAGACCGCGACCGCGGTAAGCAGAATCGGCCCAACTCGGCGCTCCAGCGGTCTGAAGGCCAGAACCAGCGTGACGCTGGCCGCGCCGATTCCGACCGCGGCGCGCAAACCACCGAGACCGACTGCGCCGACGCCAAGCCGCTCGTCGGCGATCGCTGGCAGGAGCGCGAGCAGTCCTCCGAAGAACGCAGCGAAGAAATCCATCGTGATGGCTGCGCCAAGGACCGGTGTCTTGCGCACGAACCGAAGCCCCTCGATGGCGTCTCGGATTGCCTGCATACCACCAGCACGGTCGGAGACCAGACGGGCAACGCCCGACGTCGGAATCGTTAGCAACGCCGCGCTGCTCGCGAGGAACATCACGAAGAACACGAGGTATGGCGTCGCCGGAGTAACGGTGAAGAGAACGCCAGCGAGTATCGGCCCGATGATGCCGCCCGTCTGCCAGCTCGCTGCGTTCAGTGCCATCACACGGGTAAGCACCCTCGCCGGTGACAGGTCCATGGCCAGAGCGCGTGAGGCTGGTCGCTGTAGCGCCTCGGTAGCCCCTTGCACGAACATGATGGCGAAGATGGGAGCAAGATTCGTCGGTTCTGTCCGCACGTAGCTGAACAGCGCCAGGGACAACAACGCGTACATACCGGCTCCGATCGAGCTCACGTAGCGGCGATCGAATCGATCCGCGATCGATCCAACGAAGGGCGCGAGCACAAACGTCGGTATGAATTGCACGAGGCCCAGGTACCCGAGCATTAGTAGCCGTTCGGCGTCTGGCCTGCCCTCGGTCATGTCGAAGATCTGCTTGCCGACGATCGTGACGAGTCCGGTGGTTGCGGCGGTATCGAGAAAGCGAGCGCCGAGATATGCCCAGATGCGGCCTGGTACTTCCCGCATTGGTGCCGTACTGGTCTCCGTCACCACGCCAGGATAGCAGCCCTTGCCAGCCTAACGATCGTTCGGTAGTCTTCCATGAACACGATGACAGTTGTTGAGAAATCGCCGATACCAACCGAACACGGCCGGGACCGCATCCTGCGCGTCGCCGCCGATCTCTTCTTGAGCCGCGGCTACGCCGAGACGTCGCTTCGAACAATCGCCGAGGCCGCCGAGATGCGCCCTGCCTCGATCTATCACCACTTCGAATCGAAGGACGCCCTTCTCACCGAGATCCTCGCCATCGGAATGGACGCCGTCACGACCGCATTCACCGCAGCGAAGGCCGGCCTCGCCGAGAACGCCGACGAGCGCGACCGGTTGCAAGCACATGTCGCCGGGCACCTTCGTGCACTCTTCGCCAACCAGGCCTTCACCGCAGCACATGTGACCGTGTTCCCGTTCGCCCCCGCCGACGTCCGGGCGGCGTCGGTGCCACAGCGTGACGAGTACGAAGCGCTGTGGACCACGCTGCTCACCCAACTCACGCCGGGCCTCGACAGCGATGCCCGCCGACTCACACGCCTTGCACTCTTCGGCGCAATGAACTCTGCCGTGCAGTGGTTCGATCCCACCGAGGGGGCGGTCGACGACCTCGCCGCCACCATCGTCGACACGTTGTGGAACGGCCTCGCAACTCGTACTGGAGCTACGTCCTGATGCGTCCCATCACCAACACCATCGACCGAACGAGCGAGTTATTCTCGACCAACGCTGCCGCATATGGCCGGGACCTCGACACGTTGCGCCAGGCCATGCAGTTCGCCATCGACGGCGGGCGCGGTCGGCAACGCTCGATCGACCGCCACCATGGTCGCGGCAAGGTGATGACTCGCGACCGGATCGACATGGTCATCGACGAGGGCAGCCCCTTCCTCGAACTATCGAGCTTGGCAGGTTATGGCCAAGCAGACGATGAGTTCCCCGGAGCTGGCATAGTCACCGGCATCGGCATCGTGCACGGCGTGCCATGGATGTTCATTGCGAACGACGCCACCGTTAAGGGAGGGTCCCTCTTCCCCGCCGGCATCAAGAAGCACGTCCGGGCCCAGGACATCGCCCGTGAGAACGACCTCGGCTGCATCTACCTGGTCGATTCCGGTGGAGCGTTCCTTCCCATGCAAGACGAGGTGTTCCCCGACCAAGATCATTTCGGTGGCACCTTCTACCGCCAAGCCCAAATGTCGGCTGCGGGACTCCCCCAGCTCTCGGTGGTGCTCGGCGGCTGCACCGCTGGCGGCGCCTACGTGCCGGCGCTCAGTGACGAGGTGATCATGGTCGAGGGGATCGGCCGTATCTTCCTCGGCGGTCCGCCCATTGTTAAAGCTGCCCTCGGCGAGGTTGTGGATCCAGACGACCTTGGAGGTGCGGCGCTGCACACGAGAGAGTCCGGGGTCAGCGACTACATGGTTCAGACCGAAGCCGAGGCATACGGCTTGCTTCGTGAGATTTGTGCCAACACCAACCGGCGCTCGATCGCCGATCGCCAGGACTGGTACGACTGGGTTGAGCCGGAGGATCCTGCGCACCCGGCCGAAGAGATTCTGGGGATCATCAACGAGGACACCCGCATCCCCTACGACGCACGCCAAATCATTTCGCGTTTGGTCGACGGAAGTCGCTTCTCTGAGTTCAAGCCCGAGTGGGGCAACTCAATCGTCGTCGGCTTTACGAGGATCTGGGGGCACCTCGTTGGAGTGATTGCGAACAACGGCATCATCTTTAGCGAGGACGCATTGAAGGCCACCCACTTCATCGAGCTGTGCAACCAACGAAGCGTTCCGCTGCTCTTCCTGCAGAACACCACCGGCTACATGGTCGGACGTGATTCCGAGATCGGCGGCATCGCCAAGAACGGCGCAAAGATGGTCACTGCTGTCGCAAACGCACGCGTTCCAAAGTTCACCGTACTCATCGGCGGTTCCTACGGTGCCGGCAACTACGGGATGTGTGGACGCGGCTTCGACCCCAGATTCCTCTTCGCCTGGCCGAACAGCCGAATTGCAACCATGGCAGCGGACACGGCCGAGACCGTACTCACCGACATCCGCCTCGGCGGGATGAAGGGCGCCGAGACCACCGACGAAGAAATCGCCGAAATCCGGTCGTCGATTCGGGCGCAATACGAGGAACAGTCAGACCCGTACTACGCAACCTCGAGACTGTGGGATGACGGCCTTATAAGCCCGCTCGACACGAGAGACGCACTCGGTCTCTGCCTTGCCCTCGCCGCACGACAAGACGCTCCGGTCGCCGGTGACCGCATCGTCTACAGGATGTAACCCCATGACGATCAACACCACGCCAGACCTCGATGGAACGACGGCAATCCCGTGCCCTGACCCCGACATGACCGTCCTCGTCGCGAACCGCGGCGAAATCGCTCGCCGCGTCATTCGCACCTGCGATGCCTGGGGCATCAAGAGCGTGGCGGTGTACGCGGACCCTGATAAGGACGCACCTCACGTAGCCGAAGCAACGACGGCCGAGCGCATCGGCCCAGCCGCACTCGCAGAGTCCTACCTATCGATCCCAGCAATTCTGGACGCCGCCAAACAATCCGGGGCTACCCATGTTCATCCCGGCTATGGGTTCCTCTCCGAACGCACGGACTTCGCCGAAGCCGTCGTCGCTGCTGGGCTGATCTGGGCCGGGCCAGCACCTGCATCGGTTGCGAGCATGGGTTCCAAGATCGAGGCCCGCAAGGTCGCCGAGCACACAGGTGTGCCGGTCATTCCTGGCTTCAACGACAGTCAAGACCCCAAAGCGCTCGCCGAAGCCGCCGACCGCATTGGTTACCCCATCCTCGTAAAGGCCTCGGCTGGTGGCGGCGGCAAGGGCATCCGGATTGCGCACTCCCCCGACGAGTTCGACACGGCCCTGACCGACGCCCGCACCGAAGCAATGCGCTCGTTTGGCAACGACGACGTGATCGTCGAGCGATACATCACGCGCCCACGCCACATCGAGGTGCAGGTCGTCGGCGACAAACATGGCGCAGCCATCGACCTCGGCACCAGAGAGTGCTCCGTGCAGAGGCGGTACCAAAAAGTTGTCGAGGAAGCTCCGGCGTCGAACCTCGATCCACAGACCGAGTCAGCCATGCGTGCCGCAGCCGTGGCCCTGACACGGGGTATTGGCTACGACTCTGTCGGCACGGTCGAATTCATCGTCGACGCCGTAAGCCACGAGTTTTTCTTTCTCGAAATGAATACTCGGATTCAGGTCGAGCACACCGTCACCGAACAGGTGACCGGTGTCGATCTCATCGCAGTACAGCTCGCTGTTGCAACGGGCGAGCCGCTAACGCTGGCCGCCGATCACTTCGACACGGTGCTGGCAGAACGTCCCGCGCACTCAATCGAGGCCCGAATCACCGCAGAAGATCCCTGGGGCGGACATCTGCCCCAAACCGGTCTGGTATCCACATTGCTCGTCCCCGAAGGCGACGGCATTCGCTGGGATGCTGCGATCGTCGAGGGCTCCGAGATCAGCCCGTTCTACGACTCGATGATCGGCAAGCTAATCGTGACCGGCCATTCACGCCCCGACGCAATCGCTGCGCTCGAAACAGCCCTGCTGTCGCTGTCGATCGACGGGTTGACGACCAATGTCGACTTCCACCGTTGGCTACTCCTTCAGCCCGAGATGCGTCTCGGCGACATGACGACGCGCTTCCTCGACGAAACGCCCCTACCTCGATCGACACCATTCTCCGGTGTTTCGCAGTCTCCCTGGCAAACGCTGTCGGCTCGCCGCCTTACCCCACACCGCTCCGAACTTGCCTTCGACAGTCCAAGCCGTGACGATCGTTGGCACGGCTCGGCGAGGTCCGGTGACGCAGGGACCCATATCGAATCGCCGTTCCCCGGCCTGATCACCGAGCTTCTCGTCGACGTTGGCGACACCGTCTCGGCGGGACAAACGCTGCTCACGATCGAGGCAATGAAGATGCTCCACCCCCTGGCAGCGGCGGGGCCGACCACCATTGCATCGATCGAAGTCGCCGAAGGCCAGCAGGTCGAGAGTGGCGACACGCTCATCACCTTTATGCAATCCCCATCAGACAACGACACAACAGGATCCGCACAATGACGCTCCGCAATGCATACATGACCGACGAACTCGAAGCGATCTACGACCAGACGGTCGACTTCGTCCGCAAAGAGGTAGTCCCTCACGGCGAAGCTTGGGAAGAAGCGGGCAAGGTCCCTCGCGACGTGCTTGAGAAAATGGGCGGCCTCGGCATGTTCTCGTTGCGAGTACCCGAGGAACACGGCGGGCTCGGCATGGGGTACGTCGCGAGCGCAGTCTTCTCCGAGGCATTGGGTTCGTCGACATTTGCTGGCTTCGATGTGACCGCACTAGTGCACACCGACATGGCCTCTCCTCACCTGGTCAACTCCGGCAACCAGGAGCAGTTCGACCGGTACCTTCCTGGCATCATGGCTGGCACGCACATCATGGCGATCGGCGTTAGCGAGCCTGACGCTGGCTCCGACGTTGCAGGCATGCGGACGTCAGCGGTCAAAGACGGCGACGGATGGCGCATCAACGGCACGAAGATGTTCATCACCAACGGGGTCTACGGAGACACGGTCATCGTCGCTGCCCGGACCGATACCGATAACAAGTACGGCATCTCGATGTTCTTGGTCGACCATGGAACCGAGGGCTTCTCTGTCGGCACCAAGCTCGACAAGCACGGCTGGCGGTGCAGCGACACCGCTGAGCTCATCCTCGAGGATTGCTTTGTGCCTGACGAGAACTTGCTCGGGACCGTGCATCGCGGTTTCTACGAGACGATGAAGAACTTCCAGAACGAGCGCATGGTGCTGATCGGAATGGGTGTGGGAGCAGCCCAGGCCGCGATCGACATGACGAACGAGTACTGCCAGGAACGAGGTGCCTTCGGTGGCAAGTTGTACGACCTCGGCGCCATACGTCAGCGCATGGCGATGAACCAGGCAAAGGTCGATGCTGCTCGGGCGTCGATGTACCACGCTGCATGGCTCGGCGACCAAGGCGAGGACAACGTCAAGGCCATGTCGGGAGCGAAGGCGTGGGGTTGCGAGATCGTCCAAGAAGTTATGTACGACTGCGTCCAGTTCCACGGTGGAATGGGCTACATGCGCGAGTCGGCAATCGAGCGCATGTCGCGAGACGCACGCATTCTGCCGATTGGTGGTGGCGCCACCGAGGTCATGCTCGAAGAGGTCGCCAAGCGCAGTTACGCCGGCGCCTAAAGCGGTAAAGCCAGACTGCGGGCGAGCCGTAGATACACCTATCAAGTTTGCGACTTCTGATAGGGCGGCATGCAGCGGCAACGGCGAATTCTCTTCCTCACACTTCTCGGCACAGCTGTTGCCGTGCTCCTTGCAGCGGGGCCGGCGGCGGCCGAAGCCAATGAGCCAGGCCAAGATACGGGGACCTACTTCTTGGTCAATGTGCTGAACAATGATGGCGGAACGCTGCATGCCGATGAGGTCGAGCTGCTCCTCGATGGCACGCCAGTTCCCGCCCTGTATCCAAGCACCACCGGCGCCGACCCGGCCAACTCCGAGGTCATACTCGGCACGACCGGTCCGTTCGCTGACTCGTACACACTCGATGTCGCGGTAGAGGGATACGTGACACTCTCGACCTGCACGTATGTCGATGACCCCGCCGACTCTCACCTTGGCGACACCCACGTCGTCGGCTCCCCCAGAAACCTGGTGCTTCGCGAGTACACCCCTGAAATGCAGTGCATCGTGTTGCTCGACGATGTTGGCGCTACCGGGCCAACGGTTCGTGCAGCGATCGCTACTGAACCCGAAGGACTCCCGGCTCCGACGTCGGCTGCCCTCCTAGTAGACGGTGCACCGTTGACCCACGACCAGACATCCGTTGTCGAACGCTCCCAGCACCTGCTCTCCGCGGCGCCGGTCGACGGCTTTGATTCAGCGCTCGGATGCACCGTCCTAGAGAGCGACGGGGTGTACGGCGATCGGCTAAGCCACGAACCGGACGGATCGCTGACGCTCAACAAGATCTCTGACGATTCGGTCGTCTGCACCGTCACGTACACCGCGGTTTCGACGGTCGAGGTCACTATCGAGGAACGGATCTACAACACCTATGGCGGCACGCTCGAGCTCGGCGAGGTGGCGACCATGTTCAACGGTGCATCGGTCGAGAGTGGCGATGTGGTCCACGTTTCACTCAATGACCTTGCGGCGAACGAGCAGATTGCGTTCAGCTCGAACACGCCGGACGGTTATGCGTACGAGCTTGAGTGCCTTCACGCTGCTTCGGGAGAGAACGTGTACCTCGGCTACTCCGTCGACCCATGGCGGTGGCCCGGGCTTCTTGCGGGCGACCTCAGCGCAGGTGATGAACTTCATTGCGTGAACGCAATGCTCGAGGCCGCTCCAGAGACACACAGCAGCGAGTTCATCGTCCAAGCCGTGATCATCAACAACGACGGCGGAACGATGACACCGCGAGATGCCGAGATTCAGATCAACGGGGCCGTTGTTCAGCCCAGTGGATGGCGCTCTGTGGCGATGACAGATGCTCGCGTCTTTGCGATCTTCGTCGAAGACGTCGGAACTTACGAGCTCACCGCCAGCTACCTCGGTTACCACGTGTCCGTGCAGTGCACTGACGACAACCAGGGTTGGGATACCAAGTCCTTCGGACCTGCTCCCGCAAGTATTGAGCTGGAGTCCCTGGCGTTCAACGGGTGCGTGGTGTTCTTCGACGACATAGGACCTCTCGCCCCTCGCCTTCTCGTCGTCGTCGCAGGCGATGTGGTCACTCAGAACAACGGCGGGCTGCTCGCCGGTGAGACCCTCATAAGCAACGGAGAGACGATCGACCTCGAACACTCAACTTCGTACACGCTGGTACCGGTTCAGCTGGCCGGCTTTATTAGCAGTTTCTGGTGTCCCTCTGGCGATATGGACTTCGACGACACGCTCTTGCACGTCTATCGCGACATCCTGATCGAGTGCACTGTGACGTACACCGCCGTCGAAACGCGCCTGACAGTCGACGTTGAGGTCGTCAACAACCACGGTGGCACCCTCGAACCTTCCGACTTTTGGACGGTCGCGAACCTGCCAAACGGGTCGCAGAACGGCTACGTGTACTCCGAGGTCGATAGCCGGTACAAGCGCCTGCCGGTCACCTGTTCAGATGACGCGAGCGGAGAGACGATTGCACGAGTGGGGTCACGGGTGGCGCTCGATCCCGGCCAACAGGTCACGTGCACGGTTGTGTACGACGATCGCCCCGCTGGAATCTCGTTCGCGACGTCGATCGATGACCCAACTCTCGATGCTCGACTAGCCCTGGGCAACACCACGACGCGAAGCGGCCAGTATCGGAGCCGTGACGCCGGCGAGTACGTGCTCGACGCCCGACCGTTGGCTGGCTATGCCTTCGTTGGGACCCAATGCGTTTCCGGAGGCAGCACAACAAACGTGGTGCCCGGTGAATCACATCGGTTTGAGAACGGCTCATTGACGACCTGTACCTACCACTTCGAACCTGCGGACCAGCCGGTGCGTGTTTTGTTCAACGTCGAGATCATCAACGATGACCAAGGCATCGCAACGGCATCCACGCCGCGACTGACCTTCGGTGAAATCACGACTCGGAGCGGCCAGTTTCGAAAGACAACATGGGGCCAGCGGAGCTTGGGTGCGCTACCGCTCGCTGGATACGAACTCCGAAGCGTCAACTGCACCGATCGCTTCGACCAGTTCGTCGCGCAGAGCCAAGACGGCGAAAAGCTGCTCGCTGCGCCAGGGCACTGGCTCACCTGTACGTACACGTTCGACGACATAGCGAGCGACTGACCACATTGACGCAGGGGGCTTCCCTGCCGATACAAAGAGGGTCATGGCCACATCAGCGACCCACAAGGCATCGGCCGAAGAGATCGACGGTGAGGAGCGTTTGCCCGTAGGGGCGATTCTGCTGTTCGGTGCTCTCGTCTTTGCCGTTCTGCGCCAGGGTGCATATCACCAGTGGCAGCATCAGGTCTTTGCTGTGCTCGTCGGCGTCGCAGCGGCTGCACTCCTCGGCTCTCGCCAAACGCTCAACGCCCTAGGTCGCGCGGCGCTGATCATTGCACCGGTCGCTGCATCGACGACGATCAGCATGGTGCTCTCCACCGATCGGTCCAATGCAGGCAGCACCGTGCTCGAGGTAGCGATGGTCGGGGTAGGAATCGCGGTTGGACTTTCCATCCAGCGCAGCATCGTCGATGTAGCGATCAACGCTGTCCTCGTCATTGCACTTATCGTTGCTGCTACGGCCATCTGGGGAGTCGCCACGCAGACCACGCCCTGGGGCCGGGTGACCGAAGGTGTCTGGAGGGGATCGAGCTCACTGACATATGCAAACGCAGCCGCGAGCGTTTGTGGACCCTTAGCGCTGCTGACCTTTGCACGCTCAGCGCTGACCGACAGCAGGTCGCACGCGGTTGCGACGGTCGCACTCACGATTGGATTCGCCTCGACACAGAGCCGGGGTGGCGCCTTGGCGCTTGCGGTAGCTGGCCTCGGTGTCGTTGCCTACCTCGGCCTTCAGCGCTCATGCTCGTCGGCCCTGCCTATCGTCGCCGGCGTCGCACTCGGTGCACCGCTCTTGCTCCTTCGAGCTCCCACCGATGCTGCGCCGCAAACCGCCCTCGTCATTGGGGCCATCGCCGTTGGGTTAGCCGTGACCGGCTCGACCTGGCCTCACCGGGACCGGGTCCCGAAACCGACATTGGTGCTCTCCGGCGTGGTGGTTGCCACCGTGGCGCTCGGGCTCGTGACCGGTGCCGCTGATCCGCTTACCGAACGGCTCACCCTGCGATCCGGCACGACGTCGCAAGGAGCCGACGCTGACGTTCTGTTCGGCGACCGTGCAAAGGAATGGTCCACCGCCTGGGATGAGTTCACCGAACGACCAATCGTTGGTCATGGCCCGGGCGTCGTCGACCTTCGTTGGGAGGAAGACGGCCGAAGCTTTCGTGCACTATTCGTCCACAACGAATACCTCGAGTTCGCCGTCACACACGGGCTGCTCGGCATCGCTGCCCTCGTTGCGTCAGCGATCCTCGCGATACGAAACATACGTCCCACGGCGGAGACCTGGCCACTGCTCTTCGCCGTAATTGGCTTCCTGTTGCACTCGACCGTTGACTTCCTGTGGCATCTGCCAGCGCTCCCCGTGCTGTTCGCTGTGATCGCTGGCATCGCCGTGAGTCGAACAGACCTGATCGGTGCCGGTACCTAAAGCGCTACTCATCACCTGCCGATTTGGGAAATGACAGTTATGTCACCTCTCAAACGGCGGAGATCATGTTCATACAACGTCAACGACGAAACACTCCGGTCATTCTGATCGCGATCATCGGCATCGTGGCCAGCATCGTGGCCCCGGCCGGACTCGCTGCGGCCGGGTTCTCGAGCCCGGTAAGCGAAGATTCGTCTGTCGGTGTTGACAGCTCCGTAGGCAGCGATAGCTCGGTTGGTGGCGACAGTTCCGTGGGCGAGGACAGTTCCGTCGGAGAGGCCGTCGACGACATCCCGGCCCGAATATCGAGCGTCGTTACGTTCATCAAGGACAACGGCGCGACGTCGCACAATGGCGGCAAGCTCCTGGTCGATGGCGCGCCGTTGCCCAGTGACTGGATGAATCCCGTAGCAGCCGGACAGCGACTGGTAACTGCCGCTGCGGCAGACGGCTACGAGGTCACGAGCTTCTCCTGCACCGACGTCGACACCGACTCGCCGGTCCCGGTGGTCAACGGTTACATCGACACCGAACACGGACAGCACGTCATGTGCGAGGTCGTGTACGACGACCTTCCCTCCGAGATCAAACTTGACGTCGTCATCCAAAACTCGGTTGGCTCGAACCTCACGCTCTCCGACATCGCCGTAACGCTCGACGGCCAGACCAGCCCCATCGGGGCATGGACGATCGTCGACGGAGGTGATCACACCATCCAGTTCACCGAAACGGCGACACATCTGGAATCGATCACCTGCGAATCCAACGGCGAGGACGAGGTCGTCCACATCTACCTTTCTCAAGGCTATTTCGATGTGGAGAATGGCACCCAAACCACGTGCACGGTCGTCTACAACGACTCACCGAGCGAGATTCGAGTAGACACCATCCTCGTCAACGAGCTCGGAACGTTCGAGTACGCGCCCGCCGGACGCGTGGACAGCCTCCCGATATTCGACGGTCAGCCATTCTTGGTGAACGCAGGCCCACACCGAATTAGCCCAACGCTTGCCTACCAACACGAGCTCGTCGGAACCACGTGCACCAACGACATCACCGGTATCGACCTACCCGTCGTAGACGGAATCGTCGACATTGGCGTTGATGAGCTCGTTACCTGTGTGATCACGGTGACCAACCCGCCGCACCTGCAGGTCAACAACGTCATCTACTCCACGACGACAGGCATAGACGACGAGGACCTCGACATTCGCGTCGACGGCCAGCCACTCGATTATGGCGCGGTGTTCTACGGTCCCGTGGAACCGGGATGGCACCGAATTTCGTTCACTTCATCAGCGGGCGACTTCCATTCGGTCTCCTGCACTCGGGGCGGTCATCAAGAGTGGTCGCCACGCATCTGGAATAACCGCGCTCGCGTCTTCTTGACGAGCGGCGACAACATCACGTGCAACGTCATAACCACCTCGCAGCCGGGAACGATCGAATTGCAAACCGAGGTCATCAACGACCATGGCGGCATCGCCGTGCCGGCGGACCCCGCATTACGGGTCGATGGCCGCGAAGTCACGGTGGGAGAGCCATCGCCGGTCGGCTCGGGCACACACCGCGTGTGGGCGGGCAGGTTGTTCGACTATTCGAGGACATCGTTCACCTGCGAGGACGTCGATACGGGCGAATCGGTCGAACGGCTCAACCAGCGGATCGAGGTGGCTGACGGACAGAACATCCGCTGCACCGTGGTGTACAACGACCGCCCGGTGAAGGTGAGCTTCCTCACCGATATCACCAACGATGATGGCGGCACGGCCCTCCAGACGACACCAAGAATCGACTTCGGCCCCAAGCGCACCCGACACGGACAGTTCCGACGATTGTCCGCTGGCAGCTACGAGCTTGGAGCAAAGGCCCTTCCTGGGTACGAGCTAATCGAGATCGTCTGCGACCGAAATGGCACGAGCGTCGAAACGTATGCACCGGGCGACGTGCTCGTGGCAACCATCGGAGACCGCGTGAGCTGTACGTATTACTTCGACGACGTTGCGTCGTAGCGAATGTCAGGCCTTCAGTCGATAGCTGAAGGCAGCCATGCCATCTCCAGCGAATGTGTCAGGCAGCAATCGGCCACCGCGCCCCCATGGTTCCCACGGTCCGCTCAGCGGCTGGGGTTCAAGCTGTGGGAGCTCGGTGGCGATTCGCTCATCCACATCGGTGGACTCAGATTTGGTGAGTGTGCAGACGGAGAACACGATCTGACCGCCCGGCTTCACGAGGCCGACGGCGGACTTCACCAGATCAAACTGCAGCCCGGAGAGCTCATCGACGTTCGACTGTGTGATGCGCCATCGTGCATCTGCACGTCGACGGAGCGAACCAAGTCCTGAACAAGGAGCATCGATCAACACAGCGTCGGCAGAACTTGCGCGGTAGGGCGGGTTCGTTGCGTCAGCGACAACCGCATGCACGGAGGTGCCGGTGTCTTGCGCTGCTTGGCGGATGAGCCCGGCACGATGTGCGTGCAGGTCCGAACCGATCACCACTCGTTCTTTGGTCGCCACCTCGCCAGCAATGTACGTCGCCTTGCCCCCGGGAGCTGCGCACAGATCGAAGATCAACCCTGACGCCTCGACAAGTTGGGACACCTCCTGGGAGGCGAGGTCCTGGCGGTAACCGTCATCACGCGTGTGGGTCGTCGCAGCGGTGTTCATTGCCCGGAGCACCCCGACCGACCGGTCGCCGAGATCGGCCTCGAGTCGCTTCAGAATCCAATCGGGGTAGCTGAGCTCGATACCCGGAGTCGGCCACTGGGTTTCGCTCTCGCCAGCCTTTGCCACCTTGCGGAGCACCGCGTTCACGAACCCACGGCCGCGCTTGGGCGTCGCGGCAACGGTCGAATCGACGGCAGCGTGCGCTGGGACCCGCATGAATTCAATCTGGTATGCCCCAACCCGCAACGCGGCTCGAACTCGAGAATCAACATCGTCACGATCGATGAATCGGTCAACCAGGTAATCGAGGGCACGCTTCATTCGAGTAGCCCCGTAGACCAGCTCGGTTACGAACCCACGATCTCGGGTATCGAGTCCCGACTCTTCGAGCAGCGTTGGGAGCAGCAGGTTTGCGTACGCCCCGTCCTTCTCGACGCGTTCGAGCGCCTCGATCGCGATGCGTCGAGCAGTGGCGCCGACCTCGCCCGATGGGGTGTCAGCCATGCATATCCTCGGTGGTGAAAGTCTTACCGTTCGGTTGTGCGCCGTTCGCCCAGGCCGCAGCATCCATACGGGGTTTGCCTGCGGGCTGCACGGTGATGAGGCGAAGACCGCCGCTACTTGCGCCAACGACGAGGTCCTGGATCTGTCCCGGTGGCGGCCCGTTGGCGACCAGCTCGGCCTCGTGAATTTTGAATCGCTCGCTATCGAACGTCGTCCACGCATTTCCCACACGAACGATGCGGTGCAGTTCCTCGGCTGGCCGTTTCCAGTCGAGTTCGAGGTCTTCGGTGCGCAGCTTTCGTGCATACACCGTGTCTCCGACTTGTGGGGCCGCGTCCACAAAGCCTCCTCGTAGCGTCTCAACGAGT
>CALBVK010000155.1 GCA_937969345.1 uncultured Acidimicrobiales bacterium
AACACCGCCCAGGTGATGTACATCGGACCCGGCGAGCCAGCCCAGGCGCTCCATCGTGACGCCGACAACTGGTGGGAATACCTGAGCCGTACCTTCCCTGACACGCCCGAGATCACACTCAGCATGATGATCGGTCTCGATCACGTAACCGAAGAACTTGGGGCTACACGAGTTGTTCCGGGAAGCCATATCCAGGACGACCTCGGCAGCCAATTCACCGAAGCCGAGTCCGTGCCGGCCGAGCTTGCACCAGGTGATGCCCTCGTCTACTCGGGCTATGTGTTCCACGGCGGGGGAGCGAATCGAACCACCGACCGGTGGCGTAAAGCCATGCACTTGAGCGTGGTGGCTGGTTGGTTAACCCCAGAAGAGGCGAGCCCGCTCGACTATCCGCTCGGATCATTGGACGGCCGGTCTACGCGGGTCCAACAGCTCCTCGGCCACCGCTCGTACGTTCCGGGCGATCGCCCCGGCGCGGGCCTGTGGCTCCGCCACGTCAAAGAGATCTAGCGTTCGTTACGAGTCCAGACGGTGGGGTAGAGGTCGGTGCCGAGCCGGTCGCCGTCGGCAAGACCGACCATGGTCATCGCGTCGGTGTGGTCCGGGTCCATGCCGGTCTCTCGGAATCGAACCCGCACATCGTCACCGCACCATTTGGTATTGAAGACCTTGAGCTCGCGATCGTCGGGGAGGTTTCCCGAGCCACCGTGAATCGCTCGACCGTTGAAGCACATGACGTCGCCCGGCTCCATATCCCAGCTTGCGATGTCGTAGCGGTCGCGCACGCCCTCGATGTCGGGAAACGGCACCAGGTCGTCGCTCGCGAAATCGACCTGATCGCGGGCGTCGCCGGTCAGCGCCCCGAAATTTGTTTGCTGATACTTCTGGTTCCAGCGATGCGAACCGCGCACAACCTCGAGTGCGCTCGCGGCTTCGACGGGAACGAGCGGCATCCACGACGAGCACGTCTGGAATCCTTCGACCGACCAGAACGGCTCGTCCTGATGGAACGGCGTGCGGAACTGGGTGCCCGGGGTACGGGCGAACATTGCATCGAAGAGGAAGTTGACCCGGGTCGCGCCCATCAGCCTGCCCGCAATCTCCGCGAGCGGCGAGTGCATCACGAAGTCGCCGTACTCGGGTCGGGTTCGCCACACCTGGCTGTCGTAGCGAGACTCGCGTCCGTGTTCATCGCGATGCCATAGACGCCCGCGCTCGGTGGGGTTGGCGAGCGTGTGGTCCACGCCTTCTCGGAGTCGCTCGATCCAATCGAGCCCGATCACTCCTCGAAGACAGACCACGCCATCTATAGAGAAGGATTCGATGTCGTCTTTGGTGACCTTGGTTGCTGCCGTCACGTTGCGTCCTGCCGAGGGCGAAGATGAGCATCGTCGTAGTGCGCCTGATCCTGGACTACCGCCGGTGAACGGTCGCCGATAATGACAACCTCGACCGACGTGCCCGGCGCGCTGAACGCTGGGTCGAGATATCCAAGAGCGATGTTTTGCTGGGTGGAATGGCCATACGCCGCGCTCGTCACCACCCCGACGATGTTGTCACCGTGCATGATGGGGTCGCCGATGTGTGCAGCCGCGATGTCGTTCTCGACGGTCAACGACGCAAAGACTCGCCGATGACCGGCCTCGCGCTGGGCAACGATGGCATCGCGTCCCTGAAAGTCTTTCTCGAGGTTTACAAAGCGGTCGAGGCCGGCTTCGAGCACCGTGAACTCGGTGTGGAGGTCGCTCTTCCATGCCGGGTAGTTCTTCTCCATCCGCATGGATTCGGTCGCGAGTAGTCCGAAGTCGACAATGCCGTGCTCAGCGCCAGCGGCGTGGACGGCCTCCCATACTGGAACCGAGGCCGCCATAGGCATATGCAGCTCCCATCCGAGTTCGCCGGTGAAGCTCACGCGGAGGGCGACGACCTGATGTCCGGCGATCTCGATCTCGCGAACGCTCAGCCACGGGAACGACGCGTTGTCGAGGGGTGCGTCGGTGATCGCACCGAGAACACTTCGAGAGTTCGGCCCAGCGATCATGACGGCGTTGTGGTCGTGCGTCAGATTGGAGATCGTGACCGATTCTGGCGGATTCGCGTCGGTGAGCACGTCGAGATCGTGCCACTCTGCGGCCGCTGCGCTCGTTAGCCAAAAGCTCTCTTCGGTCAGTCGTGAGATCGTGAACTCGGAGAGGAACCGGCCCTTTTCGTCGCTGACGTAGGCCAAGGCACTACGCCCAATCGCCGGCATCCGGCCCGCAGAGAGGTGATCGAACCATTCGATACACCCAGCGCCCTCGACGAGGAATCGAGTGAAGCCGCTGATCTCCACGACTCCGACGTTCTCGCGAACGGCGAGGGCTTCGCGTCCCACTTGGTCGTGGTACGTGGAGTAGCGAAATGACGGGACATGCTCGAAGTCGTTGTCTGCCGGGTGGAAGTACAGGCTTCGTTCCCAGCCGTTGATAACACCGAACTCGGCGCCTCGTGCTCGGAGAACCTCGGTGAGTGGGGTTGTCTTGGCGTTGCGGCCAGCGGGCCGATGCTCGTCGGGATGGTCGAAGACGAACTCGCGCTGGTACTCCTCGACAGCTTTCGCCGATGCGAACTCTTCGCCGGCGTACTGGGTGAAACGGCGGGGGTCGAGGACCCAGGTGTCCCATTCGGACTGGCCATCGACGATGATCTCGGCGAGCACCTTGCCGAGACCGCCGCCTTCGCCAACGCCAGCGCGCAGGCCGAGCATGCAATAGGCATTGCGCCGACCTGGAATGCGGCCAACCAGGGGCACGCCGTCTCCTGAATAGGTGATTGGGCCATTGACCACCGAAGAGATGCCAGCGGTCTGTAGCACCGGTAGGCGATCGAAGACTCGCATCATGTTGTCTTCGAGGCGGTCGAGGTCCGGCGGTTCGAGCTTGTTCGCAAAGTCGACCGGGATGTTGTCTCGTCCCCAGGTCTTGCACCCTTGCTCGTAGATGCCAACGAGCAGTCCGTGATGTTCCTGGCGACTATAGAAATCGTCGCCGGGGTCGCGAAGCAGCGGCACCCGATGTCCGAGTGCTTCGAGCTCGGGGAGTTCTTCGGTCAGGAAGAACTGATGCTCCATCGAGGAGACCGCATGTTCGAGTCCGTAGAAGTTCCCGACCTGATGCACGCGGTATCCGCCAGCGTTGACGATGCTGTCGCACTCGATGTCGCCTCGATTCGTATGCACGATCCACCCATCAGCGGTTTCGGTCAGGCCGATGCAATCGGTGAACCGGAACGCTTCGCCACCGTTCTTGCGGCCGGCGTGGACGAGTCCGACGACGAGGCCGGTCGGGTCGATGTCGCCGTCCACCGGATCCCAGAGTCCGCACGTGAGCCCGGTGACATCGAGGAGCGGGTGTCGCTCGGCCATTTCGGTCGGTCCAATAACTTCGAAGTCAACGCCCATGCCCTTGGCCATACCAACGAAGTGCTCGTAGCCATCGCGATCTTGCTGGTCATAGCCGAGTCGAATACCTCCGTCATGGCTGCGGTAGGTGATTGGGCGGTCGGGGTCGGCTGCGAGGCGGGCGTACAGCTCACAGGAGTACTTCTTCAGGCCCACCATTGTTTGCACGGTGCCGAATTGGGTGACCTGGCCAGCGGAATGCCAGGTTGTGCCCGACGCCCATTCATCGCGCTCGATGAGGACGACGTCCTTCCAGCCATGGGTCGTCAGGTGGTAGAACGTGCTCGCGCCACCGACTCCGCCGCCGATAACGACCGTTCGCGCTCTAGTGGGAAAGTTCTCGTATGCCGGGATGTCCATGTATTCACCCTTATGTGTCCGGTGTCAAAGAACAAGAAGCAATTCTGCACCATCGAGATAACCCCACGTTATGAATTCGTCAGACGAGACGGGACTGCAGCGGTACGATCAACGAATGCGTCCGTTACTTGAACGAGTCCCCCAGCTTCACCGGCTTGCGATCTTCGATGCTGTTGTGCGCGCTGGTGGATTTACCGCAGCAGCCAACGATCTCGGCATCAGCCAGCCCGCGGTGTCGCGGCACATGGCGGCATTGTCGCGAGAACTCGGATTCGATCTCTTCGAGCGTACGGGCCGTTCCGTTGTCCTTACCTCCAACGGCCGAGTGCTCGCCGATGTCGTCGATACCTCGCTGTCTGCCTTGGAGCGCGCAGTAGGCGAGCTCGTCGAGCAGCGAGACGCCTTCGTGCTCGCTGTCCAGCCCGCAATGGCAACAACATGGATCGTGCCGCTCCTCGAACAGCTCGAGGAGGCCGCAGGCACCGAGATCCGACTCCAAATATTCGACCGCCGATCCGAGCTCGATTCGAACGGCTGGGATCTCGCCATCGTGCCCGGCTCAGGTCAGTGGCCAGGCTGGAATGCCACGTTGTTATTTCATGAAGCGGTCCGGCCACTGGCTGCACCGACCCTCGCCGAGGCAATGCAGCTCGACCAAGACAGCGAACCCGACGAGCTGCTCACGGCAAATCTGCTCCACATCGACGATATCGAGAGGCCGTCGATGACCTGGCCGCAATGGTTCGCTGATGCCGGCGCGAGCCGTCAACCACCTCCTCCCCGCCTCGTATACAACGCGTATCCAACCGTCATCCAAGAAGCGATCGCCGGAAACGGGGTTGCGCTCGGGTGGAGACACCTGCTGAGCGACCTCGTCGAACGAGGGCTGTTGGTTCCGGTCGGCAAGAT
>CALBVK010000156.1 GCA_937969345.1 uncultured Acidimicrobiales bacterium
CTTTGGAACGCTCTCACCACAGGCCTTACTGCGATCATCGTGATCAAGTTCGGTATCGGTGGCATCTGGGCTGCCCGTGACCGTTTCTGGCCAGGCGTGTACGACGCAGTCGACTCCGCCAAGAGCAACAACAAGGCGTAATCCGTTCGCTGCGAGGCCAGACCCTCGCACTGGCTTCGCACTTCGGTTGCGAAACCGAGTGCGACCTGTGTCTTCTAGCGAAGGTACAAAGAACACACGGTGCAACCCCGGGCTTCGGCCCGGGGTTGTTGTGGTTTTGGATGTGAACTCTTGCGTGGTTCTTGACTTCGGTCGGGAACAGGCGGCGACGGTCGCTGGTTCTACCCAGTACTGCAACCTCTCAATGAAAGTGACGTGATGGCATGCGGCAGTCGCTGCGCCTTGGTTCGATCTCAGGTATTCCCGTAGGTATCAACTGGGGGTTGCTGCTGATCGCTGCGTTCTACATCTTCAACCTTGCCGTTGGGATTCTTCCGAGCGCAGTGCCCGACGCCTCTGCGTTGGGTTACTGGGTTTTCGCGGCGATGAACGTGGTCGCGTTCTTTGGTTCCGTTCTTGCGCACGAGCTCGGCCACAGCGTCGTGGCGCAGCGCAACGGCATTCGAGTCAAGGAGATCACCTTGTGGCTTCTCGGCGGAGTTGCGCAGCTCGAGAAGGAAGCTGACGACCCCGGAGTCGAGTTCCGGATTGCGGTTGCTGGGCCAGCGGTGAGCGTGGCGCTCGCCGTCGGTTTTGCCGGTCTCGCGTTCGCCCTTGGTCCGGCCTATGGCGGCGGGTTGTTGACCTTCAGCCTTGGCTATCTCGCCGTGGTGAATGGGGCCTTGGCCATCTTTAACATGATCCCTGCCGCTCCGCTCGACGGTGGCCGTGTCTTGGCGTCGCTGCTGTGGTGGCGTAGCGATGATCGGCACCGGTCGCGGGCGACCGCAGCGCGGGTTGGCGAGGTCTTCGGAACCGGCCTGCTCATCGTTGGTGTGATCGGGTTCTTCATGGGGGCGGGCACATTCGTTCTCGCAATTCTCGGCTTCTTCTTGCGCACCGCTGCGGGAGCCGAGCGGCGCCGCGCCCAGGCGTTCGAGGTCATACAGTCCGCTGTCGTGGCGACCGCGATGTCGCCTATCGTCGCACCGATTGCACCTGGGGTTACCGCCGCCGGTGTCCAAGCGTTGAGCGGCGGATACGAGCGGCCTGTTGCCTTTCCGTTGTGGGGTGCTGATGGCGTTATTGGGCTGATCCCGTCGAGCTCGATCGATGCAATCCCTCTCGCACAGCGAGCGTTTGTGGATGCCGATGCGTTGGTCGTTCCGTGGTCCCAGTTCATGAGTGCCAGCGTTCACGAGTCGCTCACGGCGATTGTCCACCGAGCCCATGCCAGCGGCAAGCCTCACGTTCTCGTCTACGACGACCACGGCGCGCAGGTGGGGTACATCGGGTTAGATCGAGATCTCTCGACACTCGGTTAGCGCGACCCTGCGTAATGTAAATGCAACATTATGCGCCTATGCCGACATGTGGTCGTTGAATCACCGACGGTGAAGGTTCTCGAATGACGTTGCGGTTTGGTTACGAATGTTTACTCTGTAGGCGGCGCGCGGCAGGAGGAACATGAAAATCAAACTGATCGGTAGCGCGCTAGCGCTGCTGTTGATCGCGACGACGTTGACCATTGCTGTGGCGCCACCGGCCGAGGCATTGCGAGATGGGGTCTCGTTCGGGGCCTACGCAGCGCCTGTTGATGGCCTGACGAACCAAACAGCGATCGAGGAGCTCGAACAGCAACTCGGTACCACTCTTCCCGTGGTCCGGACCTTCGGGAAATGGGATGGTGCGATCGGCGAAGACAAGAAGTTTCACCGGTGGATTCGAGACGGTGATCGTCAGATGATGGTTTCGGTTAAGCCACAGCGCAGCAATGGTCAAGAAGTCCGTTGGGGTTCGATCGCTAGTGCACAGCCAGGATCGAAGATCCACGACGAGATCGTGGCGCTCGCGAACGGGCTGAAGGACTTCGACGACACGGTGATCATGGGGTTTCATCACGAGCCCGAGCACAAGAAGAACCTCGGCTTTGGTACCAGCACGGAGTACCGAGCTGCCTTCCGCAAGATCCACGACGTCTTTGAGCAGCAGGGCGTCACCAACGTTCGCTTTGCGTGGATCATGACCGCATGGTCGTTCGAAGTCGGCGACATCCGCCCCGACGATCGACGGATCGCGGACAAGTGGTATCCCGGTGACGATGTCGTCGACTACATCAGTGTCCAGGAGTACAACTGGGCGACGTGTCGGGACAACAACGACACGTGGGAATCGCTCGAGGATGGTCTTGAACCGTTCATGCGCTTTGCTCGCAAGCACCCCTCGAAGCAGTTGATTCTCGCCGAGTTCGGAACACCAGAGGGCAACAACGGTCAGAAGGCCGAGTGGTTCGACGACGCTCGTGCGTTGTTCAAGAGCGGTGAGTACCGCGACCGGTTCGCCGCGATGCTCTACTTCCATTACGACGACGCCCCGAACGGGAATCCGAACTGCAACTGGTGGCTCGACTCGAGCTCATCGTCGCTTAACGCGGCTCGACGTCTGGTGAACGACAGCTTCTATCAGGCCGAAATTGGTGCGCTTGGCGTCGCCACACCGCCGCCGGCCGGGGCTGGTTGTACGGCGACTCGAGTTGGTACCACGGTGACTCTCACGTGGACCGACAACGGCGAACGGCCGTCGGTGCGCCGGAATGGCAAGTGGGTCACGACGCTGAGTCGTGGCACCACGTCGTATGTCGATCGCAACGCTCCAGCGGGGGCGAGCTATCTGATCAGGACAAACGGCCAGTTCGATCGGTCGTGTGCCGGCGGCGGCGGTGGTGGCGACGTTGCTGGCTGTACGGCGACTCGGGTTGGAAACACGGTGACGCTTCGTTGGACCGATGATGGCGGACGCCACATCATTCGACGCAACGGCTCTTGGCTGCGAACGGTGGGCTCGGACGTTGATTCCTTCGTCGACAACAACGCCCCAGCTGGGGCCACCTATGTGGTCAAGACCCGCGGCAACGGCGATGTGGTCGACACGCCCTGTAGCTAACGACGACTTCGGATCAAAACAAAGGAGATCAAGACAATGGAGTTGAACGGTCGGGCAGGTTTGGAGTCTCTTCGCCCGTACTGCGCCGGCAATCAGGTCGCCGGTGCCAACTTCTCTTTGATGCGCTCGAGCTCGTGTGTTGCGATCATCAGCTCGGCGTCGAGTTTCTTGGCGTCGAGCTCTCCAAACGTGATCGTCTGCTCTCGACATCGGAGCTCAGCTTCCTCACAGTAGGCGGAGAATCGAGACGCGCCGACGGAGGCGGCTGAGGACTTCAATGTGTGCACGTGCATTTGTAAGGAGCCGAGATCAGGGTCTGGTCCCATTGCCTGGACCTGATCGACACGGCTGCGTGCGTCGGCGAGAAAGAGATCGATGATCTCACTTCGTGTGCTTCCGTCGGCATCTTCAAGTAGTTCACCAAGCTCCTCAAGGACCGTGGGGTCGACGGCAGGGACGGCGCGGCCTTCTCGTCGACCTACCGGTGGTTCGATCGTGACAGCTGGAAATTCCTGTTGGCGAATCTCTGGGCCAGGCAGCGCGAGTCCGTCACGAGATAGTTGGAGTTGTGGAGCGTTCGCAAGGGCGTCGGCCAATCGGCGTGGTTGCACCGGCTTGCTCACGTAGTCATTCATCCCCGTAGCGAGAAATCGCTCGCGGTCCCCTTCAAGGGCATTTGCCGTCATGGCAATGATCCACGGCTGCCTGTCGTCGGGGAACGTTTCTCGTATCCGGCGCGTTGCGTCGCAACCATCCATCTCGGGCATATGGACGTCCATCAAGACAACGTCGTAGACCCGTTGCTCCAACATCCGTATTGCCTCGATCCCGTTGCCCACGACGTCTGCTTCGTACCCGAATTTGCGGAGCAGGCCGAGGGCGACTTTCTGATTTACTTGGTTGTCCTCGGCGAGCAGGATTCGAAGTCGTTTGGTTGCCGCCTTCGAGGAGCGCTCGTCCACTTCGTGCTCGGGAGATGCCTGGTCGACGCCCACGACGACTTCCATGAGCGCATCGAAGAGACTTGATGCCTTGATGGGCTTGCTGACGTGCGAGGAGACGGATACGTCTGTCCTTTGGTGTCGTTCGCCGAGCGGGGTCATCAGAATGAGTGATGTCTGGGGTGATGTGTCTGCGATTGAACGGGCTAACTCAATGCCATTCTTTGGTGAAATGCGGATGTCCACGATTGCGACATCCACCGGTTTCGACCGCTCGATCGCCGCGACAGACTCGTCGTAGTCGCCTGCGGCAATGACATCGAGTCCCCACATGACGAGTTGGCGTTCGAGGTGTGCACGTGCTGTTGCGTTCTTCTCAACGACGAGGACCGATTTGTCTTTGAAGCGCTCGTGCTCACTTGCGAAGAATGCAGAGGAGTTCGGGTTCTCGTTACAGTGTGCGAGGACCGTGAAGTGGAAGGTCGAACCTTCGCCCTCCGTGCTCTCGGCCCATGCTGTGCCTCCCATGAGTTCGGCTAGCTGCTTGCTGATCGCCAGCCCGAGGCCGGTTCCACCGAAGCGTCGTGCGTGCGATGAGTCAACTTGAGAAAAGGATTGGAACAGACGGTCTAGGCGATCTTGGGGTACCCCGATCCCGGTGTCCGACACTTGGAAATGCAGACGCCACTCTCCTTGGACATCGGCGTTGCGGTCGGTGGATACTTGCTCGCCCGTGACGCGGAGGACGACCTCGCCGTGTTCGGTGAATTTCACCGCGTTGCTCAGATAGTTGTTCACGATCTGTCGAATACGGGCGGAGTCTCCAACGAAGCGCTCGGGTAGCCGCTCGTCCACGTCGAAGACCAGCGACAAGTTCTTGTTCGCGAGCATCGGAGAGATGACGTCGAGGGCGCCTTCGAGCTGATCTCGGAGTTCGAAGTTGCATGACTCAATATCGAGCTGTCGTGCTTCGATCTTTGAGAAGTCCAAGATGTCGTTGATCACGGAGAGCAGGGCATCTCCGCTCGAGCGGATCGCGCCGAGATACTCCAGCTGTTCATTGTCAAGGTCGGTTTCGAAGAGGAGCCCGGACATTCCAATCACACCGTTCATCGGCGTGCGGAGTTCATGGCTCATGTTTGCGAGGAAATCGCTTTTCGCCCGATTCGAGTCCATGGCTGCCGTCTGAGCCTGCACGAGCTGGAGTTCTCGCTCCTCGAGCTTGGCCCAGGCTTGGTCGACTCGGCGCACCGCTGGGAGGAAGACTCTTCGGCCCATGATGAGCAGGGCCAGCATCGTCACGGCGAAGGTGATTACGCCGACTTGCTGCACGTGGGCGACGCGATCTCTCGAGGTATCGATCAAATCGACCGAGATAGCTTCGAGCTCTTCGCGGAGTATTCCTATTGCGGTCTCGAGGTCGGCCAAAAGCGCATCGATTTCTTGATCTGGCAAACCTGTCGATTCACGTGCACCGAGTTCGGCGGTAATCTCGCGTGTCTCTTCATGTAGAGAGTCGAGGTCTTCAAGTCGGGTGTGTTCGATCGCTGACGAGCGGTTCAGCCGATCGAAGCTGACGCTGTATTCGGCGATTGCTGCAGCGAGCGTTATCGTCGGGTCCTCTTGGCCGCTCGAGTCATCGGGAGTTTCCTCGACGGCGCGTTGTCGCGCTGCAGCGAGCAGTTCCTGAGCGTCAAGTTGGTGTTGTTCAACAAGCGTCGCTGCGTCCCTTCCAATTCGATGCTGACGGAATACGAATTGTGTGTACGCCCCCGTGAGGCCAAAGAGCAGTGCCAGGACACAAAGAGCCGAGACGAAGCGACGACGAAGACGTGGCACCACGATCGAACGTTGTCGACTTGGATCAAGTTCGCTCATCTGCGCTCCGCTTGGTCGTGGGCTGTCTCGCATGCAACCTTCGACCGATCCGTCAGAAGCGCTTAGCTACTCGCCGCGAATCCATCGAATTTGCCGGGCGAGATCGTCCGGAGCCCAGCGGAGTTGTTAGGTCGGCGGCGAGTGTGACGCGCTCGCTAGGCTCATCTACATGTTGGTGCTTGCCTAGATGGACCTGTGGTTGATCGTTGTTGCGTTCGGGTTCGGTTTCGGCGCAAGCCAGGTACGACTGCCGCCGATGGTCGGATACTTGGTGGCCGGCTTTGTGCTTCACGCGGCCGGGCAGGAGACCACCGAAGCGATCGAGACGCTGTCCGACATCGGCATCTTGCTGTTGCTCTTCGGGATTGGACTCAAGCTCAAGGTCAAGACGCTGAGCCAGCCCGTCGTCTGGGCGGGAGCGTCTCTTCACATGGTCGCCACGATCGTCTTGGTGGCGCTCGGGGTCGTTGTCGCTGGTTCGCAGGGCCTGCCGTTGGTCGAGGGGCTGTCGATTCGCGAAGCGCTACTTATTGGCTTCGCCTGTTCGTTCTCGAGCACGGTCTTTGCCGTCAAGGCGCTACAGGAACGGAACGAAGGAAGCTCGGTC
>CALBVK010000157.1 GCA_937969345.1 uncultured Acidimicrobiales bacterium
AAGTTCAGGTTCGCAAGCGGAGAAGGGGCCAACCAACGTGAGCCAACTCGACGAACGTCGACACTTCATGACAGTCGCAGAAGTGGCACAACTAATGCGAGTGAGCACCATGACGGTGTATCGACTCATCAAGGCAGGAGAACTTTCTGCCATTCGGGTTGGGCGGTCCTACCGCCTACGCCCAGACGATGTCGACCGCTACCTCGGGGATCGTTATACCGAGGCTGGCTAGGTCGCGAGTGCGCTAACGGAGGCGCCTGTTTGTATGTGAGGACCGGGCCCTTAGGCCCGGTCTTCTTTCTTTTCTTGGTCGGGCGGCCGTAGCCTTACGGCGTGCGCTATGACACCATCTCGTTTCTCTCGGACTTTGGACATCAAGACGAATTCGTCGGCGTTGTTCACTCCGTCATTCGCTCGATCGCACCGGAGGCTGCGGTCATCGACATCACCCACGGCATTGCCGCCCACGATGTTCGAGCCGGAGCCCTCGCCCTTGCCCGATCGGCCCAATACCTATGTCCGGGGGTTGTTCTTGCCGTTGTCGATCCTGGTGTCGGCACCGAGCGTCGCGCCGTCGCAGTCGAAGTCGGCGACGGGGTATCGGTGTTGGTCGGCCCAGACAACGGCGTTCTCGCCTCAGCGGTCGCCCTCGTCGGCGGCGCCACTCGTGCCGTCGAGCTCGCCAACCCCGACTATCAACTACCACGCCTCGGAAGCACCTTCGACGGTCGGGACGTATTTGCGCCAGCCGCTGCACATCTATCGATGGGTGTCGACCTCACGGAACTCGGACCTGCTATCGAGCCAACATCGCTCATTCCTGGATTGCTTCCTGTCATCGACATCGAAGACGGCGGGCTTGTACTCGAGGTGCTTTGGGTCGACCACTTCGGGAATGTGCAGCTCAACATTGGACCCGATGATCTGACGGACTGGGGCGACCCGTTCTCCCTCGTCATCAAGGATCGCCGCGAGACCATCGCTATTCGTCCGGCGTACCGCTCGCTCCAGACCGGTGAAGTCGGGGCCATCGTCGACTCGTCAGGCTTGATCTCACTCGCGGTCAATGGCGGATCAGCCGCCGAGTATCTTGGCGTTGGTGCGAGCGAAGAACTTCGCATCGAAAAGTTGGACGGCCCACAGGGCACGTCGACCCCGGTAACGCTCGGGCGAGGAGACTGATATGCGACCAATGGTCACGCTCACCATCGTCCTTTTGCTGCTCGTCATCTTGGGGGCAGCGCTTACCCAGTTCGTGTTTCTCGCAAACTAGGCGCCGCGGCGTCAGAAGTCGGTGACGACGAGTGCGTCGATCAGTACGTTTGCCCGTTCTTCGAGCAGCGCCACTGGCTGTCGGGCCCGTGCGGGTACGCCGAGGGCTCGCTCGTCCGTTGATTCTTCAACTGGTGTTGACCCCGAATCGGGAGAACCGCCGTCGTTCGTGGTGTCGGCAATTGGCGCCGTCGTCGTCGGTGTTCCCGATGGGGCAGTCGTCGTTGCTGGGCTAGCGGTGGTCGCCGGAGCCTGCGTGGTCGTTGGCGCCGCCGTTGTCGTCGTCGGTGCTGCCGTCGTTGTTGGGGTGGAGCCCTGCAACTTCATGAATCGATGGGTCGTGAACATCCGGTTGCCATCCCAGACAACACCGACGCCAATGTGGGTGAACTCGGGATCGATGATGTTGGCGTAGTGGCCAGGTGAAGCAATAAAGGCCGACATGACCGAACCAACATCGGGCCCGGTGCCGACGTTCTCGCCGAGCTTTGCCCATGGATGGGTAACTCCGGCGCTGATTGGACTTGCGTGGCAGATGTAGTTGTCGGCTCCACAGGAACCGTCGCGCATTGATCCAGCCCATCCCCTGGCGAGATTGGTGAGTTGCACATCTGGCAGTAGGGCAGGAAGGCCGACCTGTGCACGGGCGGCGTTTACCTGGTTGATAAACGCAGCCTCCTCAGATGCGGAAGCTCCTGCAGGCGCAGGGGAGAGCACGGCCAACACGAGAACCCACACCGCCAGCATGCCGGTGAGGCGATGTGCCAGGCGAAGCCTCAGAGAAACGTCGGGAGCGGTAGTCACAAATGAAGCTTCGGATGGCAAACACCCCAACCTTAAGTGGGACGATCGAACTATCTCGCCACGCAGAGTGATATCGACGTCACTTTGGGGGTGGTGGTCGTGGTGAGCTTGTGCGTTCGTGCACAAGCGGTACGGTGGGGTCTGTGGACATGGCGCGCGAAATACCAGACGCAACGGTGGCGCGTCTTCCGATCTACCGACGATCGCTCGTCGAGCTCGCGTCTACAGGCGCAGAGATGGTGAGTTCGGCGGCACTCGCCGACCTCGCAGGCGTCAACGCCGCCAAGGTGCGCAAGGATCTCAGCTATCTCGGAACCTATGGCGTGCGCGGTGTCGGATACGACGTGAAGTTTCTGCTTCGCCAGATCGGAGATGCGCTCGGACTCGACATCGAGACACCTGTCGTCATCGTCGGTATGGGAAACCTCGGACAAGCCCTCGCACACTACGGAGGGTTCTCCAGTCGTGGTTTCCCAATCGTTGCGTTGGTCGACGCGTCCGAAGCCAAGGTAGGCCAGGTCGTCGACGGGATCGCCATCTCGCACATCGATGACCTCGACACGATCGTCAAAGAGCACGCGATCGCCGTTGGCATCATCGCCACCCCAGCCGAAGCCGCCCAAATAGTGGCCGACGCCCTCGTGGCTGCCGGCGTCCGCTCGATCCTGAGTTTCGCCCCGAGTGTTCTGCACGTCCCCGAGACTGTTCCTCTGCGCAAAGTCGACCTTGCCACCGAGCTACAAATCCTCGGCTACTACCAACAGCGAGAGTCGCCGGCTGAAGGCGGAAACACCGACAAGTCGGCCTAACAAGGGGCGACCAAGAACAGGCCAAAATTGTCATAAAGGGCCCCCGAGCTGGCTCCGAAACCCATGAGGATGCGTTTTCTGGCTGTGCTCATCGTGCTGTTCGGCGTGCTCATGATGGGCATGGCGACCGCTGGCGCCCAGGTCGATGGATTGTCCTACACCGAGGACACTGTCTTCACGATCACCGACGGTGGGGTAGAGGTGGTCACCGACGCGGTGATGACCAACACGTCGAGAGAACGACGTAGCGGAAACACCATCTACTACTCCTACTTCGACACCTACGTCGTCATCGTGCCTATCGGGGCCGAGGACCTCAGAATCACCAGTCGGGGAAGTGTCCTGTCGAGCACCGGTGAAGCCGTCGATGAAGACTTTGAGTTGCGAACGGTTCGGCTGCCATCGCAACTGCGTTCCGGCCAGAGCAGGGGCTTCACGGTTACCTACAACCTCCCGCCTGGCGAGATTCGCGGCGATGGTCTCTTCTTCTCAAACCCCGCCTTTCATGCCTTCCCTCTGTGGTCGTTCTCCGACCCCGGCACTGGATCGCTACTGCTGCGGGTTCCCGAAGAGGCCGACATGAACGAGTTCGGCGGTCTGCTTCGACGGACTGGTCTCAATGACGGCTACATCGAATGGACCCCGCGTGACTTCGCACGCCCAGAAGATCTGTTCGCATACGTCACGGTGACGGTCGACGACGAACTCGAAGCAACGACGTTCACCGTTGCTGGCCAATCGATCGAACTTCACAGCTGGCCCGGCGACGATGCGTGGGCAACGTTTGCCAAGGAGACGATCAGCGTTGGCCTCCCCGAGCTCGAATCGCTGATCGGCCTTCCCGTTCCCGACCAAGACACCCTCGAGATCACCGAGTCGGTGACCCCGTACTTCTATGGCTACGGCGGCTGGTACAACCCGGCCGACACCTCGATCGAGATTGGGAACGAACTCGATCAGACCGTCATGATGCACGAGCTCACGCACGCATGGTTCAACCGTGACCTCTTCGTCGAGCGTTGGGTATCTGAGGGACTCGCCGAGGAATACACCTGGCGTGCCATGAACGAACTTGGCTGGGACCACGAGCGATTGCCCGGTATCCCGAATACCCAAAGTCCGGTCGCAACACCGTTGTTGGGGTGGGGACAAAACGGTGTGGGCGGGGTGAGCGACGAAACGTTCCTCGCGAAGGAGGCGTACGGCTACGACACCGCGTGGTACGTGATGCACGAGCTCTACAACCTGCTCGATGACGAAGGTATGCAACAGGTGCTCGCCGCCGCAGATGCACACACGACCGCATACCCAGGCGACGACATCACCGAGCTCACCAACAAGCCAAACGACTGGCGTCGACTCCTCGACCTGACCGCAATGCAGGCCGACGCCGACGCTGAAGCCGAGATCGAAGCGCTCTTCGTCGATTACGTTCTTGGCGAATCGCACATCGAACAGCTCGAGCGTCGTCGAGAGGTTCGGGATCGCTACGACCAATTCGTCTCGCAGGATCTCTCCTGGCGAATCCCCGATGATGTGAGGTCAGCGCTCGAAGCCTGGCGATTCGATGCAGCCGAAGAAATCCTCGACGACGCCGAAGCGGTGCAGGATCGATATCGAGACGTGGCAGATGCGACCGCGAGCGCCAGCCTCGAGCTGTCCAACGCCGCCCGAGTCGAGTACGAAAAGCCCGAACCGGACTATGCCGGTGCGCTCGAGGTTCTCGACCAGCAAGTCGCATCGATCGGCGATGTCGAAGCTGTGCGCACGGTGGTTGAGCAGGAGCGAACAAGCGAGGAGCGGTGGGGACTCGGCGATACCAGCCTGGAATCGTTCAGTCTCGGTGCCGAGGCGGCCTTCGCCGTCGACGACATCGAACAGATCGCAGCTGCACGGGCCGGAGTCGACGCGACACTCATCCGGGCTGCATCCATTGGGGCCGAACGAATTCTCTGGGCCAAGATCGGTGCCGGAGCGTTCGGTACGCTCGTGTTATATGCGGCTGTGGTCATTGTTCGAAGCCGGCGCTCGTCGACCGATATCGAACCGACCGTCGACGACGTGGTCCTCGCCGTCTAGCTCGCAATTTTGTCGGCCGAGTGAACGAAGTCACCAATTTGGAAGCCCACGGGACTTGGCAGGGTTTCTGAATCAACGTGATCCTGTTATTGGATACACTTCCCGTAGCCAAACGTGAGAGCCCCGCCGCATGTCTGTAGTCGTCATTGGAGTGAATCAGCGATCGATTCCGATCGATGACTTCGAGAAGTTGGCTATCGACGACGAGCGAATGCCAAAGCTCTTCGACGACCTGACCGCATCGGAAGACATCTCTGAAGCTGTCGTTCTCTCCACCTGCAACCGCACCGAGATCTACATTCGGGCCGAACGCTTCCACCCCGCCTACGGCGCGGTACGTGACGCACTTGCTCGCCACTCGGGATTGCCCACCATGGCCTTCACCGACCACCTTTACGCACATCACGATGCCGATGCAGCGCGCCACCTCTTCGGCGTAGCCTCGGGCCTCGACTCCGCCGTGCTCGGCGAAACCGAAATTCTCGGACAGGTTCGCACCGCATACGACAAAGCGCACACCGCCGGTGTCGTTGGTCCCTCGCTCGCCAAACTCTTCTCCGCGTCATGCACAGCAGGCCGCAAGGTCCGGGCCTCAACCGGTATTGCACGCAACATCACGTCGGTGTCTCGTGCGGCAGTCGCCATGGCGACCCACGCGCTTGGAACACTCGACGGCAAAGCAATCTGTGTGCTCGGCGCCGGCGAAATGAGCGAGGGTATGACCGTTGCGCTTCGCGACGCCGGAACTCGTCGAATCGTTATCTGTAACCGAACCGTCGAACGTGCTGCTGGTCTGGCCGAACGGGTCGGCGGCGATGTCGCTCCGCTCAGCGAACTCGCGTCGGTCATCGAAGACGTCGACGTGTTGCTCACCGGCACCGGTGCCAATGCGCTGATGATCGATCACGACACCCTGCAGCGCATCATGACCGCTCGTCCCAAGCGCAAGCTGCTCATCGTCGATATCGCCGTACCGCGCGATGTCGATCCTGCCGCAGGCGAAATTCCTGGCGTCACGCTCCTCGACATGGAAGACCTGACCGACTTCGCCGAGGCTGGCCGCGCCGAACGTCGAGGCGAAATCGACGCTGTCCGATCCGTTATCGACGACGAGGTCGTTCGCTTTATGGCGGTTGCGACCGCCGAAAAGGTCGAGCCACTCGCCGCAGCATTTCGCCGCGACGTCGAAGCGCTTCGTAGCGCCGAGCTCGCCCGCATTGGGAACTCGGTCGACGAGGACACCAAAGCTCACATCGATGCTGCCACCAAGGCACTGCTCAACAAGCTGCTCCATCGGCCCATGTCTCAGCTACGAGATTCGGCGGGAACCGCTCGTGGTGAGCGCTTGGCAGAAGCGTTGCAGGATCTCTTCGATATCGACACCTAAGCTGGGCTGGTGCACATCCGAGCAGCAACCCGAGGCAGTGTTCTTGCCCGATGGCAAACCGACCACATCACCGAGTTGGTCTCCGGCGCAAGCAACAACGTGGTCGAGCCGCTCGTTGTTTCGACGGCGGGAGATCGCGACAAGGTCACCCCGCTACATGAAATTGGTGGCAAGGGTGTGTTCGTCAAAGAAGTTCAAGCAGCCGTCCTCGACGGCCGGGCCGACATTGCAGTGCATTCGGCCAAAGACCTCCCGGCGCTCACCCCTGACGGCTTGACGATCTGTGCGGTGCCCGGTCGCGCAGACGCCCGCGACGCACTCGTTGGATGCATGTTGGCCGACCTTCCCGAGGGTGCTCGCGTTGGCACCGGCTCGATACGCCGGCAGGTACAACTCGCTGCGCTACGACCCGATATCGAACTCGTCGAAATCCGCGGGAACATCGATACCAGGCTCGCCCTCACCAAGTCCGCTGGTGGCGAGCTCGACGCCATCGTGATGGCTTCGGCCGCACTCGACCGTCTTGGGCGCACCCCCGACGTCGTCGATCGGCTCACTATTGGACAGATGCTGCCCCAAGTCGGACAGGGCACGCTGGCTATCGAGTGCAGGTCCGACGACACCGCCACGATCGCAGCCCTGGCTGCCATCGATGATGCTGTGGCCCATCGCGTGCTCGACGCTGAACGTGCGTTCCTGGTAGAACTCGGCGGTGACTGTGATCTTCCCGCCGGCGCGTATGGCGTCATCGTGACAGACGATGATGTCGACCGAATCGAGCTCACCGCCATGCTCTCCGATGGGGCAGAGGTCGTGTTCGTCGACTCACGTGTTGGCGATGATGGCGAGGCGATGGGACGAGGCCTCGCCGCAGATCTCCGGGCCCGGCTGGCGTAGATGCCGAACCTCGGCGGTCGGCGGATCGTGGTCACCCGAGCAGTGCCCCAGGCAGCACCGCTCATCGCAGCGATTCGCGAACGCGACGGTCAAGCCATTGAACTACCGCTCTTGGAGATCGTCGAACCCGAAGACGACGGTGCGACGCTTCGTGATGCCCTCGCCGAACTGCGCGAAGGCGACTGGCTTGTGGTGCTGTCGCCAAACGGGGCGAAGCGCGTTGTCGAACACGCCGAAGCCGCCCTGCTCACTCCGGGAGCGTGTTCGATCGCCGTGATAGCGAGCGGGACTGGCGCTGTTCTCGAAGCCGCTGGTTGGACGGTTCATCTTCGCCCCGATGCCGCGTCGTCGGAAGGCCTGTTGTCGGCGTTCGACACGATCACCATTCACGGTCGAGTCCTCATTGCCCAGGCAGAGTCAGGACGGACCGTGCTCGCCGAGGGGCTCCTCGAACGAGGTGTTGATGTGGAGACGGTCGCCGCCTATCGCAACGTTATGCCGCAGCTCGACGACGATGCTGTTCACGCAGCGCAGAATGCGGACACGGTGGTTTTCGCCTCGCCGTCGGCCGTCGATCGCTACATCGCGCACGTTGGCCTCAAACCAACGTCGGCGGTCTGTATTGGTGGGGTGACCGCAGCGTCCGCGCTCGCGGCGGGGTTCGACATCACGATCGCTCCGGAGCCGACGCTAAACGCAATTCTCGAGCTTCTCTAGCGCTCTGCGCGGTAATCGGCTGGTCGCGGCGCCCAACTCAGGTCTACTATGGCCAGTGGGTGGGGAAAACAAATCCGAAACGGCGGGCGACGCTGGTTGACGGGCATGGTCTATCTGCCTTCGTGGTTCCTTGGGAACACGGTCACACAAGCATGACACCGCAAATTGTTGCGGGCGGGTCGCAGTAATTTCGGAGGAACATCATGGCTGTTATCGGACCACGCGAGATCGCTGCCGCGGTTCGCGTCCTAGGACGAGGGGACCTCGCCCGGTATTACACGGCAGGGGACTCAGAGACGACGAAGTTCGAGAACGAGCTGGCGTCCTGGATGGGGTCGGCGAACGCTCTCGCGCTCAACAGCGGTACGTCGGCTCTGATCTGCGCCCTCGTTGGGGCCCACATTGGTCCCGGGGACGAAGTGCTCGTGCCCGCCTACACGTGGGTGTCGACCGCCGCCGCCGTTATCTCGGTCGGCGCGGTGCCAATCCTGGTCGACGTCGATGAGAGCCTGACCATCGACCCAATCGACATCAAGGCACGCATGACCGACGCGACCAAAGCGATCATCCCGGTCCACATGCTCAACCTCGTCGCCGACATGGACGCCATCGAAGCCATCGCCGAGGAGCACGATCTGATCGTTATCGAGGACGCCTGTCAGGCGATCGGCGTGACGCATCGAGGGCGGCCGACCGGGTCGATCGGTGACATCGGCGTCTTCAGCTTCAACCAGCACAAGAACATCCGCTGCGGCGAGGGCGGAGCGCTCATTACGAACAACCCGAAGTACTACGCCAGAGCCGGCATGTATCACGACGTTGGGAGCTACCAGCGCTCCGAGCAGTTCGACCTCGATGAGCCTGCATTCGTTGGAGTGAACTCTCGAATGCCAGAGCTGTCGGCGGCGATTCTGCGTCCACAGGTAAAGCGTCTCGAGAAGCAGATGACATTGCGCCGCAAGAGGCGGGCGATGATCGCCGAGCGAATCGCTGAGCTCAACGATCCGGGCATGCGCATTGCCATGCACCATGATCCTGCCGGGGCCGTCGGAATTGCGATTGCGTTCGACGATCCCGATCATGCAGCGCGATTTGGGGAGACAAAAGGTGCTCGACGCCTCGTCGATACCGGTCGCCATGTCTACACGAACTGGCAATCGATTCTGTCCAAGCATCCGCAGCATCCGATGCTCGACCCCTATGCCTGGAACGATCGCGACATCAGCTACGACGACGACACGTGCGCTCGCACGCTCGAAATCCTCGCCCGTACATGCACGGTCGAGCTCGCGCCCGAGTTACCGACCCCAGCATTTCAGGTGCTGCTGAAACGACTCGGATAGTCAGATGGCGATTCGTTCGGCACGGGGTGTTGCCGTAGACGAGATCCTCACAACCGATATCTGCGTGATCGGAAGCGGGGCGGCAGGGATAACGTTGGCGCGCTGTTTGGACGGCTCCAATACCCGGGTGATCATGCTCGAAGCAGGAGGCCTCAAACGGGACCTCGAGGCCGAGGCGGACAGCTTTCACATCGAACAGGTCGGTGATTGGGTCAGCAATCCCATCGAGGAACGCGGTCGTTGGCTCGGAGGCTCCACGAACTTGTGGTTCGGCCGAATTGCGCTTCCCGACGCGATCGACTTTGCCGAACGGCCTTGGGTACCAAAGAGTGGGTGGCCAATCGAGCTTTCCGAACTCGACAAGTGGTATCCCAAAGCCGCCAGCATTCTCGAGGTTCCGCACTTCGACTCGTTCGATCTTTCAACGTGGCCAATGAATGAGACGATCAGCGCCTTCGCCGGCGGCCACGTCGAGCTGCAGCCGTTCCTCTGGTCGGGCGCACAAGACATGGGCAAGGTCGCGAAGCCCCTCCTCGAACGATCCCGCAACGTCATGACGCTGACCGACGCCGCAGCACAGGAGCTGATCGTCGATGAGTCGTCGCGAGTTGATGGTGTTCGAGTGGTGGGGCCAGGTGGACGAACGTTCGTTGTGCGGGCCTCGCAGTTCGTCTTGGCCGCTGGCGGCATCGAGAATCCGCGTTTGCTCCTTGCGTCCAACGAACGGTTCGAAGCCGGGATTGGTAACCAGCACGGCAACGTCGGGCGGTACTACCTCGATCACCCTCGCGGCGAGGGGCATGGACGGATCGACCTGCGCGGGCTCACCCAAAAGCAGCGCGACGCCATTGCGTTTCTCGACGAACGAGTGGACGGCCCCTTTGGCACTACGCAGCTGCGGCTGGTGTTTCCTGAGGTAATGCAACGCTCCGAAGAGCTCCTCAATCACAGCCTGCACGGCTATCTCGTGTGCGATGAACAAACCAGCGCCGGCTTCGGTAGCTACAAGCGGTTACGCGGCCACCTCGGCGGCAGCGGTCTCAACAACGGACAAGATCTTCTTCGTGACCTCGTCGAAATGGGTCGCCATGCGCCAGAGCTGGCGAGACTCGCAACCGGTCGGGCAACACCCACAAAATTCGTCGTGGTCGACCAGATGGAACACGAGCCGGATCGGGAGAGCCGGATGACCGTAGATCATCGCAACCTCGACCGGTTCGGGCTTCCGCGGGTGTCACTCGACTGGCGAATCGGCGAGTCGACCCGCCGTTCTCAGCACCGCATGCATGAGCTCTTCCGCGATGCGATCGAAGATATCGGCATCACGAGCTTCTCAAGCGATGTTCTCGACAGTTCCGATGAAGTCGAACTTATCGACATGAAACATCCATCGGGTATGACACGCATGAGCGTCTCCGCTGCCGACGGAGTGGTCGACCCCGACTGTCGGGTGCACGGGATCGACAACCTCTTTGTCGCCGGAAGCTCGACGTTTCCAACGAGCGGCCACTTCAACCCAACTCTGCTGATCGTGGCCCTCGCGGTACGCCTGGCCCGACACCTCAGCGAGTTGCAGCGAACTAGCGGCCGTTCAACGCTTCGACAACAGGAGCAAAGTCTTCCAGCATCTCCGCATTGATCGAGACGTAGGAGAAGCCCCAACGATCTCGCCAACGCTGCACCTCGTCTACGACTTGGCCGACGCTGCCGACGAGCGCGTGCGGTGAGGCCAACGCCTCCTCGGCCGAGATGCCGAGCAACGGCGCCATCTCTTGGGCCACCGCCTCTCGGTCGTCGGTGATCATCGCAAGGTGAATGCGCGTCTGGAAGATGAGCGAGTCGAACCGGTCTCCAGCACCGTCTCGAACCCATTCGATTTTCTGGTCGGTCCGTTCGAGGGTCGCGTCGCGGCCAGCTCGTTCATCGATGACACCTGCGGTCAACCCAGGGTTGATGCCGATGATGTCGGCCTTCTCCCCAGCGAGCGTCAGCATCTTTTGCTTACCGCCAGCGAGCATGACCTTGACCCCATTGGGTTGAACCGCGTGAGGTGTTCCGAGGGTGCCGTGCACTGAATAGAACTCGCCGTCGACATCGACCTGTTCGCCGGCCATCAGCGCGGTGATGATGTCGACGGACTCGGAAAGCCGACGGATGCGGGTGCCGGGGGAGAGGTTCTCGATCCCCGCAAAGTCGTAATCAGCGGTCATCCAACCGGCGCCCAAACCGACCTCGAGACGTCCGCCAGAGAGCGCATCGATCGTAGCGAGCTCTTTGGCCAAGATGACCGGCTCGCGGTAGTCGTTCGCGAGCACCAACGGCAAGAACCGAATCGTCGACGTCGAGGCGGCAGCAGCCGTGAGCGCAATGAGTGGGGCGGGCTGGTCGTCGAGATGATCTGGAATGGTGACCGAGTAATAGCCGAGCTCTTCGGCGCGTTGCGCGGTGGCGATGATTTGGTCTGTTGGGATCTTGCCAAGAGAAGCGGAAAAGCGAATCGGAGCGGTCATGGCACTCAATGTAGTCAGGAACGTTTTCAACAACCGTGTCCCCCGAGACACCCAGGCGCTGCGTGTCATAGATATGAGTCTTCTTACGAGCACGGACGATGTTGTCCGATTCCTCAATCAGGCAACGTTTGGCGCACGCCCCGACGAGATCGAGAGGCTCGATGCGTCTCGCGATGCCAGCGCATGGATCGACGATCAGTGGCGGCGTCCTCAATCGGAAACCATGCCGTTCATCGAGTCGCTCGAAAGCCAAGGCAACCGTCAGAATCGTCATGAGATCTGGTGGCGTAACGCCATCGATGGTGACGACCACCTGCGACAACGAGTGCAGTTTGCGCTAAGCGAGGTCTTCGTCGTGAGCGATCTTGACTATGTGATTGGAAACAACCAGGCAGCGATTTGTCACTACTACGACATGCTCGGGAGATTCGCTGATGGCAACTTCCGAGATCTGATGACCGAGGTCGCCTTGCATCCAATTATGGGGATCTACCTCAGTCATCTTCGCAACCAGCGTGCTGACCCCGAGCGCAATATTCGCCCCGACGAGAACTTTGCCCGGGAACTCATGCAGCTGTTCACCATTGGGCTATACGAACTCGAACCGGACGGGACGGAACGCACTCGCGGCGGTGAACCAATCCCAGCCTTTGATCTACCGATCATCGAGGCGTTCGCTCGAGTCTTCACGGGGTGGAATTACAACGGGCTCGAGTCGATGACTTCGAACAACATCGCGGGCGACCTCTATTGGCTGCCGATGACGCCGGTGGAGGAGTTTCACGACAGTCAGGCCAAGACGTTGCTGAGCGGGGTGACCCTTCCCGCCGGGCGGAGCGCACGAGAAGATCTGGATGCCGCTCTGGACAACATTTTCTGCCATCCAAATGTTGGGCCGTTCATCGCACGATCGTTGATCCAACGCCTCGTGACCAGCAATCCATCGCCGGCGTACGTGTGCCGCGTTGCCAAGGTGTTCGGCAACAACGGGTCGGGGGTCCGAGGTGATCTCGCCGCAGTAGTCTCCGCAATCCTGCTCGACCCCGAAGCCCGAGGCGAGCAGTACGTGGTGAACCCGTTGTTCGGCAAGGTGAAAGAACCGTTGCTTCGTCTGCTTCAGTTCTGGCGCGCCTTCGATGTTCAGCCCGCCCCGACAACCGCCCCGAACTACGTGATTTACGCCGACCATCTCCTGTCGATCGATGACACGCTCGGCCAGGCGCCACTGCGAGCGAACTCGGTGTTTAACTTCTTTGCGCCGAAGTACTCACCCGCCGGCACCACGTTGGCGTTGCCCGAAATGCAGATCCTGACCGAGGCGAACCTGGCGTCGACAAACGACATGTTCCACGACATGGTCTTTACCGACAATCTGCAATCTGGAGATGCCCGGCCAACCCCATCGGTGATCGACTTCAGTACCGAGATCGACCTGGCCGGCGACCTTGACGAACTCACCGGCCACCTCAACACGCTGCTCTTCGGCGGCACGATGCCCGAAGCGGTGTCAACAGCCATTGGCCAACACCTATCCGCCATTCCTACAGATGCTGACGGTCGTTACTTGCGGGCGACCGAAGCGATCTTTATCTGTGTTGCCTCCCCCGCATTCATGGTGCAGCGCTAATGACGAACCCCTCCACGACCTCAACATCAAGCCGTCTCGACCGCCGACAATTTCTCCGAAGGGCAACGGCGGCGTCCGTTGCTGCCGGTGTGGCGATGACCGGGCTTCGTTCCGACCTCGCTGACGCCACGAGCTGTTCGCCGCTCGCCAACCGAAGCCTCGTCTGCATTTACCTCGGAGGCGGCGCCGATGGCTTCAACATGTATGCCCCGCTCGAAACGCGTGAGCGAGGTTCGACCTGGGAAACGTTCGCCGAAACGCGCGGCGACATCGCGGTTCGCCGCGGTGCTCTGCTTCCCGCTGGAAACGGCGACTTTGGCTTCCACGACGCGCTGCCAGTCTTTGCCGACCTGTACAACCGCGGCGACCTTGCGGTCGTCAGCAACGTGGGTCCGCTCACCGGCCCGACGAGCCCAGCCGACGTCCAAGCTGGTCGTCGTCTGCCGCAAAGCCTCTTTGCCCACGACGCTCAAGCCCGCCTCTGGCAGACCGCGACCGCAACGGTCGGCGGTGCTGCACAGGGTTGGGGAGGCCAGATTGCTGAACGCATCGGCGGCTGCGACAACGGCGCAGTCGTCAATGCAGCGATCTCGGCGCTCGGGTCGTCGGTGTTCCTTGGAACGGCCAACGGTGGCTACCTACGGCTGACCCCGAACCAGACGCTGCGGCGTATGGGTGGCTACGACAGCACAGTGCGCGGATGGCATCGGCAAGATCAGCGGGACCGTGTCGCCGCTGCGCTGGGACAGGTCCTCGACGCTGCCGCGTCCAGCGACAGCGAGCTCGAACGCCTCGTCGCAGAGACGACCGAGCGGGCGATCCTGACGAATGCCGAGCTGGAGGATGTCACCGCAAGCGAGCTCGACATGGGTTCGGTTTCGGGCAACCCGCTCAAAGCACAGTTACGGCTAGTGGCTCAGCTCATCAACAACCGGGAACGCCTTGGGATGACCCGGCAGGTGTTCTTTGTCACGATGGGAGGTTGGGACACTCACCAAGATCAGAACATCCGGTTACCGGTATTGCTCGCCGATCTCAACGACGCCATTGGCTCGTTCCACGATGCCATCGGCACTGGCGGCCTCGATGTTGCCGACTCGGTCACCACCTTCACGACCACGGACTTTGGCCGCACGCTCACGAGCAACGGCGACGGCACCGATCACGGTTGGGGTAATCATGCCTTTGTCATGGGCGGTTCGGTGAACGGCGGCCGTCACTACGGCGAAATTCCGAGCTTCGCCAGCACCAACAACCCCGATGACGTGGGAACCGGACGCGCCTTCGGTGGTCGGCTGGTGCCCAAGATTTCGGTTGGACAATACGGGGCAACGTTGGCTCGATGGGCGGGCGTTGACGACGGTGAGCTCGACGCGATCTTCCCGGATCTTCGTCAATTCGATACTCGTGACCTGGGGTTCATGTCGTAGGTCGCGAGGTTTCCGTGGATCCTGAAATTTAGTGGAACCAGTCGCGGGTGCGCGGCGTGTACTACACGTGCGCACTACAACTGTGGCTATGGCAAACGGTGCCTTCGCTGCCGAAGCAACCTCTCACTCAGACGACGCGAGTTCCGCCGTTCAGCCGTTCGGTGCGTTCTTCGCGGCGAACCGGAATGGTCTGGTTCGGGCGTTGTCGATGACCATCGGTGACAGCGCGTTGGCATCGGAGGCCGTCGACGAGGCAATGACGAGGGCGGTGCAACGTTGGGACAAGGTCGGCTCGTACAGCCGTCCCGAGGGATGGGTCTACCGCGTTGCCTACAACTGGGCGACGAGCAGGTTTCGTCGACGCAAGCGAGATCGCGAATACGCACCGCGCATTGCACGGCCCGAGTCGGTCGTCGATCCCGAATTTGACCCGACGATCGAAGCAGCGCTCGCGACGCTCACCGATGAGCATCGTGCAGTGTTGGTGCTTCGCTACTTCTACGACTGGGATGTGCAGGCCACGGCCGAAGCGCTAGAGATTTCACCCGGCACCGTGAAGAGCCGAACGAGCCGTGCACTCGATGCAATGGCGAAGCAGCTCGATCCACAAGACGGACCTTCGACCACGGAGACGACCTCATGAACCTCGTAGACCGTCTCAGAAACCATATGCATTCCGCCGAGGACCTCTTCGTCGAAGGACACGCATCGGCGAGTGACATTTCGGCTGCCGGCAAACATCGCACGCGTCGCAAACAGATCGGTGCAGGCCTCGCCGCAGGTGTCGTCGGGATCGGCCTTGTGCTCGGTGCTACATCCCTGATCGGGACGTCGGACAGCGACAACATCGCACTCGACGATTCCGCTCTCGACGACTCCGCACTCGACGATTCGGCGATGATGGAATCCGCCTCGATCGACCCCGGAGCCAGCGACTCTGCGATGTTCGACGGTCCGGTCGCAAGCTTCGACGTTATCGTCGGCGCCGAGGATGGGTTCGTCGGCCTCCGCAACGACGCCGGGTCGATACTCGCGATCGAGTCAGAGGACGGCGTCACGTGGCAAGAAACCCCCACGACAGGCCTCGAGGACAACATCGAGATCTCCTCGCTGACCCAAGGTGATGGCCTCATCGCAGGCCTCTTCCGGACGTTCGACAAGAACACCGGAACACCCCAGAACTTCATCGGGACGTCGAGGGACGGTGCTCACTGGACCCTCATCCCCGTACTGGCCAACGAACGAGATGCGTTCGTTTCGGGACTCGCTATTCGCAATGGTCAGGCGGTGGCGACCGCATCGGCCTTCGGCGCGTCCAGCGAAGACGAGGAGGGGGAGTTCTCGCCAACGGGGTACATCATTCGCGGCCCCATCGGCGGCCCATACCAAGCAACCGAGCTCGATGCCGTCGAGTTCGGCGTGGAACGACTCTCATCGACCAGCTCAGGGTTTGCGTTGTCCGCATTCGGTCAAGGCGCACCCGAGGTATGGACGTCGACCAACGGGGACTCGTGGTCGGCCGCCACCGCAGCTGACCCGGCGAATCAGTTCTCGACGATCGCCTCGCTCGACGGAGCGCTGTTATCGATTGGTTCGACCGATCTTGGTGGCGCTGGCATCTTTCAGATCTTCGAGTCGGTAAACGACGGTTCGTCGTGGACGCCGGTGAGTGTCCCCGACGAGGTTGCGAATGCGTCCTGGTGGTCCTTCGATGTGCGGTCGAACGGCTCGGTGGTCGCGATTCTGCTTACCGGCGAGGCCGAGCAGGAGGTCGAGGGCCTGTTTACGAGTCGCGCTGGTTTGGTGGTGTCGACCACTGAGGGGTTCACCGAGATCGACCTCGAACCGTTCGTTCCTGCGTCGGCGACGGCAATCCTCATGGGCGTCAGCACGGACGAAGTGCTCCTACAAGTCACCGAAGACACCGAGCTCAAGTACGTGCGGGTCCCGCTCCGCTAGCGCCAACCCCCATAACAAAGGGTCAGACCCCGCGTTATGGGGGTGGGCGTGGGCGTTTGGGAGAAATCTGGTTTTTCTGGGAACCTTTCATGTGAGATGGGCGTAGAGCAGGCGTGGACACGATTTCGAGATCAGCAATGCTGCCCGGCCACACCGTGGTCGCCGGCGCTCGTTCCCGTCGTGCCCAAAGTCAGGCACGCCCGATGAGCGCTGATTTCTCCACGGTCTACGCCGCCGAGCGGGATCGATTGGTCCGAGCACTATCGATTGCTCTTGGAGACGATGCGCTCGCCACCGAAGCGATCGACGAAGCATTCACTCGGGCCTTGCATCGCTGGCACGCCGTTGGATCCTTCGACGAACCGGCCGCGTGGGTGTACCGCACTGCCCGTAACTGGGCGACCAGCCGGTTCCGGCGCCGCAGCCGAGATCGTCGGTTCGCGTCCAAGATTGCTCGCCCCGAGTCGACCGTTGACTCAACACCAGACCCGCAACTCCGGAGCGCGTTGAGCTCGTTGCCCGACGATCAACGCAACGTCTTGGTGCTTCGATACTTCCTCGACTGGACGATCGACGCGACCGCTGACGCCCTCGACATTTCGCCCGGCACGGTCAAGAGCCGTACCAATCGTGCGCTTACCGAACTCAACCGACTCCTCGGAGACGAATCATGAACCTTGAAGACCGCTTGCGCGCCGAGCTTGAACGCTCCGGCCGATCAACTCAGGTGGGTGTAGCTCCCTCGATCGACGAGCTCGCATCCGTTGCCAACGACCGTCGCCATCGCAACCGGGTTCTCGGTGCCAGTGGCGCAGTGCTCCTGAGCAGCTCGCTGCTGTTCGGCGCGTTCTACGCCAGCCAACCGAACGGGCAGACGACCGTCGAAGTCGCCGACGCAGCTCCGAGCAGCGATGCCGCGGCACTGTCGGAGGCCACCGAAGTTCTCGATGACGATGTCGCGTCGAGCGATACCGCCGTCGTAGATGCCGAGGACGCAACGGGCGAACCGGCAGCCGATGCCGACGACGCTGCCGTGGATGCCGGATCCGACGACCCTGTCGAGGAGCCATTGGTCGACGTGGACGAGAGCGGAACGGTTGCGCAAGACACTGCGACAACACCGGACTTTGGTTCGGCAACCTTGCTCCAAAACGACGACGCCACCATGACGGTCGAAACACGCGAGTCGGCGGTCGGTCTTTCGAGTGGTTCTGGCGTTCTCGTGCTATCCGATGGTGCCGGCGGGTATGTCGGCCTCGCTGCAGCCTTTGGCGACAGCACGATGGCCATGGCGTTGGCCTCGGACAACGGTCTCGACTGGACGAGCACAGAACTCGTCGGCGTCCCCGAGGACGCAACGGCGTCGATCCTTCGCGAACACGACGGAACCTACGTCGCACTATTTGAGCGCTTCGATGCAAGCGCAGGAGTTAAGCGGGTACTCATCGGCACGTCTTCGGACATGGTGACGTGGGACGTATCCGCACCG
>CALBVK010000158.1 GCA_937969345.1 uncultured Acidimicrobiales bacterium
AACATCTTGCACCAGGGGTCGCCAAAGTCCGACCCAATGGGCGACGACTTCGACTACGCCGCAGAGTTCGCGAAGCTCGACCTTGCAGCGGTTAAAGCCGACCTCACCGCGCTCATGACCGACAGCAAGGACTGGTGGCCAGCCGACTACGGACACTACGGACCGTTCTTTATCCGCATGGCATGGCACTCCGCAGGCACCTACCGCACCCATGACGGTCGCGGTGGCGGCTCGACGGGCACCCAGCGCTTCGCTCCGCTCAACAGCTGGCCGGACAACGTCAACCTCGACAAGGCTCGCCTTCTCCTCGAGCCAATCAAGAAGAAGTACGGTCGCAGCTTGTCGTGGGCCGACCTCATGATCCTCACCGGTAACGTCGCTCTCGAGTCGATGGGCTTCAAGACCTTCGGCTTCGCTGGCGGCCGCCCCGATGTGTGGCAGCCAGAAGAAGACATCTACTGGGGTCCAGAGACCACGTGGCTCGACGACGAGCGCTACAGCGGTGAGCGCGACCTCATGGAGCCGCTTGGCGCGGTGCAGATGGGCCTCATCTACGTCAACCCAGAAGGCCCCAACGCAAACCCAGATCCTGTCGCATCCGGTCGTGACATTCGTGAGACGTTCGGCCGTATGGCAATGAACGACGAAGAGACCGTCGCACTCGTCGTTGGCGGACACGCCTTCGGTAAGGCGCACGGAGCCGGACCAGAAGACATGGTCAACGCCGAGCCAGAAGGTGCTCCAATGGAGCAGCAGCTCATTGGCTGGAAGAACGACTTCGAGTCGGGCATGGCCGAGCACACCACCGGTTCGGGCTTTGAAGGTGCATGGAACTCCACGCCAACCACGTGGGACAACAATTACCTCGAGACCCTCATGGACAACGACTGGGAGCTCACCGAGAGCCCGTCGGGTCACAAGCAGTGGCACGCCCCAGCACTCGCTGGCACCGTTCCAGATGCACATCGCGATGATGTCTTCCATGCACCGATGATGACCACCGCCGACATGGCGATGAAGATGGACCCGATCTACGGCCCAATCTCCCAGCGTTTCCGTGACAACCCAGAACAGCTCGACGACGCGTTCGCACGTGCGTGGTACAAGCTGACCCACCGTGACATGGGCCCAGTTGCCCGTTATCTCGGCCCGGAGGTCCCAAGCGAAGAGCTCCTTTGGCAGGATCCTGTTCCTGCTGGCACGGCGCTTAGCGACGCCGACGTTGCGACCGTCAAGGCAGCCATCATGGCGTCTGGCGTGAGCATCACCGACCTGGTGTCGGCAGCGTGGGCAGCAGCATCCACCTACCGCAAGAGCGACATGCGTGGCGGAGCCAATGGTGGCCGCTTGCGTCTCTCACCACAGCGCACCTGGGAAGCAAACAACCCCGATGCACTCGCAGGCGTTCTGAGCGCTCTCGAAGGTGTGCAGTCGAGCGTTGGTGTCGATGTCTCTATGGCAGACCTGATCGTTCTCGGTGGCGCAGCCGCTGTTGAAGCTGCAGCGTCCGCTGGTGGCAACACCGTCAGCGTTTCGGTCTCGACCGGACGCGGTGACGCCAGCCAAGAGCAGACCGATGAAGAGTCATTCGCATGGCTCGAGCCAAAGGCAGACGGTTTCCGTAACTACCTTGGCAAGGGTGTCAGCCACGTGGCCGAGCACCTGCTCGTCGACCGGGCGCAGCTCCTCGACCTCGGCGCTCCAGAGATGGCCGTGCTCGTTGCTGGCCTCCGTGTTCTCGGTGTCACCACCGGAAACCACGGTGTGTTCACCGACAACGTCGGCACGCTCAGCAACGACTTCTTCGTCAACCTGATGGACACCAACACCGTGTGGTCCGGCAAGGACGGCGCTGAGGACATCTTCGAAGGCAAGGACCGTGCAAGCGGTGCAGTCAAGTGGACCGGTACCCGCAACGATCTCGTGTTCGGTTCGAACTCGATCCTTCGTGCGATTGCCGATGTCTACGCAGCCGATGACGCTGGCGAGAAGTTCGCCAACGACTTCGCAGCAGCCTTTGCAAAGGTCATGGACAACGATCGTTTCGATCTGGCCTAAAACACCAACAAATTTGAACCGGTAGGCACGCCAGGCGTACCTACCGGTTCAAAATTGTCTGTTCGGCCCGGCCGTCGCCTTTCTGGTGATGGCCGGGCCGGGCTAGTTTTGTGGCCATGACATTTGAGGACTTTGGTGGATGGAAGGGCACGCTCGCCGCGCTCATCGACGGAAGGGACCTGTCGGGCGACCATGCCGGAGCCGTCCTCAACGAGATCCTGCTCGGCAATGCGAGCGATGCCCAGATCGCGAGTTTCGTCACCGCACTCGGTATCAAGGGTCAGACGACAGAAGAGCTTGCGGCCATGGTGCACGTCATGCACGAGGCCGCCACCCCGTTGGACGTACCCGATGGTGCAATCGACATTGTTGGCATGGGTGGCTCGCCAAGCCGGCGCAAAGCTGCGGTCAACATCTCGACGATGGCATGTTTTGTCGCAGCAGCCGCCGGCGCCGTCGTGTGCAAACACGGCAACCGCAAAGCATCGTCAACATCGGGCAGCTTCGACTTACTCGAAGCGCTCGGCGTGGACTTTGATATCGCGCCCGAGAAACTCGGAGCGATCGTTTCCGAAGTCGGGGTCGGCTTCGCGTTCGCAAAGGCCTACCACCCAGCGCTTCGTCACGCTGGCCCCGTGCGCGTCCAGCTCGGCGTGCCCACCGTTTTCAATACGCTCGGCCCGCTCGCCAACCCCGGTCGCGTGCGGCGCCAGGTAGTTGGCGTAGCCGACTCGGCGCTCGGTGCCCGCATGATCGACGTTCTTCGTGCGACCGGGTCGGAGTCGTCATGGGTCGTGACCGGCGAGGGGTCCCTCGACGAGCTGACCACCGCTGGTCCCTCGATCGTCCACCGCCTGCAGGACGGGGAGATTAGGACCGAGACGGTCGATCCCCAAGCGCTCGGCCTGGCCAAACCAGCCAACGGAGCCCTCGACGGCGGAGACGCCGAAACGAACGCCCGTATTCTCCGCAGCGTGTTCGCTGGTGAACCGGGAGCGGTTCGCGACATGGTCCTCCTCAACGCCGCAGCTGGTCTCGTGGTGGCCGGGGTGGCCGCCGACCTCGCCGATGGCCTTGCCAAGGGTGCAGACGCCGTGGACTCCGGCGGTGCCCAAGCAAAAGTCGATGCGCTAATCGCCGCATCGGCCCAATAGGCAGCTCGCCCGTCCATGGCTTCCGAGCTCTTCGATCCGCTTCTCGACCTTGCGCTGTCGGTCGCGAAGAAAGGCAAGAAGGCCAAACCGCCGATCGCCCCACCAGCACGAGTACTGCCCATGCTCGCATTCGCAAAGTTGCCAGATAAGGCAAAGGATGCAGTGCTCGAAGTGCTCGACACCGACGACGCGTTCCGCAAGCGCGTCGCAGACGCTGGAAGCGAAAAGACGATTGGGCGTATCGGTATGGCCTACGTCGAGCGGCCACCGGGCTGGGAGACCTTCGTTGCGCAGATGGTCGAGGCCGCCGACGAACCACTCATCTCAAGCAGCGGTGACGCAAAGAAACTCGAGCGTCAACTCGATGTATCCGAACGGGCGCGAAGTCGAGCGCAGCAGGAGCTTGATGACGCTCGACATCTGCTCTCGATCTCGGAGTCGTCGCTTGCTGCGCTGACAAAGACCAACGACGAGAACGTGGCCGAGCTGAACACGTTGCGTGCAGAGAACGAGACACTGACCGAGCAGCGCCAGCGAGCGGTGAGCGAGCTCAAGCGGACCGAAGAGATCATGGCCCGCCACATCGCCGAACGAAAGCGGCTCGAGGGGCTGATCGAGACCATGACGGCAGCGCAACTCTCCACAACATCGGTCGGCGGGGGAGTCACCGATAACGAGGTGCGGCTCGCCATCGACGTCATCGAAGGGGCGATGGTGGACATGCACCAGCAGTTGCAGTCGCTTCGACGTGCGTCGACCCCCGAGCAGATCACGTCGGTGAGACGGGTTCCCCTTCCCGTTCCACACGGACTCTTCGACGACTCGGTCGATTTCGCCGAGTATCTGCTGTCGATCCCCAATATCACCGTCCTGGTCGACGGCTACAACGTCACCAAGCTCGATCACGATGAGTGGGATCTCGACCGCCAGCGAGACTGGCTTGAACAGGGCTTGTGCGCCATTGCAGCCCGCTATGGGGCGAGCTTCGACGTTGTCTTCGATGGATCAGACGTCGCTGTCCAAAGCACCGCGCGGGATCCCGCGGTTCGGATTCGCTTTAGCCCCGACGGTGTCGAAGCCGATGACATCATCATCGGTTCCATCGAAACGATCGATCGGAGCCG
>CALBVK010000159.1 GCA_937969345.1 uncultured Acidimicrobiales bacterium
GCGCAGTGCATGAACCCTGCACGCAAGCTCCGTTGTTCGGGCACGGTCGTACAGGCGGTTCCACGACAGCTGGCGGGCGTGTTCGATGCATGTTGCGGCCCGGGCGTAATGGCCGAGATCGCTCAGCGCACTCGCGGTGAGCAGCCGGAGGGTGGCGGCAGCCCGAGCGCGATCTCCGAGGGACTCCCATTCCTTGGCCACAACCTCGAGATCGTTGGCTGCCCGGGCCAACGCCTCAGCGTCACCATGGATCGCATCGAGGAAGGCCGATATCTCGCGCAGCAGGACCTCCTCGCGCGGACTGAGCTCGGGCGCCGATGCTCGGAAGTCGAGCAACGCTCGCCGAGTACCAGCGGGGTCGCTCAGCCCCTCCAGACGAAGCAACTCGAGAGTCGCCTCGATGTGCACATTCTCGCCAGGAGCCGTCGAGTCCCTGGCCTGGTGAAGTGACTCTCGTTGCTTGTCGAGGTCGGCCAAGTTGTGCAACACCCGCGCCCGGCGCAGGTGCAACCGTGGATACTCGTCCGCAAAGGGAGCGAGCAACCGAAACAACCCGAGCAGGTTCTGCTGGTCAGCGTCATCGAGACGGCCGCTGTCGAGGTCGGCCAAGGTCGCCGCAGCTTCCTTCTCCAGACCCGCCTCGAGTAGCAGGCCGATTCCCTTGATCGCTCCGCCACCAGCGATCAACACATTCGCCAGCACACTCGCCACTTGCGGATCGAGCTCGGACTGGCGGCGCAGGACATCGGCCATGGGGGAGGGCAGCCGGTGCCACCCGTCCTCGCCCCGAAGAAGCGGAATGCCAGCACGCCGAAGCCGAGCAGGCCCGTCGGTACCGATGAGCGCGTTGACGCAGGAGTACGTGAACGTATCGAGATGGGCGAGCTGCGTCACCGCATCGGACACGTCGGCGTCGAGCTCCTCCATCAGACTCTCGACCAGCTCGAGCATGTACGGCCCAGTGGTCAGCAGCTCGGCGAGATGCACCGGCGCCGAGTCGGCCGACGTCGGGTTCGACGCGAGCGCACCGAGCGCTGCAGATGTCGCCGCAGGCCAGCCGTCGAGCGTCGCTGCCAGGGCGTCGCCGAGGGTCGACGGGTTCGAGAAGCCACGAGCTTGAGACAAGGTCGCGAGATCATCGCGGCCGATGCGAAGATCGGACGCACCGAGATCGAGCTGTTCAAAGCCAGAGAACAGACGTCTCGTCTCCCGGCCGATCCGGCGATCAGCAACCACGAGCGCCTGCACAACCGGCGAATCACAGATCGCAGCAATCAGGTCTCGCCGACGCTCGGCGTCGTCCACCAGCGCGACGATCGACAACGGAGCCGCATGCTGCGTGAGCTCACGCCACACCTCGATGTCGTCGACCACGGCAACCCGGTCGTCCAATGCCACGAGCTGGCCGAGCAGTGTCGTCTTGCCATACCCCGACGGTGCGTCGATAACCACAACACCCGAGAACGCAAGAATCCGTTTGACGAGAGCCGCACGCGGCGCGATCTGGGCGTCGCCGCTGCCACGCCTACGCACGTCGACCACCGGTCGGAGTACCGCCGTGGTACCCGGCCCCGGCACGGTTGTGCCAGCGGTTGTATTGCCAGCCACAAGATCGGATGCACGTGATGATCGCCGAACAGCCAGACCCCATATTTTCTCGATTCCAGCGCCTCGTGGCCGGGGTGCGACCGTCCGTGGGCTGGATCATCGGACTCGACGGCCCCGGAGCCGACCTGCTCGACATCGACGGACGCGCCGGCTGGCAGGTCGCCTGTCGCCAGTTACAAACCGAGCTCGACACCTTCGACGATGACTTCGTTGGGGCCGATCGGTCCGCCGCCAAGGCATTGCAACGCTGGCTGCGATACGACGAGTCTCTCGAGGCGGCCCGCTGGGAAACGCCGCAGTTGCTTATGGAACACTTCGCTGCGGTCGCGTTCGTCACCGTCGACGGCGAGGCCATGTTCAACAAAGACATGTTCATCGAAACCTGGACCCGCAACTTCCGTTGCGCGGCTGCGTCGTACGACGGTCGTCCGTGGCATATGCCCAACAACTTGAGCGCATCGGTCTCGCTCATCGTCGGCGAGCTCGCGGGCGACAAGACCGCCGCCGAACTGACCTCGTTGCTCTTCGAACTTGCGTGCGCCGCCTTTGCCTCCGGCGGCCAGGCGGGGCCCCAGCTCATCGGACCAGGCTTTCGTCCAGAGCTGACGAGCGTGCTCCGACACTCACGCACTGCGCCGACGCGCACCAGCTCCCGCTAGCGCGTCGCAAACGACGGCAGATCTCAGCAGAACAAGGTGTCGGTGTGCCTCGCATATGGTCCGCTCTGCCTTCGCCCACCAGGGAGACCGCAATCGTCGAATAGGTACGTACCCGTTACAAATATCGCAACTTTGGTAGCTGGCACCAACCGAACAGCCGTTTAGTTCCCATTGATCGTCTCGCAGCCGGAGAACATGGCGTCGACGCCGACGTCGTTGCACACATCCTTTGTTCCTTCTTGCCCGAAGAGACGATCCAACGGTCCAGGCCCACCGACGAGGAAGTCCGGACCGAAACCGCCGAGAAGTACATCGTTGCCTGCGTCGCCGAAGAGCTGGTCAGCCCCGTAGTACGCACGAAGAACATCGTTGCCAGCGCCACCGCGCAGCACGTCGTTGCCCCAACCGCCGGTAATGCGGTCATTGCCAGTGCCACCGTCTACCCAGTCGTTGTGCTTGAAGCCTCGAATGAAATCATCACCAGCACCTCCGAACACGATGTCATCGCCCCAACCCGCTCCAACCCAGTCGTTGCCCGCGCCTGCGTCGATCCAATCCAGGCCAGCATTGCCAAAGATCCTGTCGTTGCCATCGCCACCGCAGATGATGTCGTTACCACCAAGACCACGAATCGTGTCGTTGCCACCGAGACCTGAGATCACGTCATCACCGGCTGTACCAACAAGTTCATCGTCGCCGCCCGAACCGCGAATGGTGACGTCTTGGTCGTTGCAAGCGGAGTACTCGGCGGCAAGTATCTGCATGCTGTCGAGCGGTATCTCAAAGAACTCGCCATCAACGACGATGAGCTGTCCAGCCGATTGGGTGAGCGAACTGCGATACCAAACCGTTGTGATGCCCATATCGAAACAATCCGATACCCGAATTCGGTAGTTGCCGTTGTTAGCAACCGCGACATAGTTGTCGCTGGCCCATTCCACGACGAGCGTTCCAACAGCATCGTACGCCTGAATGCACTTCGGAATCTCATACGCATCGGGCGAATCGAACGTCAACGATATGCCAGCACCCGTCGACTCGTTGAACCGATCGTTCAGGTCGAAGTTGATTCCTGATCGAGTCTGATTGTGGCCGACCGCAACCAGGTCTGCCTCGCCAGCTTTGGCCTTGTTCGGCCACGCTTCGTAGGCCGACCGCAAGAAGCAGGACACCTCGACACGGTACGAGCCAGGAGCGACGAGGGCCTCATATGACCCATCGTCTTCGATGGTTATCTGGGCAACGGGTCCCTCGTACTCGCTGTAGGCGTGCTTGCCCCAGACCGTACCTCGGCAGCGGTCTGCGGACTCGTGGACAACGGTGCCAGAGATCGTGCTGCGCGCAACCGTCACCTCAACAGCGTTCGATCCCGGAACAGCAACGATCGCATCTCTTGCTGCAATCGCCTCAGAACCAGTACCAAAGCTTGGGATTCCGGTGTGCCATGTCCGCGCAATGGGATCGCCGGCGCCACCGGTGCATCCGTGAACCTCAAAGGAGTAGCGGCCACCCGAGTCGACAGCCAAGGAACGGTCAGCGCCGCCGGGAATCGAGTTGCTGCCGGCAAAACCGGCCCTGTCCCCGTTCTCGGAGTACGTCCAGAACGAGTAGCAGATATCACTGTCGGTTACGAGCGATCCGTCGGGATAGCGAACGGTAATGTCAAGAGTTGCATCTTCGTCTTGGGCGCCGGCTCCGCTGCTCGACGCAATCAACAGCGTGAAGGCCGCTATTGCAAAAACTCCAATGAGTCGAACAAGTCTGTTCGCTGACAACCGCACGTTCATGACATCCACCTTTTGTCTTGTGGCTATTCATCGGTGTGAACGTCGTCACCTTGAGGAGAACACCTGTAGTTCGTCGCCGTATCGGACTGCCTGTAGGCAGCAGCCCGGAGAGCTCGTCGGCTATGAGCCGATGAAGACCAGGCCCTCGTTCTCCGCTGAATCGAAGGCAGCCGGGTCGAGCGCAACCTGACGTACGCGCCATCGGCTAGTCGGTGACTCGATCATCAAGAAGTGCACGTTCGCCCCCAGGGTTTCGGACTTCGCCTCGACAACGGTCGCAGCCACTTCCTCGCCAGGTCGCTCGCTCCAGCGTGTCGACGAGGTCCCGATGATTTCGAATGGACCGGACAGGTCAAGGATGTGATTGCCGGTCGCTTCGGCCTCGGTCAGCAGCGACGCAAAGTTGCCAACGAGTAGATGGAAGTGAGCCTCGTCGACGACGCCCTCCCATGTGGCCAAGACATCGGGGTTTGCGATGAGCGATACATCCAGATTGTTGATCGACCGAATCAGACGTCCCTGCGCTCCAGCATCCAGGCTGAACAACAACGTCATAAACGCATCGTTCGTGAAGAGCTCCGTGAACGTCAAAACGCCAGCCTCGGGAGTCGACAAGTCCAACCGGCCATACACAGTGCTGTCGAGAATCTCGGCCTCCGACGGTGGGACCACAGGTGGGTCCGTGATGATGTCCGTCGAGCCTGGACACGTGCTGGCGATGAGCTCCTCAGCCCGCTCGATCAACGAATCGGTGATCCCCGCATCAGCGAGACGCAGGTTGCCCTGAACTGCTGCGCAGATTTGGGCATCGGTCGCGCCTACGTCGGCGCCAACGACGATCTCGGTCGACGGACACTCCGACCCGTCGTATACGCGCACGCGATACGCCCCGCACGAATCGTCGACGACGAGACGGTCCGAATCGTCGAAGTCGACGCCATCGATCGCAATCTGGCGCAGCCTCCAACGTTCCGTCGGCGAGGTCGTCATCCACAGTCGCGCCGATGTTCCGTTGGCGAGCGTGACGGAAACAACCGAGGTCGGCACACCGTCGAGCGGGTCCCCGTCCTCAACCGACTCGATTTCTGCGCCGGCAAGGTCAGCTCGTAGGTATCCGGTCTCGGCGGCGTCATCCAACAACCGAGCAATCATCGCTAGCCCGTTCCAGAAGGGGTGCTCGCCGGAACCCTCGATCACGTTGTTGGGAATGAAGACACGCCCGTCGCGGAAATAGCCGAAGTTCAGGTTGTTGAGCGACCGGGCCAGTTGTTGCTGGACAGGTGAGTCGAAGACGTACCACGCTCGCACGAAGTCTCGTTCGCTGTAGGCATCGATCAACGTCGCAGCCGCAATCTCTGGCGTATCGAGGTCAAGACTCTCATAGACCGGCGCGGTCGGCTCCAGATCCGCGACGTCTGCGGAGTTTCCACATCCGGCAGCGACTAGAGCGAGAGCGACCGCCATGCATACTGCTCGTCTCATACGTTTCCATTCGGCACATTCGACCATCGAGATGAGGCAGCGGCCCACGCTTCGATCGCTATTGGTTGAGGACAACGGACGTCGACGTTCGGTTGGGCGTTCCTGGCGCGAGCTCCTCAGCCTCGACCGAAACCACGACCACCGTGTTCGCGTCGCCAACGATCGGCACGCCGGTCACGACGATGCGCTCATCGCACGTGTCGGTCGCGGTCGTCTCTCCCAAGAGTTCGCCAGCCTCTTCGTACGCAACAACCGTTGCCGTCGCGCAGATGTTGGTCGCGATGGTCAGCGTGGCAGTATCGCCTTCGACCACATGCTCGATCGACTCGATCGACACAGGCTGCGGCGGATTGGCGTTCGGCACTGGCGTCGCTGCGGTCTTTACCGTGATCGTCTCGGTCGCAGTGTTGCCCTCACCACTGCCCGGGCCGTCAGCTTCGGCGGTGATCACCACCGTGTAGCGCGTATCCGGCTCGAGCGGCGGCGTCCACAACCCCGGAATCGCCGAGTGCTCGGATGCGCAGCCACGCGGGAAACCGTCATGGCGTCCAACCTCGTCACCGCCAACTTCGCGCACGACGAACGACGCGTTCGTGCAGACGTTGGTGGCGAAGTCGATCCGCACTGTTGACTCATCGGTCTCCATCTGTGCGACCGATGTAAACGCCACCGGTGCAACCTGCCGATTCGCCGGGTCGTCGGGGATGTCACGAGGGGGAGTGGTCACGATGAGCGATTCGGTCACCATGTTTCCGTACTGACGGCCGCGGAATTCCCCGTTGGCTTCCAACGTCACCACGACGACGTAGGTCGTCGACGGCTCGAGCGGCGGCGACCATCGGCCAGGCACACCGAGATGTTTCCCGACACAACCGTTGGGGTGGCCGTTGTTTCGCCCAACCTCAACGCCCGTCTCTTGATTCACGACCCGGAACGAGCCGTTGGCGCACACGTTCGACAAATAGTCGAACTGCACATGGAAGGGCCCAAGTTCGCTCACGCGCAGGTTCTGCATCTCGACCTGAGCGGTCTGTGCATCGGCTTCTGGGTCGGCGGTCGCCCCCGTTGTACGAAAGAGCACTTCCGACGACTGCACCGCGGGCGGGCCGATCAGGGTGGCCTGCGCGCTATAGACCGTGCCGGGCTCGAGCCCCTCAACCCGTTCGGTGAACACTTGGCCAGCGGCGAGCACGCCATCGGAACGTCCAACGACCTTGCCCTCGAGGTCGGTCACGGTCGTCGTGTACGGCGTTGGTTCGGAACTACGGAAACGAAACCGGATGAACGTCTCGCCAAGCTGGGCAACCTCGACATCCATCGTCAGCTCGGGAGCAGCGAGCTCGCCCTCTTCGGCCACCGTCGCTCCGATCGTGCTCGGTGGCGAGCTCGTAGTCGTCGACGGTGCTGCGGTCGTCGTCGTTGTCGACGGAACGCTTGTCGTTGTCGTTGTCGTCGTGGCCGACGACTCGACCATGTCGTCGTTGCTGCTCGTCGCAGCGAAGACACCGGCCACGATCGCCGTCGAAACGCCGACGATGACTGCAAGTTTGCGCATCATTCCTCCGTGCGGAGCGAGATCGACTCGCTCGTACTATTCCCCGCACCCGATATGTCACCGCTACTCGCAACGGCCTCGACCAACACCACGTAGTCAGAGCCAGGTTCGAGCGCCGGCTCTCCCGTCACAATGACATGGTTCTGACCACACGGCGCGTCCGGCTCGCTGCTTACCCGCTGCAGTTCTCGTTGATCACTCGCATCGAGCACAACCAACGAGACCACCGCGCAAAGATTCGTTCGAAATTCGAACGACGCGCTCGTCGCCGTCACATCGGCGACCACGAGTTCAGAAATCTCCAACTCGATGTTGTCCCCACCGGTTCGAATCTCCAGCCGATCGGACACCACGCTCGGAGGACCAAGCAGCGTCACCTCAAGTGAGTACACCGTCGATGCGTCAAGATCAGCAAAGGTGACCGAGTTGGACTCCATCGGCATCGCGTCCCCACTCGTGGTCTCAACAACCGACCTGCCGCTTCGAAGGGTTGCGTTGAACACCGTTGCTTCGCTCGTCGTGAAGGTCGCCATCAGCGACTCGGCGGTGACTTCGGTAAAACCAAGCGGTGTCGAAAAGGTCAGCTCGCCGGCAACCGCTGCGGTGGTCGTCGATGGTTCAGGATCAGCGGTGTCGGCGGAGTCCGACGGCGTCTCGTCAGCGATCGTGACCGACATATCATTCGAGTTGTTCAGCACGAACAGGCCGGTTGCGAGCAGGCCGATGATGGCTATCGCTGCGGCCATCCACCAGCCGGTGCGAACCGGCGCATCCTCGGGTTCGCCGAGGTCGAACAGGGGAGCGTCGGGCGCCTCGCCCAGCTCGACACGGTCCGGCGACGATTCGCCAAAGCCGGCTTTCAACTCGCCCAACAAGCCATCGCTGAACTCCTCGGAAGGCCCGGGCATGTTCTCATCGAGACCGTCGAACAGGTCGAAAAACTCCCCGTCTTCCTCGTCGTCGCCCACTAGGCCACTTCCTCGAACACGCCCCGAAAGGCTCGACGGGCACGCGCTAACGCCGACTCCGCCGCCGACTCGCTGACACCCGTCCGCTCGGCCAGCTCGGCGAGCGACAAGTCGTCGACGTAACGAAGGACCAACAGGGAGCGATAGTTCACGGGAAGCCTGTCGAGCGTTGCCATCACATCAGTCCACCGTTCGCTTGCCACATGCTCTGCCGATTCCGTCTTCATGTCCTGCGGTCGTCGTTCCACCAAATGGGCGATCTTGTTTCGACGCTCGTCCCGGCGCCAACGATCGATCACCTTGTTCTTGGCAACCGCCATGAGCCACGCCGGCGTTACCTCGTTCGACCGGCCCGACTGAAACAACGTGGCGGCCGCATGGAAGACATCTGCCGTAACCTCTTCGCCATCCATACGACCGAGACGCGCGGTTGCGTACCGATACACGACCGGCAACATTTCGCCGTACAAGTTCTCAAACTCGTCCACGCCCATTTAGTAACCCGCAATTCGCCTTGGCGACCACGGTTTCACAACTACGCGCCACGTTCAACACGGGTTGAGGGGTTTCTCCGTTCGGTGGGGGGTTTGCTCCGGTCGGAGTCCCGCCTCTCCGACCGAAGCGTGCGGTGGCGAATAGCCACTGCAGATCTGCTTCTGTCGGGTTCATCGAACGGAGCGGCGGTTACCTGTCGCGAACTCGAAGAAATTCTCCACGGTCGCTTTATCGGCAGCATCGACGCTGGTTCAGTTAGCAGGCGGTTGCCCGCCAAGCGCCGTATTCGTACAGGTAGAACTCGTCAATCTCGTTTTCTCCCCAGTAGCGATCGTCCGCTTCGAAGAAGAGCACTCCGAGGAGAACATCTGCCGACCGGCCCTCAATAGAACGAATCTCCTGTGGGAGAAAGACCATGCTCCAGCCCACGCCGATCGCTGCGTCGTTGCCTCGATCCCACTCGGCCATGGTGGACGCCGGGATGTCACACTGCTCAGCCCAAACGTCCTCGTACTTCAGATTCGCTCGCTCGTTCACAAGCTCGGTCTGATAGTTCACGATCTGAACGACACCCGACTCGGTGGGCGGTACCACGGGCATGTGGCGTGCGGATGCAAAGGCAGCGCTGCTGGACGAACACGAACGCAGAAGCTCCGGTGTTCCTCGCAAGTCACAAAGGTCATTGCCATTGCTACCCCGAACCAGGTCATCGGTTGTCGAGCGGATGTGGTCGTCGCCATTGCCGCCATTCATGTCGTCGATCCCGCCGCCACCGTCGATGTAGTCCGTTTGGGAGCCGCCACGTATCCAGTCCCGGCCTTCGTGGCCCTCGAAGTGGTCGATTCCAACGCCACCCTGCATCCTGTCCCAACGGTTCGAACCAATCAGGAGGTCATTGCCCGCTCCGCCAAAGATTCGGGCACCTCGGGTATCAGCGCGTTCGACGGCAGAACTGCCGTCTGCAGCGAAGAGAACATCGTCACCTTGGGCCCCAAAGAGGATGTCGAATCCCTGTCCGCCGACCACAACGTCATTTCCTTTGCCAGCACAAACAATGTCGTCTCCGCCGAGGGCAAAGATCGTGTCGTTGCCTTGCGCAGCGAAGATCACATCATTTCCAGAGGTGCCCTCGATGACGTCGTCGCCGTCGGTGCCGACGATCGTCGCTGCCAATCCTCCGCAGAGTGGAGCCGCCTGGGCGTCCAAAGCAGCTGGTGTCATCGTGGCGCTAATCGTCAAGGCCGCCACGGTCAGGCGCAAGCGCCAAACCTTCCTTGTCATTATGGTCTCCTTCATTGAGGTTCTACCTAAATCGACAGGCCACCTGATCCTCTTGAGCGAGCAAACTGCGCGTCGAGGGACCCTGAACACACCAACGTCCACTCGGCCCGGGCTTTATAGGCCAAACCGCTCTAACCGCAGAACTCCCGACGCGGCACAGTCGATACATGAGCACCGATTCACGAGCAGAGTACGCAATCGCCGCAGCGAAGCGCGGCGACTTCGACGGAGCCACAACCGCGGTTATCGACCTCGTCGCCGAGGACTGGGATAACGCAGAGGCACATCGCGCCTGGGGCTGTCTGCTCCTCGAACGCGACAAGCCCACCGATGCAGTAGCTGCGTTCCGGACTGCAGCGAACCTCGACCCGCGCCGCTCCGACGTTCACTTCGAACTTGCCGCAGCGCTTCTGGCCGAGGCACAGAAGAACCCGTTCCTCCCGCTCACCAGCTGGCTCGAAGCGAAAGAGGCGGTCGAGGAAGGCCTGGCCCGATCACCATACGATCAGGTCGGAATCGACCTTCGTGATCAGGTCGAAACGCAGCGCTCCCGAGCGCTTATCTAACGAACTGCAAACTCGCAGAGGGCCTATCAGGTAGGGAATGGATCCACCGGCCGGTCTCGCTCTGGGATCGACCGAGTGGGCTTTCGGGTCGACAGCACGAGCTTGCGTTCTGAATCCGTGACATCGAGGCTCGTCCCTTCGATCGGGGTCTTCGCGAGATGATCCACGATTGCCTCGACGTCCGTCGCCGTCTTTTCGTTCCAACGCGTCGTCTCGAGCCGGAGCGCGGTCTTGAGTGTGAGCGCGTTCTTGGTCAGGTCGGCGTAGGTGATTGCTTCGGGTTCGATTCCACCTTGGGGAACGATCTCCTCCGACACGTAGCGGGTCGCGAGCTTGTCAGCGAACACAGCGAGGCCGTCGATCGTGGTCAGCAGTCGCGTCCAACGGTGCCGTAACCACTGCGTGTTCGGCACATCGTTCCCGCGGGTCGGATCGCTTTCGGGTGCAATGCCGGTCGTCATCCAGGCCAGGTTCTCCCCAGCAGCGCGGCCCCGGAAGGCCAGATCGCGAATCGTGTCGCTCGACATGTCGATGTTGCTTCCGCCCTCGCCGTCACCGAGCTGCACGGTGCAGATTCGATCACGCACACCCACCTCGCTTTGTGTGGAGTTGTCCGACCAGTTGCGGGATGCCTCGAGCACGCTCTTGCCAAAGGACGTCATATTCGAGATGTCGTGTACCGGTAGGTCCATGCCGACCTCGGCGCTCAGTGGCCGGCTCACCAGGCGGTGTGCCCGCATCATCTCGTCGTCGTTCGCGATATCGGGAGGATGTGTTCCGTACGCAAGGTTGATTGCGAAGGTCGGCCGAGACGGCAAGGCCGCATCGAACAGATGCACCGGCAAGTTGGAGCACAAGCCGCCGTCGGTCAGCCAGATCTTGACGTACTGCGATTCGGTAACGTCCACGGCTCCGTTCGTTGGGGCCGACACCCGTCGGTAAAGCGGGAATGCCGACAGCGCCGGCGGAATCGGAAAGCTGAGGCGAGCTCCGAGCAGCACCGGCAGCTGCGTCGCCGGAGGGAGCGGCAACAAGTTCTGCGGCGGTCGTAACTCCGCAGACTTCCAGTCCTCAGCGTGCTGCTTGGCCGTCGTTACGAGATAGTCGAAGACGTCCTCGGGAAGCAGTCGTTTGAGATCCTCGGGATCGAATGCCCAAGCGTCCTCGTCTACGAATGGAAACGCGTCGCTCGAACCTTGCGATGCGTTGGTCGTCATGGTGACAAGTTCGATGCCATGAGCATCGAGGTCGCCATAGGTCAGCGGCTTCGAGCTTCGGTCCCGCCCGCTCTTGGCGAGCCGTTGAATTTGCAGATGTAGCCAACTCGTCACGCCCTCCTGGTCACCGACCTTGCTGCCGTTAACGAAACCAAAGTGGTTGTCGATGAACGACTGGTGCAGCGTCGAGGCGAGCCTCTTGGCACCGCATGTAAGCGCAGATCCGAGCCACAGAGCCAGGCCCACAACCGCCATCATTCCGGCGACGATGCCGAGCACGACGGAGTCCGACCCGGTGAACGGCAGCACTACGGCGGCCAGCACCAACACCAGTCCCGCAGCACCCATCAGTGTCGACGGCACAACACTGCTGTGCGACGCGACCGCCTGCAATACCGGTAACGACTTGCGCTCACTTCGCGCCAGCGTCCACAGCAGGTCGAAGTACGGCTTCGTCGATTCCTGGGGCACAAAGAGTCGGTGCAGTAGCGTTTTGCCCGACCCGTCCACCTCGGCGAGAAGTTCGTTAAGGCTCACCGTGTCGTCACTTCCGCCAAGAGGATCAAAGGCGTCCTCGTTGCCGGTCTGTCGGGCATATTCGGCAGCCGCTGCAGCGACGGCCCCAAGCGCCCCCGCAGAGCTCCCGGCAATGCTGTGAAAGCGGTGGGTCTTCGATAGTTCCGCAATTGCGGGAGGGTAGATCACCCCGCTCGAGATGCCGCCCTTCATGATCAGATCACAGCCGTAGAGCTCGGTCCGTACTGTTTCTGTCGTCATCACTGCCGCCTTGTGCTTCGTAGATCGAACGAATCGTTCCGGCGAGCTACGTCACACAAACCCGTCAAAAGACGCATGATGTCCCGCACGAACACCTTCCATTCGGCGTTGAGAGAACTCTGATTAGCCGAGCATCAATCTTTTATCATGAACCCTGTCCTATTTCGGCTGACCCGGAACGACGCGTGCCACGGCTCTGTTCGCCACGCCTGCCATGCTGGTGGGTATGCAACGCCCCCCACGTCACAGAGCGACCCATCTCCAACGAGGGCTTTCGTTGCGGCTCCTCATCTTCTTGTCGGTAATCTCGCTCATCGCAACCGGCTGTATCTCCGATGCGAGCGGACCGTCGGAGTCGGCAGCCGACGAGGAGACTCCTGGCGACGTCGACGAGGTCGAAGGCACAACATCGACCACCGAGGCTCCTGCCGAGCCAACGGCCGACGCAGACACGGTCGGTGCAATAACGCTCAATGACCCGTTCGTCGACGACTTCGGAAACGGTGGCTACGACGTTCGGACCTACGAATTGGAACTCGACTGGTTCCCGGACACTCAGACGCTCGATGGCGTCACGACCATTCGAGCTCTCGCCACCCAGGACCTCACCGAGTTCAACCTCGACCTGGTCGGATTCGATGTGACAGCGGTGCAGATCGACGGCGAAGACGCCGACTTCCGTCGGGACGAATCCGAACTGACGGTCATCGCGCCCCAACCGATTACAAACGAAGCCTCGTTCGTTGTGACGGTGGCCTACAACGGCACGCCCGTCGAGGTCGAGACGTTCGGGCCGCCGCCTCCAGGAGTCGCCAGCGGCTGGAACACCTACGACGACTACGTTGCGGTCTTTGGCGAGCCGATTAGCGCTTCGACGTTCCACCCGGCCAACGATCACCCGAGTGACAAAGCATCCTTCCGGTACATCATCTCGGCGCCCAGCAGCGACACCGTTGCGGCAAGCGGAACGCTCGAGTCCACGAACGAAGCGGACGGTCGCACCACGTGGATCTACAACGCTCCAGCTCCCCAAGCGCCCTACCTCACGACGATCCTCATCGGCCCGTTCGAGATTGTTGACGAAGGCGAAAGCCAGAGCGGCGTACCCATCAGAAACGTCATCGACAGCGACCTCGTCAACGTCGCCAGCGCAATGCTCGCCCCGCAGGCCGACATGATGGATGCCTTCGAAGAGCTCTTCGGCCCGTACCCCTTCGACGTCTATGGGTCGGCCGTCATCGAAGATGGATTCGGTGGAGCACTCGAGACACAAACGCTCTCAATCTTTGGAGCCGACATCATCGGTCTCGGCGCGCTGACCGAGAGCATCGTTGCCCACGAACTCGCCCACCAATGGTTCGGAAACAACGTGTCCGTGGAAACGTGGGCCGATCTTTGGCTTAACGAAGGTTTCGCCACCTACGCCGAGGTCCTCTGGCTCGAAGCGCGCGACGGCAGCTACGACTTCGACACGTGGGTTAAGAACCTCGGCTTTCAGGCGGACTCGATCAACGGGCGCATCCAGCCGCCGCCGGTCGACAACCTGTTCGGGCAAGGCGTCTACCAACGCGGTGCACTGACCCTGCACGCCCTGCGAGTCGAGGTCGGAGACGAGGTCTTCTTCGAGATCTTGAAGGCATGGAACGTTCGCTTCGCCGGCCAGAGTGCGGGGACCGCCGACTTTGAAGCACTCGCCGAGGAATTGAGCGGACAAGACCTCAGCGGCCTGTTCGACGAGTGGCTACGCCAAGACGGCTTGCCCGACACGCTCGGCGAGGTACAAATTGCGCCGCCAACCGAGGAAGACATTCGCGCCGCTATCGACCAAACCGCACAGTGCATGGCCGATCAAGGTTTGCCAATCAGCGTCGACAGTGCAGCCGAAGACTTGCAGGCCGAGATCAACCGGCTGTTCACGCAGGTATTCGCAAATGGCGAAGAGGCCGCCCTCAACTGCTCGGACAGCTTCTCTGCCTTTGGCTAGTTCGACCGCTTGACCCGAATCCGTTCGCCGTCGAGCAAAAACCCGTTGAGCTGATGCACGGCCGCCTTTGCTTCCCCGGACTTGGGCATATCCACAAAACCAAAGCCCTTCGACTGGCCGGTGTTCTCGTCGTTCACGATCACACACGATTGCACGGAGCCGAACGGCTCGAAGAGGTCGAGGAGATCCGCCTCGGTGGTCTTGCGAGACAGTTTCCGAACGAGCAAACGCATGCGAGCACCCTAGCGGGAGCGTTCAGAACCGTTTCGATCACGTTCACATCGCATGCTTCATCAGGTCTTACTCAAGTGCAGAGCCAGACCTCCGAAAATAGACACATGGTGGAACGACTTCTCGGAACTCCCGATCGCAACGATGGCGTTGGCCAGGTTCGGCTCGCCAACACGCTCGTCGACACGGTTGATGAGGACGGAATTTGGGAGCTCCGGCTGAGTTGGTGTGCGGTCTCTCAAGAGACGGCCGACGCCACCGGCAACGACTGAACGCACTGCGGCTTTCGAGTAATTCGAAGCGGGAGGCCACAGCGAACTAGCCTCCGCTTATCGACCTACGGAGGTTTGCGTGCGCGAAATCGAGCAGACGACAGCAGGCTTCTCACCCAAAAGGCTGGCCAAGATCGGCCCGTCAATGCAGCGCTTCATCGACGATGGCACCATCGCTGGCTGCAACACCTTGGTCGCTCGCCGGGGCGAGATCGTCCACACGGACTCGCGTGGCTTGCGGGACCGCGAACGCGGACAGGAGATGACCGACGACACCATCTTTCGTATTTACTCGATGACCAAGCCAGTCGTGTCGACCGCACTCATGCTGCTGTGGGAAGACGGCCGCTTTCACCTGAACGATCCCGTCGCGACGTATCTGCCAGCGTTTGCCAAGACCCAGGTGTTGAACGCCGATGGTTCGCTCGAGCCACAACAAGCACCACTGACCATTCGACAACTGCTCACGCATACGAGCGGCTTGACGTACGACTTCCTTGAAGACAGCCCAGCGGCTGCGCAGTATCGAGACGCACGGCTGATGAACGACGCATCCCGATCGCTCGCCGAGATGATCGATGTCCTGGCTGAGATTCCGCTGGCATTTCAGCCGGGAAGTCGCTGGCACTACAGCGTCGGTATCGACGTCGCCGCCCGCCTCGTCGAGGTACTGAGCGGGCAGCCGCTCCAGACGTTCCTCGCCGAACGGCTCTTCGAGCCGCTGGGCATGCCCACGACGGGGTTCGAGGTCGCCGCTTCTGACCACGACCGGGTGGCCGAAATGTACGGTCTGCCCGACCTCATGGGTCGGGACTACGCCGTAACGGATCTCGTCACGGCAGCCGTGGGCGGGGTCAACGATCGCCACGACGTGTCCGACACCTATCCACTGAACGGAGGCGATGCCTTTGCTCGGGGCGGCGTTGGGTTGTTCTCGACGATCGGTGAGTACTACCGGTTCGCCGACATGTTGCGGACCGGGCGGACCCGCTCGGGTGAACGAATCATCGGCCGCAAGACGCTCGAGATGATGCACAACAATCATCTCCCCACCGACCTACTGCCGTTCGAACTCATGGGGCAGCTCAGTCATGGCTACGGCTTTGGCCTGGGGTCCCGGGTGCTCCTCGACCCGGCTGCGTTCGGCGAACCCGGGTCGCCTGGGGAGTTCGGATGGGCGGGTGCGGCCAAGACCTACTTCTGGGTCGATCCCGTCGAAGATCTCATCGGGATCTTCATGGCCCAATACATGACCGGCCCCATCAACGTCGACCACACGTTTCGGACCATGGTGTACCAAGCGATAGACGACTAGCTCGTCGCCCATTGCGTCTCTATCCGCAAAGCAACCATGGCACACCTCGCTCAGCGCCTACGTTGTGCACAGGGGGCGACGATGGATGAACACGCTAAGGAAATACCAGACCGATCGAACGGCATGGGCCATCGAGGGTGGAAAGTCGTTGAGTCGACGAACTCGGCCGACGGACAGTACTGCGTAGACCTATTCATCGATGCCGAGCAGAACTATGGCTGGGCACACTTTCGCGCCGACCCAGAAGACACCGGCGGCTGGACGTTGCTCACCCGTTCGTCGATTCCGTTCGAGTCGTGTGAGGACGCTGGGGAACACGCAGTGGACTCCATCCGCTGGTACAGCGGGCACTAGTTCCGACCAGCGACGGATTACGTCCCGAGGTCGAATGAGCCGGCCACGGTCGTAACCCCGTTCAGCACGATGTCGACGCCGTGGGTGCCCGGATAATGCTTCCGAGTGCTGTGCTGAGCGAGGGAGATGCGCTTGTTGACCTGGCGAGATTCGCCCGGACCCAACTCCCACTCAGCGCCCTTGAAGACCTTGCGGCTCGTCGATCCGTTGGCCTTCACGAATTCGATTCCGAGATCGATCAGAGCGCCTGCCGGAGCCGTGGTCGGATTTTCGACCGTGACCGTCAGAACAATGTGTTCGCCGATCGTGGCCGACTTCGGAGCGATCGTTACCGCAGCAACTCGCGCCGGAGACTCTGGTCCATATCCCAAGACATCGAGAGCATCGAGGTTGCCGGCCTTGATCAGCGTGCGGAGTCCATGACGAATGAGCCGCCGCCGATTCTGGTCGCCGTCAGCCCACCAACGCTTTGCGAGTTTGGTCACGACATCCGGATGGTCCTTCGCAATGTCGTTCAGGTTGTTCGCAACCGACCGCCGAACGTATTCGACAGGATCGTCTCGCAGCGTCTCGAGCAGCGGAAGGATCGGAGTGGGGTCCTCGATGAAGGCAGGTAACCGAAAGGACCAAGGCAACCGAGGTCGGGTACCTTCAGAAACCAGTCGCCGAACGTGGACGTTGTCGTCCTGAGCCCACGTGTTCAGGTACTCCAGTGTCCTTTCGGGGTGATCGCGAAGCGGTGTACGAATGCTGAATTCCGACGTCGCCCGTTTGGTGATCTCATAGTTGGCCCACATGGTCTTCTCGAAGTGGTCCCCGCCATGGGCGGCCAAGAAATAGCCGTGGGGCATGTAGAAGAACCCCGACATGACGTTGTCGTCGATTTCGGGGTCGCCGGTCGGCTGCGCATCCGCAGGATCGCAATTCTCAAGCTCCGGTCCGAGCGAGCGAACCAAAATGTCTATCGCCGCCCCACGGTCGTCCGGCAGATGACTCGCCATGGCCGTGGCGATGTGCTGGCAGCGTGCCGTCAACTCCAAATCCTCGAACCCATCGAGGGATTGGGCGGTAAACCCAGTCGTATCAAACTCGGGATACGCGCTACGGAGGGCGGCCGCAGCCCGATGAACCATCTCGGGCCCAAACATATTCTTCAGCAACTCAGCCATGTGCGCAGTCTGCCAGCCAGGCCGCACGCTCACTCCAACTAGACGAGCCGTCCTTCGGGAGAGCTCAGCGGCAAGAGTTTCGACATCACTTGAAGGGCTCGATAGTCGAGCTCGCCGTTCGTCTCGCGGTACTTGCGATGCATGATTTCGTAGGACTGAGCAACTGGCTCGAAGTCGCCCTCGAGGTCGTGAATCAGCGACGCCATGCCTGTTGAATAGCGCAACACCGGGTGATTTACGAACACGTGCCCGCTCGAACGCATAGCCCGCAGGAAGAACTCGACATCTTCATAGAGCGGGATAGACGAGTCATAGCCGTTCATCTCGCGGGCGACCGAACGACGAACGCAGCATGCACTATTGATGATGACTGTGCCGCGGAACATCACAATGCCAACGGTCAGCCAACTCGACCGGCGAAACTTCTGCGCTGTCGCTGCGGCCCACGTGAACCACTGGTTGTACGACTCGACCACCTCGGTATCAGGGCCGAAGCAATCCACCGTGCCGAAGGCAACTCCAGCGTCCGGCTCTCGATCGAGCGCGCCGAGCATGGCCGAAAGGCCGCCGGGAGCGACCATGTCGTCATCGTCGAGAAAGTACAGAACGTCGCCGAGCGCCTCGTCGATACCCCGGTTTCTGACGATGGCTGGAACCCCTCCGGTCGGCTGATCCATCACCGAGTAGTGCAGACGCGAATCTCCAATGGACTCGATGTGGGTTCGGGCAGATCCTTCAGGGGAATCGTCAATCACCCGGATCTCGAAGTCCGCAATGCCTTCGTCGAGCACACTTTGGACCGCCCGAACGAGTTGTTCCTCGCGGCGAAACGTCGGAATGATCACCGACACCCTGGGTGTCTTTTGTGCCGCTGACCGATCAATGCCGTCTGGGTTGTGCACGCGTCCGTCGCCTTTACTCACTACCCGCAATGGTAGGTGCTGGTTCCGTAGCGCTCACTGCCGGAGATCGAATGATCGCCACATGACACAGGCCGATCGGCACGGGTGACCGCTGCGGGCAGTAGCCGACCGGCACTTCGCCACAGCTCAGCGGGGTCCCTACGCTTGCCCCGTCGTCAACGACGGCATGAGCAACACGAGGTTTGAGATGGACGACACAACTTCCGACCTGAGCGGACAACGAGAACGTCCCCGAGCGCTGCAGCGCCGTACCGTGCTGGCGAGCGGCGCCGTGTTTCTCGGCGTGTCTGCGGTTGGTTATCGCGTGCTGACGGCCGGACCGGCCACGCTCGATCTCGATCTCGTCCCGATCGACGTCGAGAGCGCCCTGCCGGTCCCTCCGCTCCTCGAGGACCTCGGTGACGGGATCAGCCTTCGTGCGGCCGAGTCGAACACCTCGTTCATCGACGGTGTCGCGAGCCGTACATGGGGCTTCAACCAGCCATTCCTCGGACCGACGATACGACTGCGGCGAGGCGAACGCGTCCCCGTCACCGTTACCAACGAGCTCGACGAGGCAATTACCTCTCACTGGCATGGGCTCCATGTGCCCGGAGCGGTGGACGGCGGGCCATTCAACCTGATCCAACCCGGCGAGTCATGGGACCTTACGCTGGACATTGTTCAACAAGCTTCGACGAACTGGTATCACAGCCACGTCCATGGCAATACGGGGCGGCAGGTCTATCTCGGACTCGCCGGCATGCTCCTCGTCGACGATGACGATGCTGACGCGATGCAACTGCCAGGCGACTACGGCATCGACGACATTCCACTGATCCTTCAGGACCGCACGTTTCTCGAAGACGGATCGCTGCTCGAGATCAACGGCCGAGGCGTGTTCCTCGGCGAGATCATGCTGGTGAACGGGGCGCTCCGTCCTGTCGTCGACCTACAGGCAAAACGAAACCGGTTCCGGGTGCTCAACGCGGCCAACGCCAGAATCTTCAACCTGGTGATGGGGGATGGCTCGCCAATGGTGAAGATCGCATCCGAAGGTGGGTTGCTCAACGCACCGGTCGCGATCGATTCGTTGCGATTGAGCCCGGGCGAACGCGCGGAGATCGTGATCGACCTCACCGAGTATGCGCCCGGAGACGAGGTCGTGCTCCGCAGTACCAACGTCAACGGCGATGGGGCAATGGAGGATGAGTTCGACGTCGTGCGGATTCGAATCATCGAACAAACAAGCGACAACCCGCCGCTCCCGACCGTGATGAACGACGTGCCGGACGCGACCGAGCTCCTCAACTCCGTCACCGTCGCCGCCACGCGCGACTTCGCGCTTCGGGGCGGGGCCATAAACGGAGACGCATTCGATCACGATGTGATCAACCATGTGACCGAGCGTGGTACCTGGGAGGTGTGGAATATCACCGGCGGAGCGCACCCATTTCACGTGCATGGCTGTTCATTCCTCCTGCTGCCGCCCAACGGTGGGGAGGTGGCCCCCGAAGATGCAGGATGGAGGGACACCGTCCCCGTCGGCAATGGGGTACAGCTGCTGATGCGGTTCGACCACGAGGCGCCGGTGGAGGCCACCTACATGTACCACTGCCACCTCATGGGGCACGAAGACGCTGGAATGATGGGTCAGTTTGCGGTCGTCGAGGATCCAGGAACGGTCGAGCTCGCTCTCGCCTCTCACCAAACGTCTTCCAACGCGGCGGCCGGGGAACCGGTCGATGCAGACGTGTGGTATTGCGATCTCACCGCGCAGGAAATCTAGACCTCCACAGCACATGGCTTTGCGGAGAGGGGCGAGAAGGGCAACACTCGAACCATGAAACGAGTCGTCTGTGCCGCCGTGCTGTTATTCGCCCTCTCCGCCTGCGGCGGCGACAATTCGACCGACTCGGCAACGGCCGAGGTCGCGGCCGAAGACGCCGTCACCACCACCGAAGAAGCAGCGCCGACAACAACAGCGGCACCCACCACAACGACAACGACGATCGCTATCGACGAAACGAACCTGCAAGAGGTTCTCCTGGATGCCCAGGCCGGCGATGTCATCGAGATCCCGGCCGGAACGTACTCGTTCGACCGGTCGCTTTCGCTCAACGTCGACGGCGTCACCATTCGAGGCGCTGGCATCGACGACACCGTGCTCGACTTCTCCGGTCAGGTCGCCGGGGCCGAAGGGTTGCTCGTCTCCGCCTCGGACTTCACGATCGAGGACATCGCGATCGTCGACACGATCGGCGATGCGTTGAAGGTCAACGAGGGCGAGAACATCATCATCCGCCGGGTCCGAACCGAATGGACCGGCGGCCACGCCACCGACAACGGGGCCTACGGGATCTATCCGGTGCAGACCACGAACGTGCTGATCGAAGACTCGGTCGCTATCGGCGCCTCCGATGCCGGAATCTATGTGGGCCAGTCGAACAACATCATCGTTCGCAACAACAGGGCAGAATTCAACGTGGCGGGCATCGAGATTGAGAACTCCTTCGACGCCGATGTATACGGCAACGTGGCCACTAACAACACCGGCGGAATCCTGATCTTCAACCTTCCCGGCCTGAGCCAGCAGGGAACAACGACCCGCGTCTACGACAACGACGTTTCGGCCAACAACACCGAGAACTTTGGGCACGAAGGCACCGCGGTTGCAGCGGTTCCGGCTGGTTCGGGAATCCTCGTCATGGCCAACGATCAGGTCGAGATCTTTGACAACCGCATCACGGACAACCGGTCGGCGAACGTGATCGTCGCGAGTGCCTTCACGGTGGGTCTCGACGGGGGCGATAGCGACCCCACGTTCGACGGCTACGCCGAAGGTGTGTACATCCACGACAACGAATTCTCCGGAGGAGGCGACGACCCCGACTCAATTCTGCGGATCCTCAAGCTTCTGCTCTACCCAGAAGGCGGAAGCCTTCCCGACGTAGTGTTCGATGGTTTCGTCGATGAGTCCAAGTTCGTCGATGGCGCACCGCTCGCCGAGAACCGCATCTGTGTGCAACAGCCTGGCGCCGAAGTCCTGAACGCAGACGGCTCGAACGACTTTGCGGGTGCCCAGGTCGACACCGAGGCCTACGACTGTGTGCTCGACCCGCTCTCCGCTGTCACGCTCGACATTTCGTGAGTACCAACAAACCGGGAGTCGGGATAGACAATGACGCCCGCACGTAGGGGAGTGCTTCACCTGACCGGAGTCCTGGCGCTCGCCGGCGGGATTCTGCTCGGTTGTGGACAGGACGAAACTGCTTCGACGGCCCCGGCCAGTGTTGAGAACAGTGCGGAGAACGAGGTGGCGGTCGAGACGACCGCGGCACGGGACGCGGTTTCTCGAGACGATTCATCCAACGAACGAACTCTGACAACCGTGCCCGTGTTCATCGAGCAGGGCAACCCAGAGCTGTTGAGTGATTGGGCGCAACTCTCGATCGACGGCGGCGGGCTCGCACCCGCTCCAGGCGTCACGCCGTACACCCTTCAGTCGCCCCTGTTCTCCGATCATGCATTGAAGCTGCGCACGGTGTGGTTCCCCGACGGTGCCGAACCAGCGACGTATGACTCCGAGGACGTGTTTTCGTTTCCCGTTGGAACCGTTATCACCAAAACGTTCTACTACCGGCTTGCCACCGCAGGGTCCAGCACGGATTGGGTTTCACGACAACCAGCGACCAACGATCTTCACACCCCGATCGATCTCGCCCAGACGCGGCTAGTAGAGACGCGCGTTCTGGCACATCGCGAAGGTGGTTGGGTTGCACTGCCGTATGTGTGGAACGACGAGCAGACCGACGCCGAACTCAAGCGAGCAGGCGACCTCGTACAGCTCACGCTCGTCGATGAATCGCCCGGCGGCGAGACGCCGTTCCCCTACGTCGTGCCGAACAGCAACCAGTGTGCGGGCTGCCACGCCACCAACCACACAACGGGACTGATCCAACCCATCGGGCCAAAGGCACGCCACCTCAATACCGACGTCGACTTGGGCGATGTGGTGATGCCCCAACTCAGTCATTGGGTCGACGTTGGGCTCGTTGCGGACAACGGCGCGCTTTCCGATGCTCCTGAGGTTGCGGCGTGGGACGACCCGAGTGCATCTCTCGATGCGCGCGCCCGGGCCTATCTCGACATCAACTGCTCGCATTGCCACAACAAGAACGGGCCGGCGGATACGTCCGGACTGTTCCTCGAGTCCACCACGGAATACGGACCCCGCCTCGGCGTCTGCAAGGGGCCTGTCGCTGCTGGCACCGGCACCGGGAATCGCCTGGTCGGCATCGCTCCGGGCGAGCCCGATGAATCGATCTTCGTCTTCCGGATGACCACCACAGATCCTGGCGCAATGATGCCCGAGCTCGGTCGAGCAATCGTCCATGAGGACGGTGTAGCGCTCATCTCCGAATGGATCGAGTCACTCGACGGTTCCTGTTAACGCTACGCGGCGAGGAGTCGCTCTACTGAGGCTCGAAGCAGGTACTTCGCAACCACAGGACATTCGTCGAGCACCTGGGTGAATTCTTGTGGAGTGAACTCCAAGATGATCGTGTTGTCGGTCGTCACCACGTCCGCATTGCAGCGAGTGCCAGCGATGAGCGATATTTCACCGACGAAGTCGCCTGGACCGAGCGTTGCGATGTGTGCCCCATCGCGACTGACCGCAGCGGCACCTTCGACAAGGACACACGCCCCGCCTGGGTTGGCCCCTTGTCGTGCGAGGCAAGTGCCCGAGTCGAGGTGGATCATCGTGCCAATCCGGTCGATATGACGGATCTCGCCGTCGGGGGTGCGGCGTCCCAACGGGGTGTCGACGAGGCGCGATGATGGACCTTGCGGCGCCACGATGCTGAGTAGCCGAGTCACGGTTGGGTGGGTGTTCGCTCGCTCCCTCTGGGTCTTTGGCAGGAGCACTCGCCGGGTTGTCAGCGTGTGTTGCAGCATGGCGAGTTCGAGCGCCGGGCGGGACCCGTTGACGACCTCGAACGAGATCGAGCCCTCGTCGACATCGAGCGATTCTGCCACCTGTTCGAGATAGGCATAACCAGCGGCGGAGAGGTCGATGTTCTCCGACTGGGCGTAGTCGCGGAGCGCTGCGCCAGCTTCGTCCCACAACAGAACGACGAGGGTGATGTGCGTGTCGATATCGCTCAGCTTTTCCAACGCCGACTCGCCGTCGGGAGCGGTTGGATTGAGCAACACGAGGGTGGTTGGTTCGACTGCGACTGGGGGAAGCGCCATTGCTGAACTCCTAGGTTGGGGGTTCTCCATGACACTAGGGATCGTGTATTTCACGGCGGTTTCGGGCCGGTGAACGCTCCGAGGACAGCCAGCGAACAGTCCTCGTTGGGTCTTAAAAGCCGACGAAGCGCGGCTTGTCGCCAGCGACGATGGACTGCGCCCGAGCAACGATTCCAGCGTTCATCTCATCGTGCGTCAGGATCCAAAAGGTGTCGTCCAGCACCGCTTGGTGCACCGCCTCGGCAACCTCGACTGGGGAAATGCCAGAAGCGACGAGGTCTCGAAGGATCTGCTCGCCGGGCTGTTCGGCTCCATGGTTGGCCACTAGCTCCGAAGGCAGGTTTCGCTTGCTGTCCGCAATGCCTGTTTGGACGAAGGCCGGGCACAGGACCGACACGCCGACGTTCGACGATGCCATCTGCATCTCGAGTGACAAGGTCTCCGACAGGGCAACAACGCCGTATTTCGAGATGGTGTACGGGCCCATGAGCGCCGAGGGTGCCAGTCCGGCCATCGACGCAGTGTTGACCACGTGGCAAGGTTCGCCGTGTTGCATCATCGCTGGCAGGAAGATCTTGCATCCGTAGATCACGCCCCACAAGTTGATGTCGATGGTCCAACGCCACATGTCCAAATCGTCAGAACCAACTACCGGACCACCGGCGCCGACACCTGCGTTGTTGCACAGTACGTGGACGTTGCCGAACCGTTCTCGGGTAGCGGTCTCGAGTGCCTCGATCTGTTCGTACTCACGCACATCGACGACAACGCTGGCGACGTCGTAGCCGAGCGCTCGAAGTTCGGACTCGGTCGTCTCGAGCGGTGCAGCTTCGAGATCGGCGAGCATTAGCTGCATCCCAGATGCGCCAAACCGGCGGGCCATCTCTCGGCCGATGCCGCTTGCGGCTCCGGTAATGACGGCGGTTTTTCCGGCGAGGTTCAACATGTCCATTGTCTAGTGCCTCGAACTACCGGTGGTGGGGGTATGACAAGAAACCTCTTGACACTTACGCCGTAAGTCCGTAGCACTTACAGTGTCAGCTTACTGCGTAAGTCTCGACGAGTATCCGACACCCCGACAGAAAAGAGTTCCCCCCAATGCTCGCCCGACTCTCCGAACTACGAGCGTTCTCCGTAAACCGGCCGAAAACGGCACTGGCCGTCTGGATAGGGGCGCTCGTCGTCGCCATCGTCTTTGGCTCTGGGGTCGTTGATGACCTCGAGACCGTGCCCACCGGAGACACCAGCACCGAATCGCAGTTTGTCGAGGACACCCTCGCCGGACTCGGGGCGTCCTCAGCGGACGTCGTTGCGTTGTACGGCGGCATCGACCTCACCAACCCCACATTCGCACAGGAGGTGCGATCACTCGATGAACGACTTTCACTCACTCCTCACGTGGCCAACGTCTTCCACACGTTCGATGACGGACCACTCTTCACTTCGCTCGATGAACGGGCAACGATTATTGCCGTGGTTCTCGATCGCTCGCTTCCAGAGACGGAGCTCGAAGAACTGGTGGAGGTCGTCGAAGCCGACCTCCGATCGATCGATGCTTCAGAAACGTTCGTCGGCGGAGCCGCCGTTCTCGACCGCGAGTCGGTAGAACAAACCGAGCGCGACCTCCAGCGAGCAGAACTGATCACGCTGCCGATAACCCTTATTGCACTCATTATCGTCTTCGGCGGAATCGTGGCTGCCTCGTTACCGCTGGCGATTGCGTTCGTCGCAATACCCGGGTCGATGTTCATTCTCTGGATCCTCACGAAGATCACCGACGTTCAACTCTTTGCCCTGAACGCTGCGACGATGCTCGGCCTGGGCTTGGCAATCGACTACGCGTTGTTGATTGTGAACCGATTTCGAGAGGAACGAGCCCTCGGCCTTACCGTGTCTGACTCGGTGACCCGGACCATTGCCACCGCAGGCGTCACCGTGCTGTTCTCGGGGATAACCGTTGCGCTCGCGCTCGGGGGATTCCTCATGATGAGCGGCAACGTCTTCCCGTCGATCGGCATGGGAAGTATCGGTGTCGTCCTCCTCGCCATGCTTGCAGCAACGTCGCTACTCCCGGCACTACTGATGCTCGTCGGGCACCGCATCAAACCTGCGAAGAACGCCGAGGACAGCGGCAAAGTCTTTGGTCTGGTCGCTGAGTTCGTTCAGCGCCGAGCCGCGCTCGTCGCCGTCGTTGTTGCGACAGGGCTGCTCCTGCTCGCGGCGCCATTCGCTGGCGTTCGCCTGCAGATCCCGGGAGCCGAGTCGTTGCCTGAGTCGCTCGAAACACGCCAGCTGCTCGACGTTCGCGACGAGCGCTTCGCAATCGGTGGCGAGGATCCCATAACGATCATTGCCGACACGACGTCGAGCGATCTGGCGCCCTACCTCGCCTATATCGAGCAGATCCCCAACGTGCAAGGGGCGCAGGTGCGGTTCGCGACCGAAGACCAGACGGTCATCGACGTTTTGCCCAACGGCTCGGCCCAAAGCGAAGTCGCCGAAGACGTGGTGAAGGACCTGCGGTCGATGGAGCAGGCGTTTACTACCGCTGTCGGCGGCCCGGCAGCCGAGCTCATCGATCAGCGCGATGCGTTGTTCGAACGGACTCCCTGGGCACTTGCATTCGTCGCTGGTTCAACGCTCATCTTGTTGTTCTTGCTCACCGGTTCGGTCGTCATGCCGTTCAAAGCAATGGCGATGAACCTGTTGTCGCTCACGGCGACGTTCGGCTTGCTCGTCTGGGGTTTCCAAGACGGGAACCTCGGGGGCGTCCTCGGTTTCGAATCGACCGGCTTCATTAGCCTATGGAATCCGTTCCTTGTCTTCTTCCTCGCCTTTGGCCTGTCGATGGACTACGAGGTCTTTCTCCTGTCGAGAATCAAGGAGATCCACGACGCGACTGGCGACAACGATCTTGCGGTTACTCAAGGGCTCCAGAAAACCGGGCGGGTAATTACGTCCGCTGCGCTATTGATCGCCCTCGTGTTCGGCGCGTTCGCGACCGGCGAATCGATCGACATGAAGACGCTCGGCGTCGGCCTGGCCGCGGCAATTATCATCGATGCGTCCATTGTTCGAATGTTGTTCGTACCTGCAGCGATGAAGCTCATGGGGGAGTGGAACTGGTGGGCGCCAGCGCCGCTACGTCGCTTCCACGACCGCTTTGGACTCTCAGAGCCGAGCGAAGTGCCGCCTACATCGGTCGTCGATCTCGACGAATCCACTCCCGCTCGCGACGGC
>CALBVK010000160.1 GCA_937969345.1 uncultured Acidimicrobiales bacterium
CCAACGACATCGAAGGTGCAATCCTTCAGGTCGAGGGCACCGCCCGCTCGATGGGCATCGAAGTCAAGTAAAGATTTGTGAGCGATCCTGCAGGCTCAGCCCGCGAAATCGCTCACAAAAACCACACGTCTCCGTAGCCAATACCTCAGGTGCGGGACCGAACATAGAGGGAGCCATCATGGCGCAAGGTAAGAAGTACCAGAACGCAGCACGCGGTTACGACCGTGAAGCACTGCACTCCGTAGGCGATGCGGCAAACATCGTCGTTGGATTTCCAAAGCGCAACTACGACGAGACCGTCGACATGGTTGTCCGCCTTGGCGTCGATCCACGTAAGGCCGACGAAATGATTCGCGGCACCGTTTCGCTTCCTGCAGGAACTGGCAAGGCCGTACGCGTTGCCGTCTTTGCTCAGGGCGACGCTGCTCAGGCAGCACGTGACGCTGGCGCAGAGTTCGTCGGCGCCGAAGATCTCGCCGAGCAGATCGAGGGTGGCATGCTCGACTTTGATGTCACGATCGCTGCTCCCGACATGATGCCAATCGTTGGAAAGCTCGGTCGTGTTCTCGGCCCTCGTAGCCTCATGCCAAACCCAAAGACCGGAACCGTGACCCCAGATGTCGCAAAGGCCGTCGAGGAATTCAAGGGCGGCAAGGTCGAGTTCCGCACCGACAAGTTCGCAAACGTTCACGTACCTGTTGGCAAGGTCAGCTTTACGCCTGACGATATTTCCAAGAACATCGATTCGGTCATCGAGGAGCTCAAGCGCCTCAAGCCTGCCGGTGCCAAGGGTATCTACATCAAGAAGGCCAGCATCTCGACCACTATGGGCCCAAGCATCAAGCTGGAGCACGGCAACTTCTAATTTGAGCGGTTGCGCTATAGCGCCAAGATCTGAATGAAGCGCCGGTCCTGCGGGTCCGGCGCTTTCTTCATTTTCTGGTGAGGTCGGTGTGGGGGTTCGCCAGGAACCTCGCTAGCATTACCGAGGTTTACAAATCGCATATCTATCCGAAGACCTCAGGTGCGGCTTATCGCATAAGTCCTGAGTAGGTGACCTTACAGATTCCGCCCCAAACGGGTGCGTGTGTCCGGACGTTCGCCGTGTCTTCGGCTGAACGTCCGTTTCGGTTTTCGCCGAAGTGGCCAAATCTGAGGAGTCACACAATGGGAGAACCACGAGCAGACAAAGTCGCAGTGGTCGCAGAGGTCAAGGAAAAGATGGAAGCCGCTGACGGCGTCCTTCTCACCGAGTACCGCGGTCTGAACGTGCCTGCCATGGCCGGTCTTCGCCAGACGTTGACCCCCGCAGGAGGCGAGTACAAGATCTACAAGAACACGCTCGTCAAGCTTGCTGCCAACGAACTCGGCATCGATCTCGACGAACTTCTCGTTGGACCTACCGCACTTGCATTCGTGGGTGAAAAGGCCGACGGTTCCAAGGGCGATCCTGCAGCGGTGGCAAAGGCGCTGAAGGAATACAGCAAGACCAACGACGCACTCGTGATCAAGGGCGGCGTGCTCGACGGCAAGGCCATCAGCGCTGACGAGATCAAGGCACTTGCCGATCTCCCATCTCGCGAAGTCATGCTCAGCGAATTCGCTGGCGCAATGGAGAGCATCCTCGGCGACTTCGCTGGTGTGCTCGACAACAAGCTCCAAGAGTTCGTTGGTGTCATGGATGCGCTCATCGAAAAGGGCGGCCCATCGGGCGGTTCTGGTGAAGCTCCAGCAGACGCCCCAGCCGAGGAAGCGAGCGCCGACGAGGCTCCTGCTGACGAAGCGCCCGCCGAGGCTGCGGCCGACAGCGGCGAAGAAGAGTAATACCCCCGTTCGTACCCACCCATCTATCTAGCAAGACCGAAAAAGAGGAGAGCTGAAATGGCTACCAAGGAAGAAATTCTCGAAAGCATCGAGAACATGACCGTTCTTGAGTTCAAAGAACTCATCGACGAATTCAAGGAAAAGTTCGACGTCACCGCTGCTGCGCCAGTGATGATGGGCGGACCAGCTCCAGCTGCTGCTGAAGCTGCTGACGAGCAGTCCGAATTCGACGTCATCTTGTCCGCCGCTGGCGACAAGAAGATCGGCGTGATCAAGGTTGTGCGTGAGCTCACCGGCGCTGGCCTCAAGGACGCCAAGGAAATGGTTGACGGAGCACCGGCAGCCATTCTCGAGAAGGCTTCGAAGGAAGACGCCGAGAAGGCAAAGGCTGCAATCGAAGAAGCCGGCGGCGTCTGCGAACTTAAGTAGCACCAAGGAATTCGCTTCGGTGAATTCCGCTACTGTCCGCCTCGGTGCGGGCCCTCAACTCATCAGCCAACGCACTGATGAAGCGAGAATTCTTAATGCGATCCGGTGGCATTTCCGAGAGGGGATGTCGCCGGATCGTTGCGTTTACCCTTGACCAACCCGTAGGCAATTCGTTACCGTTTGGGTGAGCGCCTCCCTGTGAGGTGCTGATCTTGCGTGCGCGCTTGCCGATTTGCGGACGTTGACGCTAGGCTGCCTAGTTGTCGTCGCGTTTTGGGTGTTTTTGCTGTGCTCGCACGTTGCTGTGAATTACTCGCTGCAATGGGCACTGTTTTGGCGCCCGTTACGTGAAGGCATTGCCCGACGTCGCCCTCCGTCGCACCAGGAGACTCTGTGTCCTCACGTTCTGTTGCCCTCGATCGTTACTCGTTCGGAAACATCGAAGAAGTTCTTGAACTTCCCGATCTGATCGCCGTTCAGCGTAAGTCATTTGTATGGCTGCTCGAGGAAGGTCTCGCCGAGACCTTCCGCGACATCAGCCCAATCAAGGACTTCTCTGAGACGCTTCAGCTCGAGCTCGAGTTTGATCCCAATGATGAAGACCTGCGCCCGCCGCCGAAATTCTCGGTAGAGGAGTGCAAAGAGAAGGACATGACGTATAGCGCGCCGATTTTCGTGCGCGCCCGCTTCATGAACTCCAACACCGGTGAGATCAAGGAACAAACCGTCTTCATGGGCGACTTCCCCATGATGACCGATCGCGGCACGTTCGTGATCAACGGCACCGAGCGTGTTGTGGTTTCCCAGCTCGTCCGGTCACCTGGCGTTATCTTCCAGCCCGGTGAGCGCTACCGCTTGCGTAACCTTGCAAAGCACCAGCTCGTCACCGGAACCATTCACCCCTACCGCGGTGAGTGGATCGAGTTCGACGTTGAGCAAAAGCCAGGCAAGGACGTTACCGCCGGCACCCGTGTTGCTCGCAAGCGTCGTCTCAGCCTTTTCGTTCTGCTTCGTGCCCTCGGGTTCGACGAAGAGAACGCTCCTGGCTTCCTCGACAAGTTCGTCAACCACTTCGACTTCCTCGAAGGACAGTGGGAAAAGGATCGCGAGCTCGCTCCGACCCAAGAAGAAGCACTCATCGAGATCTACAAGCGTGCACGCCCAGGCGAGCCGCCATCGGCAGAGTCTGCTCGTAACTACTTCAAGAACGCGTTCTTTGAGAGCCGTCGCTACGACCTCAGCCGCGTTGGCCGTTACAAGCTCAACCGCAAGCTCGGTCCAGAAATGGACCGTCTTGAGGAACTGTTCAAGATCGAACTCGAGCGCCCAGAGATCGACCAGTCGGTGCTCACCCAAGCCGAGGTTCTCGCAACCTGCTCGTACCTGCTGCACCTTGCAAAGGGCGAGCCCGGCTACCGCCTCGACGATCAGGATCACTTCGCAAACCGTCGTATCCGCAGCGTTGGCGAGCTCATTCAGAACCAGGTCCGCATTGGCCTGTCCCGTATGGAACGAGTCGTGCGTGAGCGCATGACCACCCAGGACGTCGAGGCCATCACGCCACAGACGCTCATCAACATCCGTCCAGTCGTTGCGGCGATCAAGGAGTTCTTCGGAACCTCCCAGCTCAGCCAGTTCATGGATCAGGTCAACCCGCTTTCGGGCCTTACCCACCGCCGCCGTCTCTCGGCACTCGGTCCGGGTGGTCTGTCACGTGAGCGTGCCGGCTTCGAAGTACGAGACGTTCACTTCTCGCACTACGGACGTATGTGCCCAATCGAAACTCCGGAGGGACCGAACATCGGTCTTATCGGTGCACTCGCCACCTACGGCCGTGTGAACCCCTTTGGATTCATCGAGTCTCCGTACCGCAAGGTCATCAACGGCCGTGTGACCGACGAGATCGTCTACCTCGCAGCAGATGAGGAAGAGGAATACGTCGTTGCTCAGGCCAACGCAAAGGTCGATGACAAGGGCAACTTCACCGATGAGCGCGTTCTCGTACGTCGCTCACCGCAGGCAGCCTCGCTGCAGGACCTTCGCCTCCAGCTCGAACAGGACGTCTTCTTCGGTGCAACCACCGAGATCTCGGCTGTTCCGCCGGACGAAGTCCAGATGATGGACGTTTCGCCAAAGCAGATCATCTCGATCGCAACGGCGCTCATCCCATTCGTCGAGCACGACGATGCAAACCGTGCGCTCATGGGCGCCAACATGCAGCGTCAGGCCGTTCCACTTATCGCTGCTGAAGCCCCGTACATCGGTACCGGTGTTGAGGGTCGTGCAGCTCGCGATGCAGCGAACATG
>CALBVK010000161.1 GCA_937969345.1 uncultured Acidimicrobiales bacterium
GAAAGACGTTGTGGAAGCGGCTCTTGCCGGCCATCAGGTCTTCGAGCATTTCGGTGCGGCTCTTGACACCCATGTCGGCGGCCACCATGTACAGCAGGTGCCCATGGCCAATCTCGTCTTGGGTCTTTGCAAGCACGCTCATCTTGTGGCGGAGTCCCGGCGTTTTCGGGATCCAGTCACGCTCGGTCAGCCCACCCATGTACTCGCTGTTGGCGTGCATCTCGATAAAGGTGAACACCGCATTGCGATATTCATCGGGCATATCGTCATCGACCTCGACAATGCCCCCATCGTCGAGAAACGCCTCGAACTCGTCCATATCGGTCCACGTTCTAGCCATGATGCTCCTGATCCGAATCTGTGGAGTTTCCTGACCGAATATCGAACACCAGACTCCACAGATTCGTCATGATGGGGCTCCGTTGATGCCGGGGGCGTTGGCGACCATGGTGAGGACGTCGTACACCGCCGCCACCTCGCCGTTCTGATTGATGACTTTCGTGTCCCACGCAACCTCGCCATAGCCGCGGCCGTCCAGCTGGGTCTTGCGCTTGCATGTCAGCACGACATGGACTTCGTCGCCGGGGCGGGTAGGTGTAGCGAATCTGCAGCGATCGATGCCGTAATTGGCGAGCACTGGGCCTTCTGGCGGATCCACAAATAGCCCTGCTGCGAACGACAGCACGAGGTATCCGTGAGCCACGATGCCGCCAAAGATTGGACTGCGGGCTGCGGCCTCTTCGTCCATGTGTGCATAGAATGTGTCTCCGGTGAACTCGGCGAAGTGGGCAATGTCTTCGTCGGTCACGACACGAGATTCGGTGGTGAGCGAGTCGCCCACAGCCAGTTCGTCAAAGTTGAGCTTGAAGGGATGTCCCTTATCGGTGGTCGGCGTACCGGTGATGTACTCGCCGCCGATTGCGGTGAGCATCGCCGGGCTTCCCTGAATAGCGGTTCGCTGCATGTGGCTGAACACGCTGCGCATGCCGCCGAGCTCCTCGCCACCGCCAGCACGACCCGGCCCCCCGTGTGTCAGCATCGGTAATGGTGAGCCATGTCCCGTACTGGCCGTGGCCATCGTCTCATCGACGACGAGGACCCGGCCATGGTGCGAGGCAATACCCCGGGCGAGCTCGGCGATCTCACCGACGTCACTGCCGTAGAGCGAGGCCACCAGGCTGCCCTCTCCCCTGCCGACCAGGTCGATCGCCTCGGAGATATCTGCGTACGGAATGAGCGTGGCCACAGGACCGAACGCTTCGACCGAGTGGATGACGTCGGCGTGGCGGTCGGTCGCTGCGAGCAGCGTCGGTGCTACGAATGCGCCTTTGGGTAGATCGTCTACATGTGCGCCTGTGCTGACGACGGCGGCTGCCGTGGACAATTCCTCGATCGCATCGAGTACCCGCTGCTTCTGGGAACCATCGACGAGTGCACCCATCGTGACGCCCTGTGTGCTCGGATTGCCGATGATCACGCTGCCCAATGCCTCGACGATTGCGGTTCCCGCTGCATCGAGGTGCGCTTCGGGAACGAAGCCGCGGCGAATAGCCGTGCACTTCTGGCCAGCCTTCGTCGTCATCTCGCTCACGACCTCGGCTACGAACAGATCGAATTCCGCAGTGCCGGGAGCCGCGCTTGGTGTGAGTACTGCGGAGTTGATCGAGTCGGCTTCGGTCGTGACATGAACCGACTTTGCGATCAGGTTCGGGTGCGACTTCACGATTGCGCCGGTGGCAGCAGAACCGGTGAAGGCAACACTGTCTTGGCCGTCGAGGTGATCGAGCAGGTCGCCGGGTCCACCGCAGATGAGCTGCAGCGCACCATCTGGGAGCAGTCCGCTATCGACGATTACTCGGACCGCGGCTTCGGCAAGAAAGGCGGTCTGCGGAGCTGGCTTCACGATGCTTGGCAGTCCGGCGAGAAAGCTCGGCGCGAACTTTTCGAGCATGCCCCAAACCGCAAAGTTGTACGCGTTGATCTGGACCGCGACGCCGCTGCGAGACGTCCGCACATGCACCGCGCCAAACGAGTCATCGCGAGAGAGCGGCTCGTAGGCACCGTCGACCATGATCGTGGAGTTCGGTAGTTCCTTGCGGGCTTTGCTTGCATAAGTGAGCAGCACTCCAGCGCCGCCGTCGATGTCGATCCAGCTGTCCTTGCTGGTCGCGCCGGTTCGAGTGGACAATTCGTACAACGGGGCCTTGACCGCGTCGTCGAGCAACAGCTTGCCGACGTTGCGCAAGATCGTGCCGCGCTCGTGGAACGTGAGCGAGGAGACCGCCGGGTTGCCGACGGTTCGGGCGTAGTCGACGATCGCCGCCATATCGAGGCCAACCGACGATGTTGTGCCGAGCTGCTCCCCCGTTACGGCGTCGACGTATGGCTGGCCGTCGGCGCCACCATCGACCCATTCGCCGAGAACGAAATGTTGCAGTGCCGTTGTCGACAGAGCATCACCACTCATAGAAACCTTCCCCACTTTTCTTGCCAAGCTTTCCCGCTGCGACCATGTCTCGCATCAGCTGAGGCGGTTCAAACCGCTCGCCGAGCGTCGACGCCAGATGTTCGGCAATAGCCAGACGAACGTCGAGACCAACGAGGTCGGTCAGCTTCAGCGGTCCGATCGGATGTTTGTACCCGAGCGTCATTGCCGCATCGATGTCCTCGGCTGACGCGACGCCGCTCTCGACCATTCGGATGGCTTCGAGGCCGAGGGTCAGGCCTAACCGGCTCGATGCGAACCCGGGCGAGTCTTGAACGACGATCGGCGTGAGCCCCTGGAGTTCGCTCAGCTCACCGACCCGTTGCGTCGTCGCGTCCGAGGTGTTCGCTCCGACCACGATCTCCACCAACGCAGAGGCTGGCACCGGGTTAAAGAAGTGCATGCCAATGAATCGGCCTTGATGTTCGAGCGCACTCGCTATCTCGGTGATCGACAGCGAGCTCGTATTCGATGCGAAGATCGTCTCCGCCCGATAGATCGCTTCGAGCTCCGAGAAGATCTTCTGCTTGAGCGCCGTGTCTTCGGGGACCGCTTCGATCACCAGCTCAACGCCGGTTGGATCATGGTCGGTCGAGAACGTCAGAAGCTCCTGAAGCGCATCGACCTCGTCGGCGCGGTCCCGGCGTCCAGCGGAACGACCGAGCGACGCGCGCACGCGCTCTTCTGCCGTGGCGACGAGCTCGGGCGATCCCTCGATCAGGCGAACCGGCCGACCAGCGAGCACAACGCTCACGGCAATACCGCCACCCATTGTTCCTCCACCAACAACAACGATCATGCAATCCCCATATGACACATACTGAGCACCACTATGCCTATACGTGTGTCATATTGTCAAGATGCTACGGACGTCAACAGCCTTGCATTTCCTCTGAGTCATCCGTGTCTGGCGTCGAGGACGGGAGCGAATCACGCAATAGACACGCAGACCCGTCGCCTTGCCCGATCACGCGCACCGGACCTCCCTTCGGTGCTGGATCAAACCCCACCAGCGCCGCTATCTGCTGAAGAAATTCCGCATCAGAGGGAGGGGGCGTCGTGCATGTCCCTCGAGTCGTGTAGAGGACCACGTCGCCAACGGCGACCTCGTAGACACCGTCGTGACCCCCGATCAGGGTCACTGCCGTGTCGGTGACCCCGTGAATCTTGGCAACCAAACTGGTGGCCTTCGGCAGCAGTCCTCATTCAATGCAGTAGGTGATGCGAATCTCTCCGGCGTGCTTCATGTTCGTTGACCCTTCATACTCACTCCGCCGGCGAGCTCGCCGACACACGCCTGTTTCGCAGGTGGGTGCGGCGAGCACAGCACTCGACAAGGCGCAGCATCAGCAGACGGTTGGGAGGCTCAAACGATACCCAAGGTCATTAAGAGATTCTCAATTGTGGCCGTGTCGCGCTGACCTGAGCGGAGTGCGAGCGTAAGTTCATCAACATGTGCAACGACCATCAGCGATCTTCCTCTCTCACGCTCGCACCGACGATCACTCGAGTTCCCCTCTCGCG
>CALBVK010000162.1 GCA_937969345.1 uncultured Acidimicrobiales bacterium
GTCAGTAGGTATCAACGTGGTTATCGAGCCGCTCAGTCCTGGCGCAGCTCCCGGCGCCTACATCTCGACGGTCGAGGCCGCTGTCGAGACCATCGAGGCGGTCGGCCGGTCGAACATGTTGCTCATGCTCGACTGCTTTCACACAGGAGTGAGCCAGGGGGATGTTGTCGGCAGACTGCGGCGCCACGCAGACCTCCTCGGACATGTGCAGATTGCGTCAGTGCCCGATCGCCGCGAACCCAACCTCGGTACGCTCGACCTCAACTCGATCTTCGACGTGCTCGACGACGTTGGCTACGACGGTTGGGTTGGCGCTGAGTACCATCCGGCCAGCACTGTCGAGGACGGACTTGGCTGGTTTAGGGAGATGGGCAGATGACGAACAAGATCGCAATTGTCACCGGTGGAGGCCGAGGAATCGGGCGGGCAACAGCGCAGGGGTTGTCGGCGGCGGGATGGACGGTCGTCGTCGCTGGCCGAACCCAAAGCTCGCTCGACGAGTGTGTGTCGACCCTCGACGGTGCGGGGCTTGCCGTCGTCACGAACGTGGCCGACCCGGCGGCGGTCGACGCGCTCTTCGCTCAGACGGTCGAAGCGTTTGGCCGGGTCGACCTGCTGTTCAACAACGCCGGAATTGCGGCTCCGGCCGTTCCCGTAGACGAGCTCGACGTGCAGACCTGGCTCGATGTTGTCGACATCAACCTCACCGGCTCGTTTCTTTGCGCCCGAGCTGCTTTCGCCCAGATGCGCGCGCAATCGCCGAGCGGTGGGCGAATCATCAACAACGGGTCGATCTCTGCCACAACGCCTCGCCCATTCTCCGCGCCCTACACCGCCACCAAGCACGCACTGACCGGACTGACGAAGTCGCTGGCTCTCGACGGGCGAGGGTTCGGGATCACCTGCGGGCAGATCAACTTGGGCAACATCAGCTCGGAGATGGTCGAACAGATTGCTGCGGGCACGCTCCAGGCCGACGGGACGACGAAGGGTGAACCAACGATTTCGGTATCGCATGCTGTCGACGCTGTCATTCACATGGCTTCATTGCCGCCCGAGGCGAACGTGCTCGAGATGACGGTTATGGCCAGCGATATGCCCTTTATCGGCAGGGGCTAGCGGTCGTCGGATACTCGACTTCGGCTTCCTAAGCGCAGTGCTGTCTGAAGCCTGAATGCGAGATGTACCAACCTCTTGCATCCTCGACGAGCACTACAGCCCACTTGCGTGTGATTCCCTGGTACCCGTCGTCCCAGTCGCTCGCGTTCACAACGAACCATTGCGGGTTGGAGTGGATCGCGGGAAATGAACTCGTATTCGCTGGAGCTTCTCGAGACACAGTGACCTTCGGGGCGGCGTATTCGGCATGGAGCTGCTGAAGTACAAAGCGCTCGAGTTCTGCCTTGGTGCTCTTTCGCCCGGCGTCTCGGGAGTACGGGTGCAAGGTCGTCCCGGACGGAATCGTGGTCGGCAGCCAGGCATTGCACTTATAGCTGGCAACGCGTGGATTCTTGCTACCGGCGCCAGCAACGTATCCAATCCAGTCCGACGATAACAGCGCATAGTTTCCGACTTTCCCAGGCCCGGCTGGCGTCAGGACCGCTTCATCCTCGGTCAGCAACACGGACACCCTTGGGCCCGCCGTGTTCGCACTGAAACCAATGAAGACACCCATCTGGCCACCTCGGATAACATCGGTGCTGAAGGTAAAGCTGGCGCCTTGAACAGCGCGGATTCGAGCTGCATCTGCACACTCCACGAAGCGAGTCGAGTTCGGGATTCGTACCTCAATGCACTGGTCGCCGCGGGTCGATGCGTAGGTGTGTCCCTGCCAAGCGAGTTGCTCGCCATCGGGAGCAGTGGCAGTGCCCGATGTGAACTGCGTGGTTGCGGAGATATCTGGGATCGTGGATGGGGTGAAGATCTCGCCATTCGCCGAGACGTTGGACCCGCGAGCATTGACCTCGTATTTCTCCGCTATACGCCATTTACCGTTCTGTCGGCGCATCTCTACTACCCATGCTCGCGTCGGGGTGTCCCACCCATAGTCGCGCCAGCGGATTTCCCCGGCATCGTCAAGCATCCGGCGACCTTCCTCGCGCCGATCCTCGATCACGAAGAGCTGCACGTGGTTTGCCGAGACTCTTCCTTGGAGATTGACCTGCAATGTACGCGAATCGCCCGGCTGTGATGGCTCCATCGCAAATCCGCGGTCCGCCATGAACGCTAGTGTCCGTGCACCCCCGACCTCCTCGAAGAAGCGATAGGGATTGATGGTCTCGGGGTTGGCCCGAAGATATTCGTGGGCCTGGTCGAGCTGTCGATAAATTCGGACGACATCCTCGCCGGTCTGGTCGACAGCGAGCGGTCCTGGAAGCGGTGCCTTCACACACGAGATGAGTTGGCTGGCGTCACCGGCAAAGACTTCACATTGGTCTACCCCGGCGCCGCCGCGGACCACATCGCCTGCGGTCGTGAGGATGCGATCGGCGCCGTTTCCACCATGAAGGTCATCGATGCCCGCCCCACCGTTGACTCGGTCATTTCCAGCACCCGCGCGGATCCAGTCTCGGCCCTCGTAGCCATAGAGCACATCGTTTCCGGGGCCCCCTTGCATGCGGTCCCAGCGATTGGAGCCATGGATGGTGTCGTTACCAGCGCCTCCGAACATTCGAGCCCCGCTCTGGTCGCTTCGTTGGGTTGCGGTTCTCCCATCGGTTGCGTGAAGCAGATCGTCGCCCTGAGCTCCGAAGATGATGTCGAAGCCAGCCCCGCCGTAGATCACGTCATCGCCCTTACCCGCACAGACGATGTCGTCGCCACCGCCGCCGTAGACAGTGTCGTTGCCCTCGCGGCCCACGATTACGTCAGCACCTGAGGTGCCCGTCAACACGTCATCCCCCGGGGTTCCAACCACCGTTGCTGAAAGACCATCGCAAGTCCAGGCCGCTTGAGCCCCGGATGCCGATTGGAAACACAAGACCAAGATAAACGGGCTGAGTCCTAGAAGAGTCCGCCGAAATAGTTTCACGCCAAAACCTTTCATGTTTGAATTGCCGACCATAGGTCGAACGTCGGAATGCACCAACATGGTCGCGGTCCTCATGGCTGGACGCGTCGATCTGTTGCCGTAGCGCCGTCATCGCTGACCGGTCCGATCGGCTTGCCGAAGCCACGTCATAGGTGCTGGCGATCGAATTGCTAGGCGGCGATCTTGCCTGACGACGCATCGTCATCAGCGAACTACAGTCCCGGACATGATTCTCGTGATCGTTGAAGTGTCTGTCAGCGAAGGCTCCCAAACCGATCGGTCAAACATTGAGGTCCACGAGGTTACGAACCGGCCAGCGGCATGAGCGATTCTGTCGAGCCGATTCTGTACGACGCGTCGAGCGAACCTGTGGCGAAGGTCGTGCTGGTGCACGGGGCGCTCGATCGGGCGATGGCGTTTCGTGGTGTCCTGCAGCGGCTGCATCGGTACGACGTGACCGTCTACGATCGGCGCGGCTACGGGGCGGCCGTCGAGCTGACTCCGGCTACCACGCTCGACGATCACGTTGCCGACCTCATTGCAGTGCTTGAGACTTCGTCGCTCGACGACACACCGAGTGTTGTGGTCGGGCACTCAATGGGCGGGGCGATCGCCATGTTGGCCGCCATTGCTCGGCCCGATCTGGTTCGGTCCCTCGGCGCGTTCGAGCCACCTCTTCCTGGAATCACGTTGCCGACCGATGACGCTCCAACATCGGCAAGCATTCCCGAAGATCCCGAGCACCTCGTACGTTGGATGTATCGGAGAGTCGTCGGGGAGTCCGCGTTCGATCGCATGGATGCTCGTGCGCAACGAGCGTTGATCGAAGAGTCACCTGCCCTTCGTGTCGACCTCGAGAGTGTCCGCGACATGGCCGAGCCGCTCGTCCCAACGTCCATCTCCGTGCCGGTCGTCGTCGGGTACGGAGGCGAATCCGTTCCGCGACATATCGCCCGGGCAGAATGGCTGGCCGAGCAGATCCCCAACGCCACGCTGTTCGAAGCCCCAGGCGCACGACACGCCTGTCACCGGTCACACCCCGAACTGTTTTCGAAGTTCGTCATCGAAGCAGTGGCGTAGCGGTTAGTCGAGTAGCGACCAGAACGCCTTGACGAGCGGGTTCTTCAGATGGCGTTGCAGCGTGAACAGGCCCAGGTCGTATGGGGCTAGTGATGGTTCGACGTCGAGCACTCGTACTCGCTCGGCGTGTGGGCTGTTGTCGAGCACGATCTTTGGAACCACGCCGACCCCGAGACCCAAGCTGACCATGCTCACGATGGCCTC
>CALBVK010000163.1 GCA_937969345.1 uncultured Acidimicrobiales bacterium
CGGCTGCGTCGATCGAATACGCAGTCGCCGTTCTCGGTGTGCCGCACGTCGTCGTCTTGGGGCACTCGGGTTGTGGCGCTATGGCCGGGCTCGCCGATCCAGCGTCGCTCGAGCCGCTTCCTTCGGTTGCCCGGTGGGTAGAGAAGAGTGGAGCGGATCCATCTGGCGTAGATCTCGACGGACTCATCGAAAAGAACGTCCTCGCGCAGCTCGCTCACCTGGCCACCTACCCGGCCGTCAAAGCAGCGCTCGATAACGAGGCGATTTCATTGCACGGTTGGGTGTACGACATCGGCAGCGGGGTTGTACGGGCCCACAACGGCGAGGCCTTCACGAACATCTTGGGCTGACAGCGTCAGGCGTCGGCCCGGCGATACGTGGTTTGCACCATCCCATTGTCGAACGCTTCGCTTGAGACGTGGCGAAACCACTGCGGTCCGGTGAGCTCGCCGAAGAGCTTCGTGCCGCCACCGAGCGCAACCGGGATGACGGTTGTAATCAGTTCGTCGAGTAGGCCGGCACGCAAGAAGCTGGTGACTACGGCCCCGCCATCGATGTAGAGCTTGGACATGCCACGTTGCCCGAGCTCATCGACGAGGGCGTCCGGGTCGAGCGCGGTCACTTCGACGTCGCCAATGTCGGCCGGTACTTCGGTCATCGACTTCGACATGATGATGACCGGTTTGGTGTAGGGCCATGGGATGTCAAAGCCCGTAACCACATCGAAGGTTCCGCGGCCCATGACGAGAGCGTCGATCGATTCCATCAGCGCGCCGAATCCCATGTCGTTGTCGACCGGGGGAGGAAGAACGTCGAGCCAGGCGAGGTCGTTGTCAGGTCCTGCGATGAACCCGTCGAGACTCATCCCGAGATAGGCCGTGCAGGTGATCGTCACGAGATCGCAGGCAGCACGTCGAGGCCCATGAGGTACAACGTGCCGAGCGCAATACTGAGCACGCTGACGATCACGGCGAGTCCGGCATAGATCGGGAAGCTGCGCTCGGCGTTGAGTAGGCCGGCACCAGCAACCAACGCAAGCCCGGCGTTTGCGATGATCAGCCCGATCACCCACGCGGCCAGCAGGACTAGGCCAAAGCCGACTCCGGCGACCGCCGACGAGGCAACAAAGATGGCGATCTGGGTAGGGCTTTCGATACCGACGCCGTGAAGCATGCCAATGCCGGTGGCGGTCCGGTGCCCGTATGCGGCGCCCGGTTGGTCGGGAAGTGCGAGCTCATGACTATGGGTGTGGCTGTGCTGATGCATGCGCTCCCGCCACCCTCGCCATCCCGCTGCCACCGGCACGGGTGCAGCGACTGACTCGTGAACGTGAGCGTGGTCGTGGGCTGGTGCAACTTCGTGAGGCTCATCGCCGTGCTCGTGATCGTGGTCATGCTCGATCACTATCTTGCGGCCGGTAATGCCATCTCGGACACGTCGTAGGCCAGCGAAGGTTCCGTCGATGACGAGCATCCACCGGCTCCGAAGTCGAAAGTCGCGACCCTTACGAACGAGTTCGAGCAGGATCCAGGCGCCCAAGGCAATCAGGGTGAGGCCAACAATTCGGCCCATCCAGGCGTCGAGGCTGTCGGGAATGGCGAGACCGAACGCAATGGCGAGCGTGCCGAGAGCAAAGACCACGATGCCGTGGCCAACCGCATAGGTCATCGACAGCAAGAAACCGCGTTTGCGATTCTCGGCGGTGCCGCTGAGATCGGCAATGGCGGCGATGTGGTCCCAGTCGATGCCGTGTCGCAGCCCGAGGCCGAATGCGGTGAGAAGAAGACCGAGAGACATCCCTATCCGTCTATCTCGGAACGGTCACCGACGACAACCCCCACGCAGCCGGGGACGGAGAAGTTTTTCCTTGAGCATGGAACCGTTCGATGCCGATAGGCGTATCAACAGTATGAAGCGCCTACTCACCCCCCTCCTATTCCTCATTCTCATCCTCGCTGCGTGCGGAGATTCCACCTCCGAAGTTGGCACCGGGTCGTCCGCCGACGAACCCACAGCAGGTGTCGACGACGGCGACAGCACCGTCGACGCACCCGTTGACGACGACGCGCCAATACCGGTCGAGCCAGACGGCGGTATCGGCGATGGCGCCGAGCCACTTCCCGATGTGAGCGCTAATGAGCAGGTAATCACCGATGACGCTCCCGTCGACCCGAAGGTGGTCAGCCCGACCGAGGTCGTCATCAATCCAGCCGATGACACCGAGCTCTGGGTCCGATTCGTCGGTGGCGATCCGAACTGCACCGCGGCCATGGTGACCGTGCTCGCGGAGACTCCTGACCAAGTCAGTTTGGAACTCCTTGTCGGCATCACCTCCGACGCGCTTGCTCGAAGTTGTCTTGCTGGTGAATTTAACCTTCGAGTCGATGTTGCGCTGAACGAATCGGCAACCGGGAAGCAGATCTCCTGGAGCCAGCCAAGTACCGATGAGCCACAATTGGTCACTCCGGATTTGTCGACGGCGGACTTCGTAGGAATGACTGCGGAGGACGCCCATGCCCTGGCTGATGAGAACCTCTTGGTGTGGCGCGATGTGCGCATTGATGACGAGGCCTTCATGGTCACCGAGGACTACAACCCAGGTCGACTGAATTTCGAGATTGACAATGGGCAAATATCCCGCGTGATCCTCGGGTAGCCAATTTGCAGGGTGCGCCGGCAAGTATCCGCCTTGACACCCCCAAAATTGAGGTCAAAGCAGCATTGTCGGACCTCGATGCTCACTTATTTCGCAAAGGGTCCCGATGGGTTCCGATGCATGGGTCGGAAGTGACTCATGATCGCCCTGATTGGATCCTGAATGAAACTTCGCCGGTTTTCTCTGCTTGCCCTGATTGCGGTGATTGCGACATTGCTCGCACCGATCTCGGTTCCGCCCGCTGCGGCAGACGGCAACCCCGACATTGCCCTGTCGAAGTCAATGCCCGATGAAGTCCTGTTGGGCACGACGATCCCGGTCACGCTGACGCTTACTAACCCGGGCGGCCCGGACGGCTTCAATGCCACGTTTAACGACACGCTTCCCGCTGGCGTGAGCTACGTACCAGGCTCCGCTTCGCCGGACCCTCTTGAGTTGCCTCAAGGCGACGGCACGACGGTCTTGGTGTGGAAGAACGTTGCCGACATCTTGACCAACTCGACGGTTCAGTTGAATTACTCGATCGCGACCGATGCGAGCTACGACGCCGGGGACACCGTTACAAACTCGGCGAATGCCTACGCAAATAGCAATCCTCGATTCGTCCCGGTCGTCGACTCGAGCACAGGTGCAATCACCGGCGGTTTCACCAGCAATGCTTCGGCCAGCGACTCGACCAACCTGATCCCCTTTCAGCTCACCAAATCAGAACCAAGCGCGGAAGACGAACTGCTTCGCGGTGTGCACGATCACCAAACCGTCTACACCCTCACCGTCGACAACAACCTGGTAAACCCGTCGAGCACCTTCTCGATCGTCGACTACCTGCCCGCCGGTCTCGAATTCCTCGGTTGTGGAACCGTCGACAACTCGTCGGGCGGCGATGAGTATGCCGGTTCGGGAGCGATTAACCCGGGCAATGCTCCACCGATGACGAACCCGTGCATCACCCCGAGCAGCGTCACGACCGTGACCCTCGACCCCGATGGAGCGGGGCCGCTTCCATCGGACGTGTACACCCGCGTCGAATGGGATTCGGCAACTCTTGCGACGAGCCTTGGTGCTGGTGCGTCGTTCAGCATGGACTACATCGCAGCGATTCCAATGTTCGAAAACGTCGACCTGGCGCTCGCTGACCCGACGGCAAATCTGGACAACAACACCGGCGCTATCACGACCGAAACCGAGGGTGAGCTTCGCAATTATGCAGAAGCCTCGGGTACCTACAACACCGATCCAGGAGCGACGACCGTTAGCGATTACGAGCTCGTGATTGCAGAAGACATTTCGATTCACAAGAGCGTTGATCAGCCCGAGTTCGTCCAGGGTGACACTCCGGTGTTCACCCTGCTCGTCGAGACCAGCGAGTACGCCGTCTCGACCGGCCCGGTGACCGTGACCGACACGTTGCCAGCAACGCTCGATTTCACGGGTGCCACGCCTGCCGCTGATAGCGCGATCATTCAAGCCGATGGCACCACGCTCATCACCTGGACAATCCCGTCGTATTCGGCGGCGTCCTCGAGCACGACCATCACGGTGAACACAGAGGTTCGTGAGTTCTACCGAAACGGCGACGGCAGCAATGGCACGGCCGTGGCTGCA
>CALBVK010000164.1 GCA_937969345.1 uncultured Acidimicrobiales bacterium
CCTCGACCACCGAGGCGCTTCACCAGATCGACGCACAAATTCGTCAGATCACCGTCGAACAGGACACGCTCACGACGCAGCACGGCGAGCTCGAAGTTCGGTTCGACCGTGAGTCGGCCCGCGCCGGCGAACTCGAAAACCTGCTTCCGGGCCTCGAAAGCGCAGAGGTGCAATCGGCCGAGCGCAACCGTGAGCTCGAAGCGACTCGCAAGGTTCTCGCCGATCGATCCAATGGCCTTTCTCAGCGTCGTCGCGACTTCGAGGTCAAGACCGCTTCTCTCGAGGAACGCCGTGGCGTGCTCCGCCGTCGTCTCGGAGAGGTTCAGGACCGCCTCGAGCGCCTTGCCGTGGAGCAGACCGAAGCCGAAGGCAAGCGCGTTATCCTCGACCGCACCGAAGGCCTCGCGAACCGGATCCAGGTCTTGCTCGCCGACACCATCACCCATTTGAGCGTGCATCTCGAAGGGCGTCGCGAAGAGCGTCGGGCCCAGTCGGCAATGGTGCGCGAACTCACCGAGAAGCTCGACTCGATGCGAGCAACGCGCACGAAGACGGAAACCGAAATGCGTGAGCTCGCCGAGCGCACCAACCGGATCGAAATCGAAGAGGCCGAGACCCGCCTTCGCCTCGAAACCACGACCGAGATGCTGCGACGAGATCTCGACGTCGACCCGCAGGGAGCGCTCAACGCACCGCAGCCGGAGCTTCCAGAGAACGTCACGCCAGCGGCTCGTGCACGCGAGCTCGAGCGCGATCTCAAGCTCATGGGCCCAATCAACCCGCTTGCGCTCCAAGAATTTGAGGCTCTTCAGGAACGCCACGAGTTCCTGAACGGTCAGCTCGAGGATATTCGCTCGACGCGTCGCGAACTCAACAAGGTCATCAAAGCAATCGACGAAGAGATCGTCACGGTGTTTGCGTCGGCCTACGCCGATGTTGCCGACAACTTCACCACCTTGTTCGAGCGACTGTTCCCCGGCGGACAGGGAAGCCTGCGCCTCACCGAACCGGACAACCTGCTCGAGACCGGTATCGAAGTCAGCGCCAAGCCTTCCGGCAAGAACGTTAAGAAGCTGTCGCTCCTGTCGGGTGGCGAACGCTCGCTCACCGCGCTTGCGTTCTTGTTTGCGGTGTTCCGTAGCCGTCCGTCGCCGTTCTACGTCATGGATGAGGTCGAAGCCGCACTCGATGACGTGAACCTGCATCGTTTCCTCAGCCTTATCGAGGAGTTCCGAACCGAAGCACAGCTCATCATCGTGTCGCATCAGAAGCGCACCATGGAAGCCGCCGACTCGCTCTATGGCGTGACCATGGAACCAGGCGGTTCGTCCCGAGTCGTCAGCGAACGCTCCGAGGTCGAACGAAACTTCGGTACCGGTGCAAAGCGCGACGAAGCACTCGCAGACTCCCTCATCAAGTAGGCGCCGCGATCGGCCGGCGTGACGGGGGCAAACACAACGCGGGGGCTCTGCGGCCGAGCGTGAGCGCGCCCGTAGGCAGACCGCGACCTCAGGTACTGTTGGGATCGTGCGAATACTGGTAGTTGATGACGAGGTCGATCTAGCTGAAGCGGTGGCCACGGGCCTGCGGCGTGAGGGGTATGCGGTCGACGTCGTGCACAGTGGAACGGAGGCGCTTGATCGTCTCGAGTTCCAGCCGTACGACCTGATTTGTCTCGACCTCACGATGCCGGACATCGACGGTCTCGAGGTGTGCACCCGCATCCGGTCGAACCCGCCCGCTGGCGGAGCGCCTCGGATCCTGATGCTGACAGCGCGCGATGCTGTCGACGAACGGATCCTCGGCCTCGATATCGGCGCCGACGACTATCTGGTGAAGCCCTTTGCGTTCGGAGAGTTGTCCGCTCGTATTCGCGTGCTGCTCCGCCGTGACATCGATCAGGCCTCCTCGGTGCTCGAAGTTGGCCCGCTCACGCTCGATACGTCTCGACACGTTGCGACGAACGGCGGCGAGACGCTCGACCTAACGCCCAAAGAGTTTGCGCTCTTGCGGTATTTCATGACCCATGCTGGCCACGTGCTGAGCCAGGAACACCTTCTCGAACACGTCTGGGATGAGAATGCCGATCCATTCACCAACACGGTCCGGGTGACGGTGGGAACCTTGCGCCGCAAGCTGCACGGCGATGGCGACGACGCACTCATCGAGACCGTGATTGGCTCGGGGTATCGCCTTATCGACCGACAGGTTGTGTAATGACCGAGCGTGCCACCTCCGATCCCGGGTCGATCACCGGGGAATTTCGTCCCCCTGAGGTAGCTCGCCCCGAGCAGCGTCCGGTCCGCCGGCCAATGAGTGTCGGTATCGATACCGACAGGTTCCTACCTTCGGTCATCGGGTCGATTCGGTTTCGGCTCGCGCTCTTGTACTCGGTGTTGCTCTTTGGCCTCGCAGCTGTGGTCGTCGGCGGACTCTATGCCGGGCTAAGCCGCGAATTCGGCCAAACCATTCTCGAAGAAGTCGGCCTTGATTACGACATTAGTGGGGCGGATCTCAGCCGCACCGACGCGGGCGCAGAGCTCGATGTTCGGACCCTCGAAGACTTCGAGGCCGAGGTCGATAGACAAGCGCTCGAGGTGCTTCGTCGGTACTCGTTCGCTGCGCTGGGACTGCTGTTCTTTGCGAGCCTCGCCGTTGGTTGGTACGTGGCTGGAATCGTCTTGCAGCCGATAGAACGCATCACGGCAGTCGCGAGATCGATTAACGCGACCGACCTCACTCGACGCATCAACCTGTCTGGGCCCGAGGACGAACTTGGCCAGCTGGCGGGCACGTTCGACGACATGCTCGACCGGTTGGATATGGCGTTCAGCGCTCAGACTCGGTTCATCCACGAAGCGTCCCACGAGCTGCGAAACCCGCTGGCGGTTATCCGGACGAATATGGAAGTCACGCTCGCCGACGAAAACGCATCTGTCGAAGATCTCCGCAAGGCTGGCCAGGTGGTGTCGAGGTCGGCGGACCGCATGGCCACCCTCGTCGACGACCTTCTCGACCACGCACGAGCCGAAACCCGGACGTCGCAGGTCGAGGTGGTCGATGTGTCCGCCGTGGTCCGTCACGTCGGTGAAGAGTTTGAGATTCCGGCAGCGAGCGATGGGGTCACGTTGGTGTCGGCCGCCGAACCCGAGCTGCTTGTCGAGGGAGACCCGGTCGCTCTCCGGCGAGCTCTGGCCAATCTGCTAGCGAACGCTATTCGCCTCGCTCCAGAGGATTCCACTATCTCGATTCGCGCTGGCGAGATCGAGGATTGGGTGTGGATGGGCGTCCAAGATCAAGGCCCTGGGCTGTCCCCGAGCGACCAGCAGCGAGTGTTTCGCCGGTTCTGGCGAGGCGACAGCACAGCGAACATGAAACGAGACGGGCGTTCCGGGCTCGGGCTCGCAATCGTGCAGCAAATCGCAGAGACCCATGGCGGCCTGGTTCGAGTCGAATCCGAGCTGGGCGAGGGCTCGACCTTTGTTATCTGGTTGCCTCGTATTGGAAACGAGCCCGCCGAATCGGATGTCTCTACCACTGCGAGACTCGGGTCGATGCCGACCGATAACGCCACAATCCCAGTGCGCCCGTAGGGCGTTTCCTGCCACGGTGCGGGAAATGTCGCGTCCTTACAACGGCTTTATCTGGTCTCAAATACTGTCACCAGTGTTCTGCTGAATCGGGGGGAATCTCCCCTCCGCCCGCCGGTTCAGTACGACGTCAGGCTCCTGGTGCCCGGGGATTCCGTCCTTCCCCGGGCACACAGGTTCTGCCCTCAGCGCCGCGTAGGCTAGGGGCGCTATGGATCCAGTTCTTTTGATCATTCTGATCGTCGTTGCCGTACTCATCGTTGGTGGCCTCGGTTTCGCGTTCCTTCGGGGGCGCACAGACCACACCCCAACGATCGACCCGTCGGCGACCGATCGGGCCGACTCGGTGCTCACGAAGTCGAAGCCGGACACGATTCCCGATGTCGCCGACCCAGACTCGGTCCTCGTCGAGGTCGATGAGCCGCTCGTGGAGGTCGAACCCGAACCGGAGCCAGAGTCCGCTCCAGCGACGTTCCGGGAACGCCTTGGCAAGGCTCGCTCGGCAATGTCGGGTTATCTCACTTCGGTTATCTCACGGGGAGACGTAAACGCCGAAACGTGGGAAGAACTCGAAGAGGCGTTGATCCGGGCCGATGTTGGCGTGAGCGCAACTACCGACATCCTCGAGACGGTTCGTGCAACCGCCGACGAGCACGGGGTGAAGGACGGTGCAGCCCTGATCGAGTTGGTGAAGGATGAGATGAAGGTTCGCCTCGGTGGCCAAGACATCGACCTCGCCGAGGGCGGTGACCCATCGGTCTGGCTCTTCGTTGGAGTGAACGGCGTTGGCAAGACGACCACGATCGGCAAGATCGCAACCCGCGAGGTCGCGAATGGCCGCAAGCTCGTGCTCGCTGCGGGCGATACGTTCCGTGCCGCTGCCGCTGAGCAGCTCACCATGTGGGCCGAGCGCGCTGGCGCTGACGTAGTGCGCGGTGCTGAAGGCGGCGATCCATCATCGGTGATCTACGACGCCGTCGAGAGCGCTGCGGCGAGCGGTGCCGAGATTGTCCTAGCGGACACGGCTGGCCGGTTGCACACCAAGACGAACCTCATGAACGAGCTGTCGAAAGTTCGCCGCGTCGCCGAGAAGGGCGCCGGAACAGTAACCGAAACGCTCCTCGTGATCGATGCAACCACCGGCCAGAACGGTCTCATCCAGGCTCGTGAATTCACCGAAGCTGCCGACCTCACCGGCGTGGTGCTAACCAAACTCGACGGTTCGGCCAAGGGCGGCATCGTCGTCGCTGTCCAGAACGAGTTGGGAATACCGGTGAAGCTCGTAGGGCTAGGAGAGGGCAAGCACGACCTCATTCCGTTCAACGCCGACGAGTTTGTCGACGCCCTCTTCGAATAAGCGGGCAAACTACAGACTTCAGCTGTCCTAGACACTAAAACCAAGACTGAATAGCCCGCCTCGTAGGCCCGCACCACCCGGTTCGGCGAGAGCACCGGGTCCGGAAGACACAGGAAAACCATGTTCGATACTCTGACCGATCGCTTTGACGGGATCTTTGGCAAGCTCCGCGGCAAGGGCAAGCTGAGCGAGAAAGACGTCGATGAGGCGCTGCGCGAGATTCGCCTCGCCCTCCTCGAAGCTGACGTCAACTTCGAGGTCGTCAAGAGCCTCGTTGGCCGTATCCGCGAACGGGCGGTCGGCGACGAACTCTCGAAAGCGCTCAACCCGGGCCAGCAGATCGTCAAGATCGTTCTCGAGGAGCTCACCGAGAGCCTCGGTGGCGAGGCCATGCAGGTCACGTTCGCCGCCAAGCCGCCAACCGTCGTGCTGATGGCTGGTCTGCAGGGTTCGGGTAAGACGACCAACACCGCCAAGCTCGCAAACCTGTTCAAGTCTCAGGGGCGCAATGTCTTGATGGTCGGCGCTGACTTGGCCCGCCCAGCAGCTGTCGAGCAGCTTCGCACCCTGGGCCGCCAGATCGACGTTCCCGTCTTCTCCGAGGCGTCCGACCCGGTCAGCGTGGCTCGGGCGTCGCTCGAAGAGGCCAAGAACACCGGCCGCGACGTGGTCATTGTCGACACCGCCGGTCGTTTGGCAATCGATGTTGAGTTGATGGAAGAGGTCCGTCAGATCTCCGAAGCCGTCGATCCGATGTATACCTTCCTCGTCGTCGACGCGATGACCGGCCAGGACGCCGTCACTGTTGCGGAGTCCTTCC
>CALBVK010000165.1 GCA_937969345.1 uncultured Acidimicrobiales bacterium
GACCACACGAGGCCCATGTACACGAGGAACAGGTGCACACGGTGGTTCACGAGGAGGTCGCGAAGCTGAAGGAGGAACACAAACATGGGGGCGGAATCCAGGTGTTATGTGGGGGCGGAGTGCACCCACACTGGTGGACCGCAGGGGCGGCGGCGGTAGTTCCAACGGCCCACCGGTGTAGGTACGAACACCTACTTCGGGCCGATCCCAAAAAAACTTGATGACTTTCTGTAACTATTTCGCAATCGATTCACACTATGCGCGGCCAAACGCGCAAAGGCGTGCTTATCGAGCGCCGCGGCCGGGAGTGTCGGCTCCCCAACGAGCTATGTCGCCCGGCAGATCGAGGGCCACATTCGACACCATGTTTTCCTCGAGGAACTCGACCGGGAGTTCCCACATGATCTCGAACTCGATGCCGTCGGGGTCCTGGCAATAGAGGCTCCGGCTAACCCCATGGTTGTTCTCACCAACGAGCGCTCCCATGGTCCGCAGACGCTCCTGAGCGTCGACCAGATCGTGGAGCGTTCGCACCTCCCAAGCAATGTGGTACAAACCAACCGCGCGGTTCCCGCCGCCACGTTCGGCCGCAGGAAACAGTCCGAGGTCGTGGTCGGTCGCGGAGTCGGGAGACGACATGAATACGGCGTCACCCATCTGTCCTGACCGTTCCAGCCCGAGCGCTTCGCTGTAGAAGTCGGCCGATGCCTGCGGATCGGTCACCCAGAGGACTGCGTGTTTCATTCCGATTGTTGCCATACCGCTGTGAACCGTAATCGGCGGATCGCCATTCCCGCAGCGGAGCGCCGATGTAGCGTTGAACGCAATGACGGGAACGTGGCAACGACGCATACTTGGCGGACTCGCCGTCGGCGTGGGTGTGCTCGGCATCGTGGTGCTCGCACTCGCCTTCAACGATCAGGTCAACGAGTCGAATGCGATCACCGTCGCAGCCGATACCTCCTCAACGACAACCGCCGCCCCGGCTACGACCACGACCACAACGACGACGACGACGACCACCACAACGACGACTGTTCCGCTGCGCGAGGCGACGATCTCGTTTACTGGCGACACGCTCGCACATCGCGGCGTTGTTCGTCAGGCGGCAACCTATGCCGCGCAGCCCGGCGCTCCCGAGGGGGCCGACTACGACTTTGCGCCGATGTTCGAGCTCGTCGAGCCGTACCTTGCCAGCGTCGACATCGCCATCTGCCACCTCGAGACTCCGCTGTCGCCAGACAACACCGGTCTGAGCGGCTACCCGACGTTCAACGTGCCTCACGAGATGGCAGCGAGCCTGGCAGCGGTGGGATATGACGGTTGCACGACCGCGTCGAACCACAGTCTTGATCGTCGCCCCGAAGGGGTCACGGCGACGCTCGACGTGCTCGATGCCGCCGGACTGCAACACTCGGGCATGGCTCGGTCGCCTGACGAGTTCGCCACGCCGACGATCTACGACGCAAACGGAATCGCCATCGCCAGTCTGAGCTACAGCTACGGCTTCAACGGTTTCCGTGAGCCGGCCGACATGCCGTGGCTCGTCAACGAGATCGACGTTGACGAGATCTCGACAGAGGTCGCCGCGGCTCGTGAAGCCGGAGCCGAGTACGTTGTCGTCTCACTGCATTGGGGTACCGAATACCGATACGACCCCAACGAGTATCAGCTCGACTATGCGGCCCGTATCGTCGCAATCGACGGTGTCGATCTGTTGATCGGCCACCACGCGCACGTCATCCAGCCGGTCGATCTCGTCGACGGAACCCCTGTTGTGTACGGCTTAGGGAACTTCATTTCGAACCAGTCCGCGGCCTGCTGCTCGGCGGGTTCTCCCGATGGCATGATCATGCAAGTACACCTCCACGAGCTGCCGGGGAACCGTTTCGAGCCGAGCCTTACCTACGTGCCGACTCGGGTCGACCGCAGCGACTTCACCATCGTCCCCGTCATCGATGCTCTCGCGGGCCCAGGGTTCGGAACACTCTCCGAGGCCGAGTTGCAGGCGTCTCGGGATCGAACGTCTGAGGTGGTGTTCCGTCTGGGCAACCGTGCTCGGGTCGATGAGTCCGGTCCGTTAAACGCCATTGGTTCGATCGGCGAGGCGGGCCGCTAGCTCTCCGCACGTAGCCCGTTACCAGCGAGGCGCGAGGAACGACGCTATTCGGCGAACCGAGTCGAGTGACGCGTCCTGGTATCCAACCTGGGTGAAGAACGTGTGGACCTGGCCGTCGTACCGGTGGTACTCCACGTCGACACCGGCTTCGCTGAGGGCTTCTGCGTACTCGTGGCCCTCGTCGTGGAGCGGGTCGAACTCGGCGGTGAGGACGAGCGCCGGCGGCAGGCCGTTCAGCTCGCCAAGCAATGGGGACACCCTCGGGTTCTCTCGTTCGGCAGTGGTCGGTGCGTACTGGTCGTAGAACCATCGCATCCCGACCGCCGACAGCAAGAACCCTTCGCCGTTGCTGTGCATCGATTCGCGATCGAGGTTGCTGGCGTCGACGCAGGGGTAGACCATGACCTGTGCTCGTAGTCCAGGTCCGCCGACGCAGTCCTGGGCCACCACCGCGGCGAGGTTTCCGCCAGCACTATCGCCGCAGGTGGCGAGGCGCGACCCGTCGACTCCGATCTCTGCACCGTGTTCGGCGACCCATCTCGTGGCTGCTGCGCAGTCGTCGGGAGCAGCGGGGAACGGGTGCTCGGGTGCAAGCCGGTAGCTCACCGAGATGACGGTCGCCGCGGTTGCTTCGGTCAGGGCTCGACACACAAGGTCGTGCGTGTCGATCGTGCCGATCACCCATCCACCACCGTGGAAGAACATCAGGCCTGGTGTGGCCTCGTCCGCGTCGACCGGACGGTAAATGCGAACCGTGAGATCTCCAGCAGGGCCAGGAATCACCCGGTCGTACACCTCGCCGATCACCGGGTTTGCGGTGAGCCCCGACGCACGCTCGTCGAACAATTCGCGGGCGCGTTCGGGCGACAGGGTCTGAATCTCCGGCAGGCCCGAACGCTTCGCATCGTCGATCAATTGCTGGGCTTGGGGATGCAGCGGCATAGCAGCAGCTTTGCATGTCGGACGTCCCCATGTCCGCAGTTTCTGACGGTGAAGCAGCGATTTAGGACGTATGTCGTTGGGTGTCCGAATACCGCTCGTGTTTCGCTCGCTCCACCGACAGACTGACGACATGTCACGCCAAACAAAGCCAGCGATCGCATCGGCGACCGCACAGAATGAGGGCGAGTTCACCCCTCTCGATTGGGCGCTGTTTCTCGGCGTGTCACTGATC
>CALBVK010000166.1 GCA_937969345.1 uncultured Acidimicrobiales bacterium
GCGGTTCGGATTCGCTTTAGCCCCGACGGTGTCGAAGCCGATGACATCATCATCGGTTCCATCGAAACGATCGATCGGAGCCGTCCAGTCGCTGTCGTGAGCTCGGACAACCGAGTCCGCGATGGCGTTCGAGAACGCGGCGCAAACGTGTTGCACAGCAGGCAACTCACCGCATTGCTGTAGCGGCATAGACCGTGGTGGATAGGTAGGTAGGGGATGGCCGAAAGCGAACGAGAGCCGCTCTCTCACCTAGTTGCTCGGGTTGTGACAGGCCTGGTCGTAATCGTTGTAGTCGTTCTGCTCGGATGGGTGGCCTTGACGACGCTTTCGGTCGTAACAGGCTCGGTGGGTGACACAGCCAACGACCCCGAAGTCAACGTCGAGCCGTCAGCTCCCGAAGTTCACGAGTCCACCCCGGAGTCATCGGTGGCAAAGGCTGCGTCCGACCTCGAGACGACGACTTCATTGCCGACTAAATCCGTTCGTGAGGAGCTGGTCGCAGATGCCGTCGACTCGGAACCGCCGCCAATCAACTTCGGAGCGTTGCCGACGCCGGTGATTCAGGACTCGATTGGAGACAAGAGCACATCGCGCGTGCGCGAGATAACCGTGGTCCTCGGTCCTGGCGAAGACGATGTGCTCGTTGCTGTAGACAACGGACAACTGCCCGTAGACACCAGTGGTAGCGGCGTCGCGGTTCGAACAGAAACGCTTCTCGAGATGCTCTCCAATCGCGGGTTTGTTGTCGTCGAACGGCCCAGCACTTGCGAGGCAAGCTGTGAGGTCACGTTCTGGGTAACGGCGGGCGGCGGGTTTCAACAAGGTCATCCGGACGCAGTGCTGATGGTCTATGCGTCGGAGGCCACGGCGAGTACATCGACTGAGCTCGACGCGCTGCCAGCGCTTACCCATCCACCCGATACGTGTCAGATGATCCTTGCTCCGCACCGTGGTGTCGCAGCATTGCCAGACGGGCAATCCCCGGTAGTGAATGAGGCTCTGGGGCAAGTCAACGTGCCACGTCACCGAAGCATCACGGCGATCGTCACCGAAGGCACGGGTCCGATCACGGTCACCGTCTGGAACAACGGAAAACCAGTCGAGCCTGATTCGAGCGGTATAGCGGTCCGGACCCGAGAGACGGCGCGCCTGTTCAGCGACCGGTTGCCGATCGTCTTCGAGCGCCCCGACGGCTGCGAAGCGGGATCGACCTATGAGTTCTGGATAACGCTCGCTCCGCAGTTTGCGGCGACCTACCCTGCGGCAGAATTGCGCCTGTACGCGGAACAAGGGACCGAGTTCTCCATCGAGCAAATCGAACGGCTCCCTGCGTACTCGTACAGGTAGCCCGCTCAATAAATCCCGAAATGCGGGAACCGGGCCGGTGCTTTGTTCGTAACAACCATGTTCGCCACGTGCGGAATGAACGAACGGAGACCGCAATGACCGAGACGCAGACAGAACCATCGAACCAGACTCCTGAGCCAGTCGCGCCGGAGACTTCGGGCGATCAGCTCGGCAATATTTTGATCGGTACGGCGCTTGTTCTCTCGATCATCTTGTTGCTCGGCTTCCGGTGGGCCACAACCAATGGTGAGGACGACGACCCCGAGCATCGTGACGCCGAAATCGAGTTCGTGCGGGATCGTGACGCTGAGGTCGAGTTCGCCCGGACGACTTACGTTCCCGAAGAACCGGACTGCGAGTACGACGACGACGGTGATGCGGAGAGCCAATTTGCCGACGACCCACCGTGCGAGCCAAACACCGGCGGGCTGTTTCCCGACGAAGCCCCACGAGACCGCGTGGTGGACGGCGTGATCGATTTCGACCGGTACGAGCGGCCAACGCTTCGAGCTGACCTCGCCGATCGCGCAAGCTCACGGCTACGCGAGGTCGAAATATCGCTTGGTCCCGGCAGGTCCGACGTGTCCATTGCAGTGCGCAACGATCGAGAAATCGACCAGTACGGCGACGGGATTGCCATTCGGACCGAGAACGATGCGAGGTTGCTCAGCAGCACCCGATTCGTGGTCATCGAACGTCCCGATAATTGCCGAGACGGCTGTGACTTTCGCGTGTGGCTCACGATGGGTCGCAACTTTCACGACCGTCACCCTGAAGCCGAGATCATGATCTATGCAGGCGACGATGCCGACGCTTGGATCGACGAGATCGACGAACTCCCAAACCGCGTCTACCGGTAGCCGCTAGGCGAGCGAACGGCCCAGTTAGATAATTCAATGTCACACCTCGTCTCTAGTGTTTGGGACATGAGCAACAACGACTCGATGACCATCGATTGCGACACGTGCGTCATGCAATCAACCCCAGCCTGCGACGATTGTGTTGTCACATACCTTTGCGGCGAGCGAGAAGTCGAACAGGCGGTCGTGATCAGCATGGCCGACTTCAAGGCCATGCGGGCACTTGCCGAAGTAGGACTGGTGCCTGACCTAAAGCACGAGGTTCGCTGACCACCGGTAGAGCCAAACGGCCCCGGCGGCTCTAGATTTGGGCCATGGGAGCCGGGGTTCTGCACGATGAGCTGACGACTCTTGCCGCCGCTCACAAGATCGACAAAGTGGGTGTTTGCTCGGCTGACGTGTTCACCGACGTGCGGGCGGCGCTTCATGAGCGCAAGGCGGCGGGTCTGAGCGCCGACATGCAATTCACGTATCGCAACCCCGACCGCGCCACCGACCCGCGGCGTTCGCTCAGCGACGCCGAGACGATTGTCGTTTGCGCCCGCTCGTATCGCCGCACCGCGCCGGAGACCCAAACGGCGCCCACGGGAACCGCCGCCATTGCTGAATACGTGTGGGAACCGCACTATGGGGAACTCCGGATCGGTCTCGACGCAATAGCCCAACATCTGCGAAAGGCCGGATGGTCGAGCCGAGTGCTGATGGACGACAACGCGCTCGTCGACCGAGCCGCTGCCTATCGGGCCGGCATTGGATGGTGGGGCAAGAACTCCAACATCCTGGTACCGGGAATCGGTAGCAAGTTCGTACTCGGTTCGGTCGTCACGAACGCACCCCTCGACGTTGTGGACGAACCGCTCGAGGATCAATGCGGACCGTGCCGACGTTGCATCGACGCATGTCCCACCGACGCCATCGTCGCCGACGGCGTCATCGACTCGAACCGGTGCCTCGCATGGCTCGTGCAGTCGGCGGGAGTGTTCCCGCACGAGTTTCGCGTCGCGTTGGGGGATCGAATTTATGGTTGTGATGACTGCCAGACGTCATGTCCCCCGAACGTGCTGTCCGATCGGCGCGATGCACCCGACACAACCACCGGCATCACGACAGCGGCAGTGCGTGACCTGCTGACCTTGGACGACGACGCGCTGCTCGACAGATTTGGTGCCTGGTACATCCCACGCCGCGAGCCGCGATATCTCCGCCGTAATGCGCTGATCGTGCTCGCCAATACCGCCGACCCGGCCTCGCCGGACGTTCGAGAGCTGATCGAACGCTACGTCGGAAGTGTCGACGAGATCGAGAAGGCTCATGCGATTTGGGCGGCTGATCGGTTGGGCTACGACGACCTCGTGGCCGGCTGTGACGCAGGCGGTAGCGAGATTGTCCAGAGCGAGCTCGCGCTCATCGGCGGTCTCCCATGACCGGGAAACACTTGCTCGTCACGAACGATTTCCCGCCAAAGGTTGGCGGAATTCAGCAGTACTTGTGGGAGCTGTGGAAACGGCTTGACCCGCAGACGTTCGAGGTGCACACGACGCCGTACGCCAAAGAAACCGCGTTCGGTTCCGCTGAGTCGTTCGACGCTGCCGCCGAATACACGATCCACCGCTCCCAAGAGCCATTCCTTCTCCCGTACCCCTGGCTTGCGACGCGGCTCAACCGTGCCGCCGAGGCGTTCGGGGCATCAATGCACGTCATCGACCCGGCGGTTCCACTCGGAATGATCGGACCGTCACTCGATCGTCCCTACGTTGCTGTTCTTCACGGCGCCGAAGTGACGGTTCCTGGCCGCCTACCGGGCAGTCGTCAGGCGCTCGCCAGAGTTCTCGACAACGCAACGGCGGTGATCTCCGCTGGCGAGTACGCCCTCAGCGAAGCTGAACGGGCCGTTGGTCGGGACTTACACAACATCGTGATCCCTCCAGGCGTGGACACCGACCGGTACGCCCCAATCTCCACACAGCGCACAACGCAGATCCGAGCCAAGTATGGGGTTGGTCCGGACGTTCCCTTTATCTTTAGCGTGTCGCGGCTCGTGCCGCGGAAGGGCATGGACACGCTCGTCGCGGTGGCGTCGATGCTCCGAGCCACGCACCCCGACGTGCAGGTGCTGATCGCTGGCGGCGGCCGAGACGAGTCTCGTTTGCAGCGGCGAATCGATCGGTTGGGCGCCCCGGTGCGGCTATTGGGCAAGATCGACGAGCAAGACAAGATCGACCTCCTCGGCGCTGCCGATATCTCGGCGATGTTGTGCCGCAACCGTTGGGGCGGACTCGAACAAGAGGGTTTTGGCATCGTCTTTATCGAGGCTGCCGCTGCTGGCACGCCGCAGATCGCTGGCCAGTCCGGGGGAGCCGACGAAGCTGTGCTCGATGGGGTGACTGGTCGGGTCGTTCCGGCGGATGCGTCGGTGACCGACACGACGAAGATCTTCTCCGAAATGCTTGACGATCACCATGGCCGGGTACGCATGGGAGCGGCTGCGCGCGAGCGCGCTGTCGAACACTTTTCATACGACGTGCTGGCGGCGCGTTTGGGGGAGGCACTTGCAGAATGGACGGGGGGAACATGAGCACCGGTGAGGAGCAGCGATGAGTGCGTCGGACAAAAGTCCAAGGGTGCCAAAGGCATCGGTGATGGGCGACCCAGATAGCGCTGCAGCGAAACGCATGCTCACGCTCAGCCTGCAACTGACCGTCGTATTTGGCGTGTTGTCGCTCCTGACCTACCTGCTGGCCGAAGGACTCGACACGATCTTCGCCGTTGCATGTTCGGTCCTGTTCGCCATCGGAACCTTGTTGCTCGCTCTCGGGTTTTGGAATGGGATCCAGCGGAGTCGGATCGACGAGGTGACGCTCACCGGTTTGGTCGCCGTCGACTCCAGTCACGTGCCCTCGCGGGCACGAAACATGCTGTGGGGAGCGATTGTTCTTCAGCTTGTCATCGGCATCCTCTTTGGTTCCTTGCGTCCGTTCACCCAGCAAGCGTTCGGACTGCTGGTGCCCACACTCGGGCTCGGATTCGCGGCGCTATGGGGGTCCCGATTCGCGGCGTTTCACGAACGTGACGAACGCTAGTTAGACACTGAGTGGTCGTTACACCACATCGCGCCAACAAGATGGAGTTTTGCCGAGCCCGTGGGCGGGTTTGGGCCCCGGAGTCGGCTACTCTGCGAGTGCTGTCGACACCTAGGGAGCACAATGTCTGATCATGCAGCTGAGCGCACAGAAATCGATGCATCACCTGAGGCTTGCTTTGCCGTAGCGATCGACTTTCCGAGCTACACCGAGTGGGCGAGCGACATCAAAGAAGTTGAGGTCGTTGCCCACGATGACACCGGGCGTGGTGGCGATGTTGCGTACCGAGTGGCCGCTATGGGCCGCTCGACCAGCTACACCCTTCGCTACAGCTACGGCTCGAACCCATTGCGGATGTCGTGGCGCCTTATCGAAGGCGACGTCATGGAGCGCATTGACGGCGAATACGAGTTTGTACCGATCGGCGACGGATCGCGATGCGAAGTGCGTTACTACGTTTCCATCGACATGCTCGTCCCATTGCCGGGCTTCGTGAAACGTCGTGCCGAAGCCAAGATTCTTCACACCGCAATGGACGATCTGAAGAAGCGAGTCGAGTCGGCCGCAGGGTGAGTCCTGTGGATCTGGACCGCGTCCAGGAGGCACGTCGTCGCCTAGAGACCGCAGATGCGACCACGCGCAATTCTGACGCGTCGATCCGGATCGTCGAACTTCATTCGCCTCGCGTTGGCGAGGCGCCACTCGAACTCGATCGCGGGTTCTGCGTCCTGGCCAGTATGTCTGGCCCAGCACGTCAGGCGCTTGCTGCGACGATCGACGCCGTACGTACGAACAACGAACATATTGGCCTGGCCGGCGTCGTGGAATCGTATGGCCGCCGCAGTCGCATGCATCAACAGCGAGTCGAGCCCAAGACGGCTCCGGGAACCTCTCTGGTTCCGACGTTGTCCATCTTTGGACGATCGGCGCACACCGAAGAGATCGAGCAATTGCACGAGGTCATCGAGACCATCGACCGAGCGGTTTTGCTGTCCAGTGCCGAACTTCGTGGCGCAGACGCAGCTGCAGCGGCGCTCGACGCCGAACTCGCTATCGGAGGATCGACCGCGGGGGTTCGGGCAAGCACAGATATCGAGCTGTACTCGCCGACGAATCCGTTGACCGACGACCAACAGGTCTTGGCCGCCCTCGATAGCGTCGCTCTGCCAGTCGAACAGGTCGACCTGATTCGCAAAGCGGTCGCTGCGCTCCGGGCGGACACCCAACGCACGCGCTTGCAGGCTGCGTGCAGCCAAGCAGCCGCGGCTCGCTCACAGGTGCAACCAACCGATGGCCAACAGGTCAACATGATGGCTGAGCTCGCGGTCGCTGAGGCCGACGGAACACTCGCCGAATACGACATGGAGCCCGGGTCGTCGGCCGAAACGCTTACGAGACAGCTCGCGGAGATCGGCATCGACGCAACGGCCTTCACCGCCCCCGAAATCGCCGATCGCATCATCGGCGAGAGCGAAGAGCTCGAGTCCATCCGAGCCCGTCTGATCACCTCGATCGAGTCCGTCGCCAACTCGCCCGAGGTGGAGCGCCTCACAACCGAACGGCGTGACGTGGAACGTCAGCGGCTACGAATTACGCGCCGACTGCGCAGCCAACAACAGTTGCTCGCCGTTGCTCGAGACGAGTCCACGCGGCTCGGCTTCGATCAGCACACACTCGACCTACGCGACGCAGCCGAACGACCAACGCCGATTCTGATCGAAGATCCACTCGACGATTTGCCAGCACGCCTGAGCGGCGCAATTCTGTCGACCTTGTTGCGCCACAGCGCACAAACCCAGGTCATCTGTGTCTCGGACCAGCTCGACCTTCGCCAATGGTGTAATTCGGTGGGGGATCGCGCAGGCTGGGTGCAGGCATCTGGCTGGTTTGCTGGGAGGAATGAATGCTGACCATTGGTTTTGACGTAGGCGGCACAAACGTACGTGGTGTCGTGCTTCGTCCTGGCAGCACCGAACCGCTCGCTATCCGCCGGGCGCGTACCCGTCCAGACGGTGATGTTTTGGTCGACACGATCGTCGATGTCACGAACGGTCTGATCGACGACATCGGTGAGCCGGTCGACGCCGTGGGTCTTGGCATGGCAGCGCTCATGGATTCTGAAGGCACGCTTCGCTATGCACCAAATATTCCTGGCGTGGTCAATTACCCGCTCGTCCCAAAGGTCGTTGAACGCCTTGGATTGCCCGTTGTAGCCGAGAACGACGCCACCGCCGCAACATGGGCCGAAGCCAAGTACGGCGCAGGTGTTGGCTATGACCACATGGCGTTTGTTGCGCTCGGAACCGGTATCGGAACCGGCTTTGTACTTGACGGCAAACTGCATCGTGGCGCCCACGGCTATGCCGGTGAGGCCGGCCACATCACCATCCAGCGCGATGGCCCCCAGCACATCACCGGTGCGAGCGGCCCTTGGGAGTACTACGCATCGGGCAACGGCCTCGGTATTCTGGCCCGCCGATGGGCCGCTGAGGGCCGTGTCGATGCGCTCGTCGAGCGCGCAGGTTCGGTCGCCGCTATTCGTGGAGAGCACGTCAATGAGCTCTTAAACGAGGGCGAACCCGGCATCGAGGCGCTCATTGCTCGTTTCGCCCGTGACGTCGCTGTGGGTATGGCCGACCTCGTGTATGTCCTCGACCCCGAGATCATCGTTCTCGGCGGGGGACTTGTCGACCTCGGCGAGTGCCTCCGTAAGAACATCGAGGACAGCCTCGCTGAGCGAATCTTAGGCGCGGCATACCGACCGCGAGTTCCGGTCGTTACCGCAAAGCTCGGCTCGTATGCCGGAGCAATTGGTTCGGCCGCACTCGCCGCTGAGCTCGTCTCCTAGGCGTCGACAACAGTGGGGCTAGCGTGCCCACCCTCGACTGTGCTCAACCGCCTGTAGCCACCGTGCATGGAGCGCGTCGGCGGCCGTGCGGTCCTGCTCAGGTTCGACCGAGAGGTCCGATTGCCAGGCAGCGGAGACCTCGTCGGTTCCCGACCACACCCCTTCGGCGATGCCGGCAAGATAGGCCGACCCGAGAGCGGTCGTCTCTGCGATCGCCGAGCGATGAACGGGAACGCCGATCTGATCGGACTGGATCTGCAACAGGAGCTCCATGATCGAGGCACCACCGTCGACCCGGAGGCTTTCCACGTTGACACCGCCAGCCGATGCCATTGCGTCGATCACGTCTCGACTTTGAAGCGCAATGGATTCAACGGTCGCCCGAGCAATGTGCGCTCGCGTCGTTCCTCGTGTGAGCCCGACGATCGCCCCCCGGGCGTTGGCATCCCACCAGGGGCTTCCGAGGCCGGTTAACGCTGGGACGAAGAAGACGTCGTCACTCGACTCGACAGAACCTGCGAGTGGCCCGATCTCGGCGGCTTGTTCGATGATCCCAAGACCGTCACGAAGCCACTGGATTGCTGCGCCGGTAACGAAGACGGCTCCCTCCATGGCATAGGTGGTGGTGCCATCGGCGAGTGTCCAACCCACCGTGGTCAGCAAGCCTTCGACCGGGTCTGGTTTCTCCGTGCCAACGTTCATCAAGATGAATGAGCCCGTGCCGTAGGTGTTCTTTGCATCCCCGGGAGCGAAACACGCCTGGCCAAAGAGCGCTGCTTGCTGATCGCCAGCGATACCCGAAATGGGGATGCCCCCGGGGACGGGCAAGTTCATCGCCGTGGTGCCAAAGCGCCCAGACGAGGGGAGCACCTCGGGCATGATGGCCTCGGGGATGCCGAAGAGCTCGAGCATGTCGTTAGACCACTGCATGGCGCCGATGTCGTACAGCAATGTCCTGCTTGCGTTGGTCGTGTCGGTGATGTGGGTGGCGCCACCGGTGAGTTTCCAGACGAGCCAGCTGTCGACCGTACCAAAGGCGGTGTTGGCGTCGACCGTGATGTGCCCGTTGCGGATCAGCCATTCGAGTTTGCTGCCGGAGAAGTACGGATCGAGAACGAGTCCGGTGGTGTTTCGGACGAGGTCGAGGTGGCCGGCATCGACCAGTTCGCTGCAGCGGTCCGCTGTTCGGCGGTCTTGCCAGACGATCGCACGATGCAGAGGTTCGCCGGTCGATTTGTCCCACACGACCACAGTTTCGCGTTGATCGGTGATGCCGATAGCGGCGATTGGCTCGTCGATGCTGCTCACGAGCTCGGACAAGGTGGTCACCACCGCATCCCAGATCTCGCCGGCGTCATGTTCGACCCAACCGGGCTGGGGGAAGTACTGGGGGAACTCGCGGTAGGACGACCCCACCGGCTTTCCCGTCTCGCTGAAGGCGATCGAACGAACGCCTGTGGTTCCTGCATCAATTGCTACGACAACGGCCATCGTTCCAGTCTACGCGAGTGCCGGTACCCACCTGGAGCCGTGCGCTGCCACTCGTTCAGCTAGATGAACTTTCGGCCATCTGTAGTTGTGATTACGCATCTCAACCGACCTGGCCCGCATAGAGTCGAATGGTGAAACTCGCAGTTCTCACCGGTGGAGGCGACGCCCCCGGACTCAACGCCGTGATACGCGGCGTGGTTCGTCAGGCGACCTCAGACGGCAACGAAGTTATTGGATTTCGTGACGGCTGGAAGGGGGTGATGGACAATGACTGGATGCCCCTCGATGTGCAGGGATGTCGTGGTTTGCTCACCCGCGGCGGAACGATTCTTGGAACGACCCGCATCAACCCGTTCATGACCGAGGACGGCCGAGACCGGTGCCGTGCAACGTTCGAAGCAAACGGTGTCGACGCGTTGATCGCTATCGGCGGGGAAGGCACGCTGTCGTGTGCCCAAGAGATGCACAAGCTCGGCTTTCCTGTGCTCGGCGTACCAAAAACGATCGACAACGACATTGGTCTGACCGAGATGACCTTCGGGTTCGCAACCGCTGTAGACATCGCCACCGAGGCGATTGGCCGGTTGCACACCACCGCGGAAAGCCATGACCGGGTCATGGTGGTCGAAGTAATGGGCCGCCACGTTGGCCACATCGCTACCTGGGCTGGAATGGCTGGTGGAGCGACCCGTACGTTGATCCCAGAGAAGCCGTTCGATATCAACGAGGTATGCCAGGCACTCACGGACCGGCACACCCGAAAGTTTGCGTCGATCGTGGTAGTTGCCGAAGGCGCAAAGCCGGTTCCTGGGACCTTCGATGTCCCCGACGATACGTTCGACGAGTTCGGCCATGTGAAGCTCGGTGGCATTGGCGAACTGGTGGCGTCAGAAATCACGAAGCAAACGGGCTTTGAGACCCGCACGACCGTGCTCGGCTACGTGCAGCGAGGTGGCGAGCCATCGGCGTTCGATCGGGTTCTCGCCACGTGGTTTGGCGTCGAGGCTGCCAAGGCGGCTAACGACGAGGACTTTGGTTCGATGATCGCGTATCAGTGCGGCGATATGACTCGGGTGCGAATCGCTGATGCAGTCGAGGACCTCAAGTTTGTGAGCGACTCGCTGTACGAGGTCGCGTCGACCTTCTTCGCGACCCCAGACACCGGTCCCGAAGACCGCTAGCCCGGCCCGCGGGTCACGGAGAACGACGGGAAATCGACACGGCCGACGGCTCGCCGAACATCGCCCTCGTCGGTGTCGGTGCTTACCGAAATGTCCTCGTCGACGCCGTTCTCATCTCGGACTGCGAATCGAACCTGGTCGACCGTGTTCAGCTCGGTGAGCGTGAAGACCAACTGGGCGAACGCCACGGTTCGGTCGCTGCCTTCGATAGCGGGAGTTTCGGACAAGACGACGACCAACTGATCTTCGGCAGGACGGCGCAAACTGAGGACCGAGATCGGAGCGTCGCCAGCGGGAACGATCGCCGTCGTCAGGTTGTTGTCGAGCTGCTCTTCGCTGGTCGGCCCGGCCAACAGCTGTTCGAGGATGGCTCGTTCAACCTCCGCGCCGCTATCGACGACCGGCACCTGACGGGTCACCGAAACCAGGCGAGCAACCTCGCCGTCGCCAGGATCGACGAGGTAGATCGTGACGTCTTCGGTAAGCCGATCAGCGAGCGTGGTGGTGGTCGACGTTCCTGGCTGAAGTGACTGCGGCAGTTCACCGCGGGCGATGACCTGGGGCTCCTCATCCAACGGGATGCCGCAGGCGGCGACGGTTAGTGACGCGACCACGACGGCGGAGGCAAGACGACGAGGCATCATGCGAACTCACCATCCTCGCCATCATCGAGGGGAAGTTCAACGACAAACCGGGCGCCGGGCTCGCCATCGTGGCGATCTTCGACCCACACACGTCCGCCATGGAGGTTGACGTGCTCGGCGACGAGAGACAGTCCGAGGCCCACGCCGGTGTCATAGCCGCGTCGGCCACCTGCGCCACCTCGACTAAAGCGGTCGAAGATGACGAAACGCTCGTCGTGTGGGACGCCAGGACCGTTGTCCTCGACGGCCATCAGCACCGAGTCCCTCGTCTTGCTGACATGGACCCGGGTTGCGCCACCGCCGTACTTCGCTGCGTTGTCGATCAGGTTGGCGACCACGCGAGCGAGACGTCGTTTCTCGGCAACGACGATCGCATCTTCGGCGTCGGGCTCCACGACGATTGGGATGTCTTCGCTCGTCGCGAACGGAACGGCTGCACGCACGAACTCGGCATACAAAAGCGGATCGGCCTGAAGCGAGGCCGTGCCGACATCGAATCGGCTGATTTCGAGCAAGTCCTCGACCAGCGTCCGGAACCGTGAGATGTCGCTCGCAAGGAGTTCGAGCGCGGTCTGTGAACGCTCGGGCATCTCATGCTTCGCGTTTTCGAGTACTTCTACCGATGCCGTGAGGGTCATGAGCGGACTACGCAGCTCGTGGCTGACCTCGGACGCGAATCGGGCGTCTCGTTGGATGCGTTCCTCGAGGCCGCCGGCCATTTCGTTGAACGATGCGACCAAACTTTCGAGGTCCTCGTCGCCCTCCGGATCAAGACGCGTATCGAGACGACCGCTCGCGATTGCCTCGGCAGCATTGCTGACATCTCGCAGGGGAGAGAGTGCATTGGTGGCTACAGAGCGTCCAGCGAGCGCGGCTAGGGCTGCGACGATGAGGCCGCCGCCAAGGAGCACGAAAGACAACGTGTTGAGCGTGTCCTCAGCCTCGGTGAGCGGCAGCGCTTCGAAGTAGATGACATCTTCGAATCCCTGTAAGGGAATGCCGTACACGATGAACGGCTGGTCATCGAGGCTCGTTCGAATCCGAACAGCGCTTCCTTCGATCGTGAGTGTTCGCAGCGATACCGGGACCTGTTCGAGGACGAATTGGCCGTCCCGGGAGAACGGGTTGCCGTCGATGGCGATCAGCTGACGACTACCAGCTGCGCTGTTGAGGCCTTCGAGAATGCCCGTGACCGAACCGGGTTCGAGATCGCCGGGCAACGTTCGTTGCACACGCGACGCGTTCGCAAACACCAGCACCTCGGCAACAGCGTCGCGGTCCGCGAGCAAAACCTGACGGGTGGTCGTGAGCGTGATGACCGCCAGCAGCGCGGTGATCAACATCCCGCCTATAGCGAAGGCCGCGGTGATTCGGGACCGCAGTCCAAGCCGAAAACGAGTCAAGCGAGATCCTCGGGACGAGCTTACGTTTGCAGCTTGTAACCGAGGCCGCGAACGGTGACCACATGCTGTGGGTCCGCTGGATCAGACTCGATCTTCGTGCGCAAGCGGCGAATGTGCACATCGACCAAACGGCCATCACCGAAGTAGCCGTATCCCCATACCTTCTCCAGGAGACTCTCGCGAGAGAACACCTTCCCAGGAGCCGATGCGAGTTCAACGAGGAGCCGGAATTCGGTCTTTGTGAGATGGACCTCTTCACCGGCTCGCTTGACCATTCCCTGATCGGGGATGACCTCGAGGTCGCCAAAGGACATGTCGCCGGTCGCTGGTGTGCCGGTGCGGCTCCGGCGAAGCAGTGCACGAATTCGAGCCGAGAGCTCTTTGGGGGCGAATGGTTTGGTCAGGTAGTCATCGGCGCCGGCTTCGAGGCCAGCGACGACGTCGTGAGTGTCTGCACGAGCGGTGACCATCACGATTGGCACGTCGGAGACTCGGCGGATCGAGCGGCATACATCGAAGCCGTCGATACCGGGGAGCATGATGTCGATCAAGACGACATCGGTGGGCTGCTGCCCGAACTTCAACAGCGCATCTTCGCCGTTGTCGGACTCGGCAACTTCCCAGCCCTCATCTTCGAGAGCCATGCGCACCGCAGTACGAATGCGCTCGTCATCTTCGACGGTGAGAATACGAGTTCCCACAGCTTCACATCCTTAGGTCGACCGAGACGGCACTGCCGTCGAGGGGAAGACTAGGCGGTTTCTGCGACCCCGTCAGGTATCGGGGCGTCGATCTAGACCTCGGCGCTCGCAAGAAGCGCATCGAGGTCCGAAACGATGCCTGGCGTGCTCGCTCGTGTGAGCGGCCCGGTGATGACGCTCGCTCCCGCTTCGGCGGCGATCAGCGCCCCGGCGGCGAAGTCCCATGGCGACAAGTTGCGCTCGAAATAGGCATCGAGACGGCCGCAAGCGACGTTGCACAAATCGAGCGCGGCGCCGCCGAGCCGACGGATATCGCGGACGGCCGGAAGAATCGTCTTCATCGTCGAGCCCTGGTGTGCCCGCATTCCGCTTTCGTAGGAGAATCCCGTTCCGAGTAGCGAGGTCGACAGATCTGTAGAGCTCGACGGCGAAATCGGCTGCCCGTTGCGGGTCGCTCCATCTCCGACCGCAGCGCTGAACAGTTCAGACCGGACTGGATCGAAGACCGCGCCGACGACTGGCACTCCATCGAGGCTTGCACCGATGGAGACGCTGTAACCCGGGATGTCATAGAGCAGGTTTGTCGTGCCGTCGATGGGATCGATTGTCCACAACACGCCGGTGGAGCCAGTTGTCGAGGTGCCTTCCTCGCCCAACAAGCCATCGTTTGGCCGGGCAACAGACAGAAGATCGACGACGGCCTGCTCGGCCCACGTATCGATCTCGGTAACAACGTCAGCGGTCGATGATTTGGTTTCCCAGGTAAAGCCGGCGCTCCGGCGCGCCACGACCTGCTCGCCGACCTGTCGAGCAACGTTCTCAGCGAGCGAGCGCAGCGCAAAAGGATCGGTCACGAAAGCCCCCGCTCGCGGCGAGCCCGATCGCGGTTCTCGATCGCTTTCCACTCCGCCATGGCCCGGAGCGTAAGGACGGCGACGACGGCAACGCCGATCGCACAGATCAAGGCCGTGGCGACACCGACTAGGGCAGCGCTCGTCGAGCAGTCGGTCGTGCATTGCAGGTCGACAACCGACCAGCCGATCAGCCCGCCAGCAACGCCGGCGATGATGATCGAAGACACCGCGGCAATACGGGCCCACACCGGCGGGGAGGCATCGGGGAGAACGGCGTTCATCCGTTCTTTGGCGGACCGAGATTCTGCGGACTTTGAGCTCACGCACGTCAGGCTAGCGACGACAAATACACTTCTCCCATAGGCGACAGCGTGGTTCTTTACGGCGACATGTATGGGATCGTTGATGAGGCGGCTTTACGCCGAGTCCCTCGGCATCGATGAAGCCGATCGGTGCTGGCCCGACTAGAAGCCCTTAACGCGACCCTTTTGGACAGCTACTTCCATTTCCCACTCAGCATTCCGATCGCGATCGGATCGGATCGTGGAGGCTCCCGCTCCGAACTCTGAGGGTGCGGGCGCTGTGGGGCTCGGTGCTGATGATCGCCGAAAGAAATTCATTAAGCGCTTCCACATGTTCCGACACCTCGAGATTCCTAGACCAGCTCCAATGGTATGTGATCGACCGCCGCTGCGGCAAGGGAAGCCGATTGCGAGGGTAGTTAGAGTGGTCTGTGTGGAGGCCTCTCATCGGACAATCTGTCATGTCGACATGGACGCGTTCTATGTGTCGGTCGAGCTGACACGTCGTCCTGAACTGCGCGGCAAGCCCGTCGTTGTCGGTGGAACCGGACGCCGAGGTGTGGTCGCTGCGGCGAGCTACGAAGCCCGATCGTTTGGGGTCTTTAGCGCCATGCCGTCGTCGAGAGCGCAGCAGCTATGCCCGCAAGCGGTGTTTCTGTCCGGTGACCACGGCCTTTACGCCGAGGTCTCCGAGCGCGTGATGGCCGTCTTCCACAGCGTGACCCCGCTGGTCGAGCCACTCAGTCTCGACGAAGCGTTTCTCGATGTGAGCGGCGCCCGCCGATCACACGGCGACGGCCAAACGATCGCGGCGTACATTCGATCGACGATCTGGGAGAAAGAGGGCCTCACCTGCTCGGTCGGCATTGCGCCGAATAAGTTTCTCGCCAAACTCGGTTCCGAGCAGGCCAAGCCAAAGGCGTCGCCCACCGGACCCGTATTTGGGCGGGGGATCTTCGAGGTATCACCGGGCGAGGAGCTCGCCTTCCTGCATCCGCTTCCGGTCCGCTCACTGTGGGGTGTCGGCAAGCAAACGGGGGCGCGGCTGTCCTCCCTGGGGATCGAGACGGTCGCCGACCTCGCTGCGGTTCCGTTGCATCACCTCACAAACTCCATCGGCGTCGCCAGCGGACAGCACCTGCACGCGCTCGCCAATGGCATCGATGACCGACCCGTCGAACCCGACCGGGAAACCAAATCGATCAGTCACGAAGAGACCTTCGCTCATGACATCGCCAATGCTGGACAACTCGACACCGAACTCGTTCGCCAGTGCGACGCGGTCGCGCAACGTTTGCGCGACAACAACCTCGTTGCCCGGACCGCGACCCTCAAGGTTCGTTACGGCGACTTCACCACGTTCACCAGGCGTCTCACCGCGCCGCAACCGTTCAGCTCGGCCCCGGACTTGTTGCGCCTTGGCCGAGAGCTGCTCGGTGCGCTCGACACGAGTCCAGGGGTTCGCCTGCTCGGCATAGGCGTCGCCAACCTCGGCGAGGACCACGGCCATCAACTTTCGTTAGATCTCGACGGGGAGGGAAGCGGTGAATCGGACTCCGTGACGGCGTCGCTGATCGACGATGTCCGCGCAAAGTTTGGCGCCTCGGCGATCGGACCGGCGTCAGCGACCGTCGATGGTGAGCTTCGAGTGAAACGTCGCGGCGAACAGCAATGGGGGCCCAACGCTTCGCGGCCGACAGATTCGGACCCCGATACAGGCGTTTCTCCTGCAAAATAGAAAATTCAGGCCGAAGGGTCCTGGTGGCGCGTTGTTGCGTGAGCCAACGTATGAGAAGATTGCGACGTGTCAGCCCGCTAAGCTGATCACAAGCAACTAGCAACCCCCTGTACCCACTGAGCCAAACCCCTGATTGAGGACCCTGCGGATGCCGCTTTCCGAGGACGAACAACGAATCCTTACCCAGATCGAGCAACAGCTCTACCAGGACGACCCTGGACTGGCGCATGAGGTCTCGTCGACGACCGTGTTTACGCACGGTTTCAAGCACATTCGCTTGGCGGCGCTCGGGTTTGTCGTCGGGCTCGCCGTGCTTCTTGGCACGCTGTCCATCAGCTACTGGTTCTCGTTCGTGGGCTTCTTGATCATGCTTGCGAGCGCCTGGTACGGAGAGAAGAATCTTCGTCGGGTGGGCAAGGCTGGGTTGCAGCAAGTCACCGGTGTGGCACGTACCACGACAACGCAGAGCCGTGGGTTCTTTGGGGATGCCGGTAAGCGTATGCGTGATCGGCTCAACGATTCCGACGACGAGAAGTAAGTTCTCGACCTATCGAAGGTGGCGCCACGTCCCGACGTGATCACGCCAAACATTGATCGGGTTCGCATGACGGAGCCACCAGGCGCTTCGTCCCTCTGACTCTCGCGCCTTCGCAGCAAGAGCAGCCGTAACGCTCTCGGCATCATCGGCCCGTGAACCATCGACTTGCTCACCAGCGAACGTCACGTTGGTGACCTCGGTCGCAAGCGGCCGCAATGCCTGAGCCGTATCGGGTTGGGTTTTCTCGAGCCGAGCAACAAGCTCGCGAGGGGTCTCCGAGATACGAATTGGCACGCCCATGAATTCGAGCGCTGACTTGGATTCCGCCCAGGCAAGGCCAATACGGCCACGAGGGTCGTGGGCCACAGCCCGATAGCGACGCTGTGCCCGCCAGCGAGCGAACAGGAGCGGGCCGAGAGCGACGAGGATCAGGGCGCTTAGGCCAGCGAGCCAGGCAAACACGACGCCAGCGGAGATCTCGCCGACGCTACCGATAACCCCCGACGTTGCTCGGTCCGATGTTGGAGCGAGGGTAGTGGTTGTCTCGGGCACGGCTTCGGACTGAGGGATCGTGGTGGCGTTCGGGCCGGGCTGGTTTGGGTTGACCTCGGGAACCGTCGTCGACGGAGCGTTCGTTGCACCGCCGCCTTCTTGAGCTTCAGCTTGTCCGGTGTAGGACTCGTCGCCGGGGGCGCCACGTCCGGGCGTCGGTTCAAAGCGCAGCCAACCAATGTCTTCGATCCATACCTCGGGCCAGGCGTGTGCGTGCTTACCGTTGACCCGATACGCCTCGATCGCTGGATCCCATTCGCCGGGGGTGAAGCCAACAGCCACACGTGCGGGCAAGCCGATCGACCGGGCCATTGCGGCATAGGAACCAGCGAACTGCTCGCAGTACCCGGCCCGAACTTCGAACAGGAAGTCCTCGATACGGGAGGATCCATGACCGGCCGAGACGTCGAGGCTGTAACTGAACAACGTCGGGTCGCGGAAGTAGTTCTGGAGTGCCAGGGCTTTTTCGTATGGCGTTTCGGCGCCCGCCACCACATCGACAGCCTGATCACGAACCGCCTGGCTAAAGTCCGGTGGCAAGTCAAGATATCGCTCGGCGATGTCACCGGGAATGCCATCGCCAGCCGCAGCGATGGCCTGTGCGTCGCGCTGGGGTACGGCGGACAACAGTGTGTAGATCAGTCCGTCGGAGTTCTCCGTTTCGCGATTGACGATGAGGGTGCCGGATTCGGGTTCGTACTCGAGCTTGACATCATCGGGGGCGGCAAGAACCTCGGTGGGCTCATAGGCAGCCGGCAGCCAGATTTCCCCGAGGCGGTCGATGTCGAAGCGCTGGGTCACCGCCTCAAACGTGGTGCCATCGGGCAGGTCGGTGTCGAGCTCCCCAGCCGCCTCTTCGAACGATCCACGTGACCGCCAGATGCGGCCGTCGAAGACATCGAGTGACGTGATGCGCCAATAGTCCTTGACGGGCGACGCAACCGTAAACACCTCGACATCTGGCTGGTTGATCAGCCGGGATTGGATATCGACGAGCGGCGACAACACCACGCGGGGTTCTTCGGGGTCGTCCCACGTCGTCGGGTCGAAGTTCTCGATCGGCGGTTCGTTGTAGCCGGGGAGCGCCTGAGCCACGCTGACACCACCGATAAGCGTGACCGCCAAGATCGCGGCCCCAACCCGAAAGAGCGACGCCTGGCCGCGTTCTGCTGCACCGGCGCCTAACCATGCGCCAGCGGTCGAGGTTTCGCCCAGTCGATGGAAGAGCACGAGGGCGAGCCCAGCAACAAGTATGAATACCGTGGTTTCGACGCGAGCTTGCTCGGCTGCGAAGAACGATCCAAAGATAAAGACCGCCGCACCGGGGATCAGCGCCTCACCCGGAGAACGAAGCCGGAACGCGGCCCAGTCGGCCAAAAACGCAATAACCCACGTAACGATCGCGATGAGCAACAGGAATGGAGCGGTGACGATGGCGGGGGAGGAGACCGTCTGAAACTGTTCCCAAGCCAGCTGCAAGTCGGTCCCGTAACCACGGAGAGCAATAGTGCCTGGGCTGATCGGTGGCTCGATCGTCGTGGGCGGGAACAGTAACCACGTGGTGACGGCAAACCCGATGGCTGAAATGAACGCCGAGATAAACAAGCCTCCGCGAGCCCACCGGACAGCTGCGGCGAGGACATGTGCGGACACGGCCACCGCAGCCACCGGCACAAAGAACGAGGTGTCGATGAAGAGCCTCTTGAAGCTGTAGACGATCGCGACCGTAAACAGAACGAGCAGGAGCTCGGTGGCGATGTCGTAACTCGACGTCGGCATGCGGCGAACGTGGCCGCGGCGGCGAGGGATCACGCCGATCCTGTCGAGAGCGCAGTGCGGAGGGTCACGGTCAATAGATTGTCATTGCAAGCCGCCCCTATGCAGTCGCTCAAAGACATGTTTTGGCAATCCTTACCGGGCGTTTTCATCGGGCGCTCCCCGACGACATCAACGTGGTGATGGATCGACTCCACACGCTCGCCAAATCCTGGATCGAGCCCAAACGCAACCGGATCTCCTTGCCGACGGCTTCGGTCGTGCTCGCCACCGCGGGAGCGCTCGTGTCCCAAACCGCGTGATCCATCGTCAAGAACATCACTCGCCCATAGGCCATGAGCTGCGAGGACGTCACGGTTGGATGCGGACCAGATACGACAACGATCGCTCCCTGAGCGTCGGCCGGAACGATCGACCCGGGGCTCTCGCGCGAGGCTTGTTCGACAATGGCGAGGACGCTTAGGGCCTGCTCGACTCCCGAGGTGCCAAGCACGAAGTTTGTGTCATGTCCATCGCTGGTCAACAGTCGGAACGGATCGGAGCGATTGCGCATCGACGAAATAAGCGACGCTGCTACGGACGCGCCTTTGTCGACCGCCAAAATCGAATCCATCGACGCATTGTCGAGCAACACCGTCAAGTGGTTCTGGGTCGGGGCCTCGTCCTCGCGAACGATCAAGTCGTCGTGGCGTGCCGAGGCAGCCCAGTTGATACGGCGAATGTCGTCACCAGGCACGTACTGGCGCAACGCATGAAATTCTTCGCTGCGTCCGCCGAGAAACTCGGGCACATCGGACATCGACCGTCTCTCGGTCGCTGGCGACGGCGGTGCTGCCGGCAACGGAACGACCTCGGGATACACGACGAGCTTTCCGAGACTCGGGGCGGTGAATCGTCGTGTTGCGAGGCCGAAGGGGTCCGACGCTTCGAAGTCGACGGGACCGACATTGACCACGCCACGACGTTCGGTTGGCAACTTGTACGCAGCGCGGGTTACTTCGTCAGGACGCAGCGGACTAACGAACAGCTGAGCTCCGGTGGTTCCCTGTACGTTGTCCGTCAGGCGCATGACGGGAGCCTTCGCCGACCCGTTGCGGACCGCAAGCTCGACCCGCCCTACCGAACCCACATGGAGTCGAGATGGCGTAACGGTACGACCAACGCCCAGCTGAAGAGGGCGCATTACGGCAACGACGACAGCAATGACCGCAAGCGCGATCAGCGCGGTACCGATGATGTACAGCTCGACCATGCCAAAGAGACGGCCAGCGACGATCGAGACCGCGCCAAACAGGAAGCACAGCCAACCGCGGGTTGTAGGCATTGTCAGCCGACGCTCGGAACTGCCACAGAGGCCAAGACGTCGTCGATAATGTTCGCCGCCGACATCCCGCTCAATTGTGACTCGGGTGTGAGCATCACACGATGGGCGAGCACGGGACGAGCGAGTGCTTTGACATCGTCGGGAATGACGAAGGCTCGGCCCGAAGCCGCCGCCAATGCCCGGGCGACCCGTTGCATGCTCAAAATTGCACGTGGTGAAAGACCGAGACGAAGACCGGGATGATTGCGGGTCGCTGTGGCGATGTCGAGCAGATAGCCCTTCAACTCCGGCGCAACATGAACCGAACCCAACGCGTTCGTCATCATGATCACGTCCTGGGGAGTCACCGCTGGGGTGAGGTCATCGACCGACACCCCGTTCTCGCCGTCTCCCTGCTGTTCGAGGATCTCAAGCTCTGCCTCACGGCTCGGATATCCAAGCGACAGCTTCATGAGAAAGCGGTCGAGCTGGCTCTCCGGCAACGGGTAGGTGCCCTCGTGGTCGAGCGGGTTCTGCGTCGCAATGACCATAAACGGGCCGGCGAGGTGATGGGTGTTGCGGTCGACGGTTACCTGTCGCTCCGCCATTGCCTCGAGCAGAGAGGATTGGGTCTTGGGCGACGCTCGGTTGATCTCATCGGCCAGCACGATGTTTGCAAACACTGCGCCCGGGCGAAACTCAAACTCGCCGGTACCACGGTTCCATATCGACATGCCGACGACATCGGCCGGGAGTAGATCTGGAGTGAACTGAATACGGCCGCTCGATCCGCCGACCGTCGCCGACATTGCCTTGGCCAATGTGGTCTTGCCCAGACCAGGGGAGTCTTCGAGCAAGACGTGGCCTTCAGCGACCATCGCGAGAACCGCAAGCTGCACGATGTCGTGCTTGCCGCGGATCACGGTTTCGATGTTGTCAACCATGGACCGAAACAGAGTCGAGAACGTTTCCGTTCGGGTCGATTGGGGGGTTGTCGTCACCCGTTACTCCTCAGTTGTCATCGTTGCAATGCGGCAAAACCGCGAGTGCACCATGGTAGTTGTAGTCGCCCGTTGACCCAGTATTTGGTCAGCCGCGCCGGGGGCGCACCCCACACCAGTAGTAACACGAGTCCGAAGAAGCCTATTCACGTATTGAGCAATAGTCTGGTGAGAATGACGACGACGAACACGCCATCGGGCTGGGCGCTACAAAATGGAGTGGCGCTCGCCAAACGCCCCGACCTTTGGCGTACCGCGCTGCGATTGGCACGCAACCACGCTCCGGATCGCTGGTGGGCGACCAAGCCGTATCTACCGATCCCGGACGCATCTTGGATGGACTTTCGATTCGAAACGGCATTCGCCGACACCGAAGGTCGACCCGAACCACACCAGTTCATCGAATATCTCGAGTGGGCCAAGAGCTGGAAGTATCTCTAGATCTACGCCGCCAGCCTCCGGCTGATTTTGGCGGCTTCGATCTAAAGATCCGCTCTTCCCCTTCGGGGAGCGTTCATTCGGCACGCAGCCTTTACGCCTGAGGCGGTGGTTGGTGGGCTCGGCGGTGGTTGGTGGGCTCGGCGGTGATTTTGCTTAGTGGGTGGCTAGTTCGGTTTGGATTGCGTTGAGGATCTCGGTTGGGGAGTGTGGGATACCGACCGCTACATCTCGGAGGTCTGCGGCTGCACGGACCCGTTCCTCCGCCGATAGCGCTAGGAACGACGCGTGCCGGGGGCCGTCCCACCGACGAAGGATCGCAACCTGTAGACGGGCCGCGCTGCGGGTTCTGCGCTGAGACATGCCAACGAGCTTCTGCCCATCGAGGGTGAGCTCGCCCGGGCCAAGGCCTGCAAAGCACACGCGCCGTGACCAGGGAGAGTGCTGAAGGCGTCCGCCATACAGCTGCGTATCGACACCGAGCCCAAGCAGTGCGCGCTGACATGCAGCGCCGAGCCAATCGAAGCTCCGCCCCACGTCGGCGGACCACAACGGATCGCCTGACGGCAAAACAACGTCGAACCACACGAGGTCGGCTTGGCTCACCAGGACGGCGCCTCCACCGCTACGACGCTTGGCCACCGCGACCCTCTGATCTGCGAGCTCGTTGGCATCGACCGTGTCTGCGTGCTGCGAACTGCCCAACACCAACGTCTCGGCATCGGACAGCTGCGGGACCCACAGCGACCGTGGTGCGTCGTCGAACGGACGCGCATGGAACGACGCGGGGTCTTCGTCGATGAACTCGGCCGCAAAGCCCTTCATAGTCACAAAATGCATCGTACGGCGAGATTTTCTTGGGACAAGCTCCCACTACGCGCCACCGGCCGACATTTCGCCGAATATCAACGGATATGTTGATATTTCGGCACTTCTAGTGGGTACGAATGTTCGACCCTTCGCGAGATTTCTTGAGAAACATCTCAACAGTGGGTTCAATTTGACGAAAAGTGGGGAAAGATGCTTGCCTAGTGGGGCAAAGTGTCATACGGTGTCTCAACATGGAGTACGGCACCACGCACCAACGATTCAACGGGGAGGGAAGCGATGTTCGTCAATCACTACGAGCACTCCCTCGACTCGAAGAATCGTCTCGTGCTGCCAGCGAAGTTCCGCTCGAAACTGGGCGAACGGGTCTACCTCGCCCAGCAGGGCAGTTCCCTGGGCGTGTACTCCGAAGCGGCGTTCGCCGAGACCACCCAACGGTTGCTCGACCAAGTTCGATCCGGGGAGACCGATCCCCAAGCCCGGTTGGCTTTCGCAGCGAGCACCGTCGAGATCGATATCGATTCAGCGGGACGCATCACGATTCCCCAACGGTTGCGCGAGATCGCCAACCTGACGGGCGACGTGATCGTGGCCGGAGCACTCACGCATGTGGAGATCTGGGACCGCGAAGCCTACGAATCGATGGAAGCCACACTCAACAACGTGGTGCAAGAGCAGTTCAAAGCTGGGGGAACGATCAACTAAGCGCCCTCTCGGTCGTATCGAGCGTGAACACGGATCTCGATCGGGTCTCTGGCTCATCGACTGCCAACACGGATCTCGATCGGGAGTATCGAGAAAGTCACAGGAGGGTCAGCTGAAGTAGCGAAAAACAGCGAGCAAGGCTCGTTCATTGACAGTCTCTCGGTTAGCAGATGGAAGGCCCCTACTCCGCCCGCTTGCCATCAGCTCGATCAGGGGAGAAATCCTGACGTGCGCCCGTTAACCGAGGGACTGTCAATGGCCGAACCACATACCGCTCGCTCGTAACGCTCTCAGCGGCGCCTTCCGTCGTGTTGATTATGGAACGAACACCAGCAGCTGAACCTTCCGGGTTTCACCACGACCCGGTGATGCTCGACGAAATCCTCAGCATCATCGACGACCTACCTCCGGGAGTCTTTGCCGATCTCACCCTCGGGGGTGCAGGCCATGGCGTCGCCACACTCGAACAGCGGGAAGACTTGACCCTTCATGGATTCGATCGCGACGACGTTGCGCTCGAGGCGGCCGGACAGCGACTCTCGGCCTTCGGCGAACGTGCCGTACTGCACAAGACCCGCTTCGACCTCGCGGCCAGCTTGCTTCGCCAGAGCGACGTCCCGGCCATATCTGGCTTTTTGATGGACCTTGGCGTGTCGTCGCCGCAACTCGACGTCGGTGAACGCGGCTTCAGCTACCGAATCGACGGACCGCTCGACATGCGGATGGACAACGGCCAGTCACGCACCGCCGCCGACATTGTCAACACATACGCTCCGGGTGAACTAGTCGACGTGCTTCGTTCTTACGGCGACGAACGCCATGCGGGACGTATCGTCGACGCGATCATGTCGGCGCGTCCGTTGTCGACGACTACCGAACTGGCCGAACTGGTCTCAAACGCCATTCCAGCAGCGGCGCGCCGCAAGAGCACTGGTCACCCAGCAAAGCGCACGTTTCAAGCCTTGCGCATCGAGGTCAACGACGAACTGAGCATCCTCGGTGACACGATCGACTCGATGATTCGGATGCTCGCTCCGGGAGGTGTTGGCCTCGTCCTCACCTATCACTCCGGCGAGGACCGCATTACCAAGGACCGCATGCGCAAGACCATCGACGATGGGGCACTTCCGGGGATGCCAGCCACATCGGACTTCGAATGGTTCTTCCGTGGGGCAAAGACCGCGTCAGATGACGAACTCGAACGCAACCCTCGGGCGCGCTCGGCTCGTCTCCGAGCGATCCGAAGGCGGGACGACACGTGACCAACCGTCGAACACGGGTGGTCGAGTTCCTCGGGCTCCCGGCAATCTCCAATCGAATAAGCGAGCGTCGTGCACGCTCCGGCGATGTCGTCTTCTCGGTCATCGCCGTCGTGGTCGTTTTCGGCTCCCTTCTCGGAATCGTCGTCGTGCAGACCTTCATCGTGCAGAACCGAGTCCAGCTCGACGCGGTCAACAGCGAACTCTCGGTCGCCCGTGAGCGAAATCAGGAACTCCGGTTGCGAGTAATCGAACTCGAAGCCCCAGAGCGCATCTTGGACACCGCGGTGTCCCGGCTTGGAATGATTCGTCCCGATGAACGTACGTATCTCCCTGGTGTCGACCCCGACCTCGTCGAGATTCGACTTCCGCCACCGGGTAACCCGTTCGGCCCAGCGCCTCTGCCCGCCTCGCTCTACCCCGACACGACAACGGGGGAGACGCCATGACCGGAGCCATGATCACCCTCGTTCGATTGCCATCTCGGAACGGGTTCTCCGGCTGGCGCATGGCGTCGCTCGCCGCCGCCATGGTCTTTATGGGCGCCGTGATGATCTGGCGACTCGTGTCATTGCAGGTTCTCGATCCTGAGCTCTACGTCGAACACGGTGAGAGCCAGCGCATCCGGACCGCCGACCTCGCAGCACAGCGCGGATCGATCCTGGACCGTGACGGCGAGGAACTCGCAGTATCGAGTGGTCGACCAAGTATCTGGGCCGACCCGCGTCTCACTTCTCAGGCCGACCCGGCCAACATCGCTGCGCAGATCGTTTCGGTCACGGGCGGCGATCTCGATCAGCTCACCCGTCGCCTCTCCAACGAGGAAGCCAAGTTTGCCTGGATGGCGCGTCAGCTTGACGATGAGACGGCTGCGCGGGTCCTGGCGCTCGAACTACCCGGCATCTACGACATCGAAGAACAGGCCCGCCTCACCCCATCTGGTGGCAATGTTGCCCGCGGGATTCTCGGGCGCACCGACATCGACGGCAAGGGACTCAGCGGCCTCGAAGCCCAATACCACGAGGTCCTGACCGGCGAGGACGGCAAGGTCGTCGTCGAACGCGGATTGGCATCTGGCGGAAGTCGGGCGGTCACAATCCCTGACGGCAAATACGAACTCATTGCTCCAGAACCCGGCGACTCGCTCGTTTTGACGATCGACCGGACGGTGCAGTTCGAGGTGGAGAACCTGCTCGAGCAGACCGTGGCCGAATCCGGAGCGAAATCGGGAACGGTCGTTGTCTCGCGTACGGCTACCGGCGAAATTCTCGCCATGTCAACCGTGGCGCGAACCGAGAACGGCATCATCCAGGTCTCCGGAGAAAACAAGGCCGTTACCTGGGTTGTCGAACCGGGGTCCATCAGTAAGCCAATCGCAATCGGAGCACTGCTCGAAGAAGGCCTGATCACGCCGCAGACCACGGTCGAAGTCACGGACAAACTCGATCTGTACGACGTGTCCTTCGAAGACTCCGTGCATACCGGTCAGAGCGTGATGACGACCGGCGATGTTCTGAAGAACTCATCGAACGTTGGTGTCGCGCTGCTGGTCGATCGCCTTGAGAGCGACCGGTTCCACGACTACCTCGTCGACTTTGGTCTCGGTTCCCCAACCGCACTGAACTTCCCGGGCGAATCAGCAGGCATCTTGCACCCGAAGGACGAATGGTCTGGCGTGTCCAAGCCCTTCGCCGCAATCGGCTACGGCTACGCTGCCACACCGTTGCAGATGCTGCGCGCGTACAACGTGTTCGCAAACGACGGTGTCCTCGTAGAGCCGCACGTCGTGATGGGAGTGCAGTCCGCTGACGGAGACTTCGACATCGCGAGTCCGCGAGATGGCCGTCGGGTCGTGTCGCAAGAGACGGCTCGACAGGTGACATCGCTGCTCGCCGGAGTTGTGGCCGAAGGCGGAACCGGTGTGCTTGCGTCGGTCCCCGGCTACCAGATCGCTGGCAAGACGGGAACCGCCCGTATCGCTCAGCCCGGTGGCGGCTACCTCGACGAGAACGGCGAGGTGCACTTGCTGACATCGTTCGCCGGCTATCTGCCAGCCGGTAACCCCGAGTTGTCGATCATCGTCATGATCGAAGAACCCGAAGGTGATGCATCCGGTGGGCGCGTTGCGGCTCCGTTGTTCGGCGAGATCTCCAACTTCGCGTTGCAGCATTTCCGTATCCCGCCAGCAGAGGCGGTGCTCGATCGATGATCTCCGAGATCGATTCGCTACAGGAACTCCTTGCGTCGGTGAACACCGTTGTCCCCGGCCTGGTTTCGAGCACTGGTCAGGCCGATGTATCGGTCACTGCAATAACCCAAGACAGCCGAGCTGTCGTGCCGGGCACGCTCTTTTGCGCCGTTGCTGGTGCAACGCTCGATGGTCATGATTTCGTGGACTCCGCCATCGACGCCGGTGCTGTAGCGGTGGTCGTCGAGCGGGCGACGACCGATCGCGTACCCGAAGTACTCACGACCGACACCCGCCGCGCGACCGGATACCTCGCCGCCGCGCAATCCGCTCAGCCGAGCAAGCATCTCGACCTCGTCGGGGTTACTGGGACGAACGGCAAGACGTCGGTCGTCTCGCTCGTAGCTCACATCGTTCGTTCGTGCGGCGACGTCGCAGCGGCTATGGGCACGCTGACCGGGGCGCTCACGACCGCAGCTGCGCCGGAGTTCCAGCGCTCGCTCCGCCAGCATTTGGTCGACGGCTGTTCTGTCGTTGCCGCGGAAATTTCGAGCCATGCGCTCGACCAACAGCGCATTGCTGGCAGTGATGTTTCCGTGGCGATCTTCACGAATCTGAGCCAGGACCATCTCGACTACCACGCGGATATGGAGGAGTACTTCGAGGCTAAAGCTCAACTCTTCACCGACGAGTTTGGCGCAGATGCGGTCATCGACATTTCCGACCCGTGGGGTGCACGGCTCGCCGAACGAATCCGCGAGCTACGTTCAACCGGGGCGCTCCCCGCTGACCATGAGCTCGTCACCGTCGACGGCGCAGCGCTCATTGCGGACGCCCGTCTGGAGCAGCGATCGAGTGCGTTCACCTGGCGCGGCCACGCAATCGAGCTGCCGCTCGGCGGGAGCTTCAGCGTGACGAACGCTGCCCTGGCCGCAGAAGCCGCGGTCATCTTGGGTTACGACGAGGCTGCGATCGCCGCCGCGTTACACGTTGCGGTTCCCATCCCAGGCAGGTTCGAATCCGTCGACAACGGCCAACCGTTCGCGGTGGTCGTCGACTACTCGCATACTCCAGCGAGCGTCACCGTCGCGATCGAAAGCGCCCGTGAGATTAGTGATGGGCGAGTGATCATCGTCTTCGGCGCAGCCGGCGACCGTGACCCTGGGAAGCGTCCGCTGATGGGCGCCGCCGCGACCGCCGCCGACATCGTCTATGTCACGTCGGACAACCCACGCACCGAAGACCCCGACGCCATCATCGACGACGTCGTTGTCGGCATCGAAAACAGCAGCCATCGTCCAGCCGAGATCCACCGCATAGCCGACCGGGCCGAGGCAATCCGTTCAGCGATCACGGGGGCGGTCCCCGGCGATATTGTGGTGATTGCCGGCAAGGGCCACGAGGATTACCAAATCGTTGGAACGACGCGTAGCGACTTTGATGACCGTGAGCATGCCCGCTCCGCGCTCCTCTCGCTGGGCTGGGAGAGTGCCTCATGATTCGTTTGCTCATTGCCGCCGCAACGTCGGTCACCTTGTCGCTGCTTGGAACCCGGTTCCTCATCGACTTCCTGACCCGTGCAAAGGTTGGCCAGCCAATCCGTGAGGACGGGCCACAGGGTCACGCCGTCAAAGCCGGTACCCCCACTATGGGTGGCATCGCGATCGTCTTCGGAGCGTTCGGCGGCTACATCGCCGCTGACGTCGCAAACCTGTTCGGTGTCGGTACCTCGATCGTTTTCACCCGAACCGGACTCATCGTCATGGGGACGATCGTTGCAACCGGCATAGTCGGCTTCCTCGACGATTGGATCAAGATCTCCCGCGAGCGAAACCTTGGCCTGAACAAGAGGGCGAAGGTCATTGGGCTGGTCACGGTGGCGGTGATGTTCGCCGTGCTGCTGATCACTCTCACGAACGTGCACACCGAGCTGTCCTTTGTTCGGTACGACTCGATCGGCCTTGACCTTGGCAAGGTGGGTTGGTCCCTCTGGGCGATCTTCTTGTTGCTCGCAACCGCGAACGCCGTGAACCTGACCGACGGACTCGATGGCTTGGCCTCGGGGGCAGCGATTCTCAACTTCGCCGGGTTTACCTTCATCGCGTTTTGGGCCTTCCGGCACCCTGACGACTACGACATTCCGCACGCGCTCGACCTTGCGGTCATCTCCGTGTCCATGCTCGGCGGTTGCGTCGGGTTCTTGTGGTGGAACGCGGCGCCAGCGCAGATCTTTATGGGAGACACCGGGTCGCTCGCGATCGGTGCTGCACTCGCTGCTCTGGCGTTGACCACCAACACGCAACTGCTCCTGCCGATCATGGGCTCGCTGTTTGTTGCCGAGACCGTCTCGGTCATTCTGCAGGTCTTTGTGTTTCGTACTCAGAACGGTCGGCGCCTGTTCCGGATGGCACCAATCCATCATCATTTCGAGTTGGTCGGCTGGCCCGAGACGCGCGTCATTATTCGATTCTGGCTGCTCTCTGGACTGACCACCGGCGTCGGCGTTGGCATCTTCTATTGGGACTCGATCGCACAAGGGATCACCGCGTGACGGAGTCGGTCTCGGTCGGTATGCCCGTGGCTGCGGGGGAGCGCGTCGTCGTGCTCGGCCTCGGGGTTGCGAGCAAGGCTGTCACGAGGGCGCTTCGTCGCCGCAACATCGCAGTGACAGCTGTCGAGGACCGCCCAACCGCGGACACTCGGACTTTCGCCGACGAAGTGGACTGTGTGTTGCTCGAAGCGCCATCGGTCGACGAGCTTCGTGCAGCGCTCACGGAGGCGGCGGCCTTCATCCCGAGTCCAGGTGTTCCCGAGTCGCACCCAGCATTCGAGATTGGTCGAGACATCGGCATCCGCACGCTCTCCGAGTTCGACCTGGCTAGTTGGTGGGACGACCGTCCGGTAGCTGCGATCACCGGTACCGACGGCAAGACCTCGGTGACCCTGTTGACGGTCGCCATGCTCAACGCTTCGGGTGTCATGACCGCTGCGGTCGGCAACACCGACGTGCCATTCATCGAGGCGATTGACGATCCCGGCTATGACGCGTTCGTTGTAGAGGCGTCCTCGTTCCGGCTGGGGCATGCAGAACACTTCGCGCCGCAGGCTGCCGCATGGCTGAACTTCAGTCCGGATCACCTCGACGTTCACTCGACGCTCGATGGCTACGAACAGGCAAAAGCAAAGATCTGGCGTTCCTTGCCAGCCGACGGCATCGCCGTAGCCCCAACCGACGATCCAGTCGTTCGCACACACGTCCCCACGGACCGCCGTGCGGTGCTGGTTGGGCTCACCGACAGCGACGGAGCGACCGCCTTCGTCGCCGACGGACGAATGCTCATCGACGGAATCGACATCGGCGCCGTGTCCGAGCTGCCACGAGCTTTCGATCACGACATTACGAACACCATGGTCGCCGCAGCGCTCGCGCTCGAGCTCGGAGCGACGGTGGCCGGAATCGTTGCAGCAGTGACGACCTACGAGCTGCCGCCGCATCGCATCCAACATGTCGCAACCGCAAATGGCATCTCGTTCTATAACGACTCAAAGGCCACCGTCCCCCATGCGGTTCTGACCGCCGTGAGGTCGTTCGAATCGGTGGTGCTGATCGCCGGTGGACGCAACAAGGATCTCGACCTCAGCGAGCTTCGCACCGTAAGCGACAGAACTCGCGCCGTCGTGGCAATGGGCGACGCTGCCGACGAGATCGCTGCTGCGTTCGACGGAGCAGCGCCGGTTGAGATCGCATCCGACATGGATGATGCCCTCGCCCGCTCCGTCGCGCTCGCCCAGGCGGGCGACACGATCTTGCTTTCACCTGGATGTACGTCGTTCGACAAATACGCCAACTACGGCGCACGCGGCGATGACTTCATTCGCGCTGTCCATGACTTCTTGGAGGAATCATGACCGCTACTTCTTCACGTCGAGCCCGATCGGCCCGTCAGGCAACGCCTACCCGGCGTGCGGCCAGCTCGCGGCCCAAGAGCGCTACGCCGAGGAAGCGCACAACCGCAACGACATCGCGTCCAGCGACCGCGGCACGCACCAAGACGGCAACAAGCCGTCAGGTCGGAATCGGGTCAACGCCGTTTCTCGTTCTCCTTGCCATCGTGGTGTGTTTCTCGCTGCTCGGCCTGACCATGGTGCTTTCGGCGTCATCGGTGACGTCGCTTACCAGGGACGGTTCACCCTGGGGCGAATTCCAGTCGCAGGCCATGTGGCTCGTGCTCGGATCGATCGCCTGCGCTGTCGCAACGTTCTTTGATCACCGCCTGCTCCGACGATTCACCGTTCCGGCGCTACTCGTGTCGTTTGTGCTCCTGGCGCTTGTGCTCGTTCCCGGATTCGGCGTTTCGGTGAACGGCGCCCAGCGATGGTTGCGCCTCGGCCCGGTGCAATTCCAGCCCTCCGAACTCGCCAAGCTCACGCTCGTACTCTTCGCCGCCGACAACCTCGCCCGGTCCAAGTCCGTCGATGTTCGGCGCTCGCTCAAGCCCATCGGGCTCGTGCTCGTTATCTATGCCGGCCTTATCCTGCTGCAGCCAAACCTCGGAACAACCATCATCATCTTCGTGATTGGAATCTCGGCACTGTTCGCAAGCGGGGTCGACCTCAGAGCAATCCTTGCGATTGCTTCGGGTAGTGCCGCCATAGCTGCGGCTCTCGCGTACTTCGCCCCCTACCGACGTGCCCGTCTTCTGGCCTTCATGGATCCGTGGAACGACCACCTCGGCGATGGCTGGCAGACGATCCAGTCGCTGGTTTCGGTTGCCAACGGCGGGATCACGGGCGTCGGGATTGGCGAGAGTCGAGGCAAGTACGGCTTCCTGCCCGAAGCGCACAACGACTTCGTGTTCGCGGTCACCGCAGAGGAGTTTGGTCTCGTCGGCGCGGTCGTCGTGGTCATGGGCTACGTGCTGTTTGGGTTGGTCTCGCTCGTCATTGCCCGTCGCGCCGATCGGTTCGGTGCGCTGCTCGTTATCGGTGTCTCATCGTGGATTCTCGCTCAAGCCTTCATCAATATCGGCGCGGTCCTTGGGGTGCTTCCCATCACCGGCGTCCCGCTGCCATTCATGTCGGCGGGCGGCACGTCCCTCGTGACGACCATGGCCGGTGTTGGCGTAATGTTGAACGTCGCACGGAGCAACCGTTGAGCGACACACACGCACTTATCGTTGGCGGCGGAACCGCCGGACACGTCCTGCCCGGAGTGGCGATTGGTCAAGAACTCGTCCGACGGGGCCACGACCCGGCATCGATTCACTTCGTTGGCTCCGAGCGAGGCGTCGAGCGGACGATCGTGCCCGACGCCGGGTTCGATCTCACGCTGCTTCCCGGGCGTGGGATTCAGCGCAAGCTCACGACGGACAACATCGGCGCCGTCATTGGCTTGCTGAAAGCCTTTGCAACGTCGTTTTCTCTGCTGCGAAAGCATGACCCCGACGTCGTCGTCGCCCTGGGCGGCTACGCCAGCGTCCCTGCCGGATTGTGGGCGGTGTTGCTGCGCGTGCCGGTCGTCGTCGCCGAACAGAACGCTGTTCCCGGGTTGGCCAACAAGATCATTGGACGGTTCGCGAAGGCGAGCGCGGTGTCCTATGAAGGCACCGACCTGCCTCGTGCGGTGTGGACCGGGAACCCCGTCCGGCCCGAAATCCTCGCGGTTGGCGAGGATCGCGAACGGTCTCGATCAGCAGCGCGGGCCAGCCTCGGCCTTCCCGACGACCGCACCTTGCTCGTTGTCTTCGGAGGTTCGCTCGGCGCTCGCACGATCAACAATGCGGTCGTCGGAGCGCTCCCGCTACTCGCCGATCGTCGCGATATTGAGATCCGTCACATCATCGGTACCCGGGACTTCGCCGACGTCACCGCACGAGCGGTGATGCCCGATAATGCAGCGCTGACGTACACCCCAATCGAATACGAGAACGATATGGCTTCGGTCTACGCGGCCGCCGATCTTGTCGTCTGTAGAGCTGGTGCGACCAGTTGCGCTGAGCTGGCCGTGACCGGAACCCCTGCCGTCCTTGTTCCACTACCCGGAGCGCCCGGGGACCACCAAACAGCCAACGCCCGCGCCCTCGAACGCGCTGGAGGAGCTGAACTTCTTGCGGACTCGATCTTTGACGCCCAGCTCTTTGTTGACACCGTGACCCGCCTCCTCGCCACCGAGGGCATCTTGTCTACGATGCGCGCAGGGGCATCGAGCGTTGCTCGCCCAGATGCCGCAGAAGCGGTTACCGATCTTGTCGAGACCTTCGGAGAACCGTCGTGACCCAACCCAACCCGATCGACCTGTCGAACCCACAGAACGTTCATCTCGTCGCCATCGGTGGAGCCGGAATGGCTGCGATTGCCGAGGTGCTCGCAGGCATGGGGCATAACGTTCGCGGTAGCGACATGGTGGCATCGGCGTCGATCGATCGACTTCGTTCGCTCGGTATCGATGCTGTTGTTGGCCACGACGCCGTGAATGTCCAGTCACCCGATATCGCTGCGAAGTCGACCGCCGTGCCCGATACCAACCCCGAGGTCGTCGCGATCATCGAAGCAGGGGGCCGGGTCCTTCACCGCGGCGAGTTACTTACCGCCATCGCCGCTCAGCGAAAGACCGTCGCCGTCGCTGGAACCCACGGCAAGACCACCACCACATCGATGCTCGCCGTCATAGCAATGGAGGCGGGCGTCGACCCGAGCTACATCATCGGTGGCGTCGTGCCCGACCTTGGAAGCGGTGCCCGCTGGGGGCAAGGCGACTGGTTCGTGATCGAAGCCGACGAGAGCGATGGGTCCGGCTTCGCGCTCGACCACACCATTGGCATCGTCACCAATGTCGAGCCCGACCATCTCGAGTTCTACGGATCGGAAGCCAACATGCGAGCGGCCTTTGCCGACTTCGTAGCGGCATCGGCCGTAGCGGTCGTCTGCGCCGATGATCCGGGCGCCGGCGAGCTGGCCTACGGGTCGAACGTGGTGACCTACGGCGCAACCGACACCGCGACATATCGAATGGCCGACATTGTTCGTGGCGTGGACTCGATCAGCTTCGACCTCCATCGGGCGGGCGTGCTGCTTGGAAGTCTCCGCGTTCCAATGCCTGGACTTCACAACGCGCGCAACGCCACCGCTGCGGCCGCGGCTGCACTCGAAATGGGATTGCCCTTTCGGGCCGCTCAAGCAGCGCTATCTCGATTTGGCGGCGTTGGTCGACGCTTCGATAGACGTGGCTCAGCTGGAGGCGTCGACTTCATCGACGACTACGCACATCTCCCGACCGAGGTCGCTGCGGCGCTCGCTGCGGCTGCGGACACACAACACGACCGTGTTGTCGCCGTTTTCCAACCACACCGGTACAGCCGCACAGAGGCCGTCTGGCAGGACTTTGAGGACTGTTTCGATGACGCCGACCTACTCGTGTTAACCGACATCTATTCCTCGGGCGAGGCCCCGCGGCCTGGCATCACGGGCGAACTCGTCGTGCAAGCGGTTGAGCGTGGCGACGGGCACCCCGAGATCATCTATCACCAAGACCGCAGCACGCTTCCGGACCGGCTCGCAGAGATCCTCCAGCCCGGCGATCTGTGCATCACGTTGGGCGCTGGCGACCTCGTCACGATCCCCGACGAAGTACAGCCTCGGCTCGACACCCCATCATCGGAAACATCGTCATCGGAAACATCGTGATCGCGGACGCACTTCAACGAATCGATGGACTCCTCGTCGAGCGCAACGCGCCATCAGGACCGTTGTGTACCTACCGAGTGGGCGGTCCGCTCGGTGTCCTCGTTCGCGTCGAGAGTGTCGATGCGCTCGCCGCAGCGTTGGCCATCCTGGCCGAAACCGACGTTGCCACATTGCCGATCGGCAAAGGGTCAAACCTGTTGGTCGCGGATGCTGGTTTCGACGGCGTCGCGATCGTCCTCGGTGAGGCGTTCACCGATGTGGTAATCGAAGGCACGATCGTCAAAGCGGGCAGCGCAGCCTCATTGCCGGTCGTCGCTCGTGCGACGGTCAACGCGGGTCTCACCGGCTTTGCCTGGGCGGTCGGTGTGCCGGGCTCCATCGGCGGAGCGGTCCGGATGAACGCCGGAGGTCACGGATCCGACATGGCAGCGAACCTGGTCTCGGTGGACATCGCCAATCTGGAAACTGGTGTCGTATCGACGAGGGGTGCAGATTCGCTCGACCTTGGCTACCGGTCGTCCTCGCTAACGCGTTCGGAGCTCGTCGTCAGTGCCACGCTGCAGCTAACCGAAGGCGACAGCGAAGCGGGAACACTCGAGCTGAAAGAGATCGTGTCGTGGCGTCGAGAACACCAACCGGGCGGGGCAAACGCGGGCTCGGTGTTCACGAACCCGCCCAACGATTCGGCCGGCAGACTGATCGACGCTGCCGGACTCAAAGGGCTGCGAATAGGCAGTGCCGAGGTCTCGACGAAGCACGCGAATTTCATTCAGGTCGATGCCGACGGTTCGGCCAACGATGTCATGACACTGATGGGGGAAGTTGTTCGGCGTGTTGAGAAACATGCAGGTGTTCACCTGCACGCCGAGACCCGTCTCGTAGGTTTTACAAACGCGTTGGTCGAGGAAGTCCGCGGACCCGCCGACCACGCCGAGGGGAAGTCGTAATACATGTCGAGAAAAGTTGAGGTAACCGGAACGCGTCCACGCCCGGGTCCTCGTCCGCAACGAGCCGCTTCGCCATCGGGCACGACCGAGCAGCGTCGCTCGACGGCTCGCTCGACCCATGGTTCGACACGTCGGCGCACCGCACACACGCCAACAGCCAAGCCAAAGGCGCGCAAGGCTGCCTCGTCCAAGCCAACAGCGCGCAAGCCAACAGCGCGCAAGGCTGCCTCGTCCAAGCCAAAGACGGCATCATCGAAAGCGGTCGTGAGCTCGCCGAGGTCGATCCCGGCCCGCCGCACAGCCACAAGCGGTGGCGAGCCAGCAAACCCGGCGAAGTGGTGGCTGCTCGCGGCGATCGTCGTCGGCGCTGCGTTCTGTATTGCGGTTCTCGAAGCGCCATTCTTCGAAGCCGAGAACGTCCAGGTGAGTGGAGCAGCGCGCACGAGCGAGGGACTCATTCTCGATGCCCTCGACATTGGCGAAGACCAAGCGCTCCTGATGTATGACACCGATGAAGGTGCAGACCGAATCGCTGCGCTGCCGTGGGTCAAGGCGGTCGAAGTGACCCGTCAGTGGCCGTCGACCGTCCGAGTCGTCGTCCGTGAGCGGACCGTGTCGGCAACCGTTGGCAGCCCGTCTGGCCGCGAGTGGGTCGTCCTCGGAGAAGACGGTGTTGTGGTCGAGTCGAGAATGACTCCACCTACCGGTGTCCCGCTGATCGTCGCGACAAGCCAGATCATCGAGTCGGCCGAAATCGGCGGAGAACTCGAAGGCATCGAACGCGTTCTTGAGATTACCCAGGACCTTCCGCTACAGCTCGACCCGTGGGTCACGACATGGAGTGTCGACAACGATGGTCGGGTGATCGCCAAGCTTGTTGGAACCGCCTACGCGTCGTTTGGCGCATTCGAAGATCACCGAACGCAGTTCGTCTCCCTGGCCTCGATTCTCGACGGGGGAGCATCGTTGGTCTGCCTCGAACGGATCGATCTGACCGTGGCCGATACCCCGGTGCTGCACCGAAACGCACCGTGCATGCTCGAAGCGCAGGAGCTTACGTAATAGACAGTCGTGGGCCGTACGGTCCAAAAGTACAGAATTTCTCGTTCTCGTTTTGCAACTTCCGTCAAACTACGGTTTCCTTTCTCACGTGTGGTGCTCACCGCGCCACACACAGCGAGTAGGGGCCGTGAGGCGCACGCTCTCGTAACCGACCATCCACCCGGCACAATTTCGGGCCGGCTGGATGGTCGATTACGGAGATGCACCACATGCGGAGGAGTCTTACGCGATGATCGGGACCGGAGGAACCAGCCCCATGAACGGAACACCCCAGAATTACCTTGCAGTGATCAAGGTTGTCGGCGTCGGCGGTGGCGGCGTCAATGCTGTCAACCGCATGATCGACGCCGGATTGAAGGGCGTCGAATTCGTCGCCGTCAACACCGACGCGCAAGCCCTTCTGATGAGCGATGCAGACATCAAGCTCGACATCGGCCGTGAACTGACCCGGGGCCTCGGCGCTGGTTCGGACCCAGAGGTTGGCCGCCAGGCCGCCGAAGATCATCGAGATGAGATTCAGGCTGCCATCGACGGCGCCGACATGGTCTTCATTACCGCAGGCAAGGGCGGCGGCACCGGAACCGGCGCGGCTCCAGTTATTGCCGAGATCGCTCGCGACGTCGGCGCACTCACCATCGGTGTTGTTACCCGGCCGTTCGGTTTTGAAGGTCGCCGACGCGCCGTCCAGGCCGAACAAGGCATTCAACGCCTCAAGGAAAATGTCGACACCCAGATCGTCATTCCGAACGATCGCTTGCTCACGGTGTCCGACGAGAACACCTCCGTGCTCAACGCCTTCAAGATGGCCGACGAGGTGCTCCTCCAAGGTGTCCAGGGCATTACCGATCTCATCACGACCCCAGGCCTGATCAACACCGACTTCGCCGACGTGAAGATGATCATGTCCGACGCAGGCTCGGCGCTTATGGGCATTGGCTATGCGTCCGGTGAAGGCCGAGCCCTCGCCGCCGCACGCGCAGCGATCAGCTCACCGCTTCTCGAAGCATCGATCGAAGGCGCACGAGGCATCCTGCTCAACATCTCGGGCGGAAGCGATCTTGGCTTGTTCGAAGTCAACGAAGCAGCTGAGGTCATCCACGGCGTTGCTCACCCGGACGCCAACATCATCTTCGGCGCCGTGATCGACGACGAGATGGGCGACGATGTCCGCGTCACCGTTATCGCTGCGGGCTTTGAACGCTGGGACAGCAGCACCACAGTCGGTGCAGCGACGTCGGGAACGACCCTTGCCGAACGAGCTCCGATCGGCGGGTCAAGCCCAGAAATTTCGACGACGACCGTGTCCGAGACGTCATCACCTGCAGATACCGCAGCACCGGCAACTCCATCGTCGGCCTCGACGTTTAGCGTTGGCTCAAACGATGACGACCTCGAAATAGCGGACGTCTTTGCCGACACCGATCCCGAAGAAGACGAAGACGGTCCGGACGACGAATTCGACGTCCCTGACTTTCTTCGCTGAGGAACCGCTCCTCGTGAGCGCACAGCACCACTTCATCCGAGCTGATGGCTCGATCGTCGACGTCGCGATTACCGACCGTGCCGACGGAGACTTTCATATCGACGCGCCTCCCGAGGCTCTCGCTGACCGGCGGCGTGCAGTGTTAGGGCCAAACCCCTGGACCGTTGTTCGACAGGTGCACGGCGCAGCCGTCGCCTCGGCCGACCGTGTCTCCTGTGATCCCGCAGAGGCTCCGGAAGCAGACGCCCTTGTAGCCAGCGGGGTCGGTGTGCCAATCGCCGTCCAAGGCGCCGACTGCGCTCCGATCGCGTTCATCACAAATCATGGCCCGATTGCGGTTGCCCACGCCGGGTGGCGGGGCCTCGCCGCCGGGGTCGTTTCTGCGGTAACCGACGATTTACACGCACGAGGGGCGACCGTCGAGCGAGCTGTCGTAGGTCCGGTTATTGGACCAGAGTGTTATGAGTTCGGGCGCGAAGACCTCGATCACGTGGCTTCCTTGCTCGGCGACGACGTTCGCTCGATAACGGCGACCGGCGACCCAGCGCTCGACATGCGCGCCGCGATTACCTCGTCGTTTGCAGCGGTTGGCGTCGACGACGTCCAGTTCCTCGGAGCATGCACCGCATGTGGCGACTCGGGCTTTTCGCACCGGGCCCGACAGGAACCACAACGCCACGCTCTTGTGGCTCAGATCCGCCCAGCACCCAACGAGGTCTCCCTATGACCTCTGAACGCACGATGATGAGCCCCGACACCGACGTTGCCGAACGGCTAGCCGTCGTCCGAAACGCCATTGAGGAGACCGGTTCTCCAGACGTCACGATCGTTGCGGTCACCAAAGGGTTCGACCGGTCGGCTATGGATTGCGCGCAACGGCTTGGCCTCACCGACGTGGGGGAGAACTACGCCCAAGAGCTTCTCGAGAAGGTAGACGCTCTACACGAGGACACGAATGTCCACTTCATGGGGCGAGTGCAGCGCAACAAAGTACGCAAAATCGCCGAGCATGTCGATCTCTGGCACAGCGTTGCTCGACCCGAAATTCTCACCGAAATTGCCAAACGAAGCCCGGGCGCACGGGTGCTCATCCAGGTCAGGCCACACGACGACGAGACCAAAGATGGAGTGGGTCCCGCCGACCTCGAACACATGCTGATGATCGCTGCGGAGCTCGAAATTCACATCGCGGGTCTCATGACCATCGGCGTGCTCGGGGACCCACCCGCCACAAAAGCAGCCTTCGTCGAACTCGACCAACTGTGTGAGCGCTACGACCTCGTCGAGCGTTCGATGGGAATGAGCGGCGACTATAGAGACGCACTCGCAGCCGGCGCAACGATGTTGCGGCTTGGTTCCACGCTCTTTGGCGAACGGCCACCGCGATGACCATTCACGAGGCGATTCGGAGCCGACAAGGATGCGAGCTACCATTACGTATTCGGTGCGAGACCGCGAACTCCACCAAAACGAACTATTCCAGCGATGAAACTTATTGGTTTCTCGAAGCATGGGCGGACGCACCCGCCGCCCTACAGAACAGGAGATCCTGATGTCAGGCTTTTACAAAAAGGCAGTCGTCTGGCTCGGACTAAACGAGGAATACCCAAACGACGACTTCGGCATGGACACCGAGCCTGAAGTCAGCGCTGCAGCACCTGCAGACGCGGCCCCGTCGCCAAGCCCTCGGCCATCAGCGCCAGAAGGCGCCCCCGCTCCTCGGACTGTAGGACCCAAGCCCGAAGCCCGAACCGTGGCGCCTCGCGAGGCCGCCACACCCGACCACGCATCACGATCCGCAGGGTCGCGCAATGTCGAATACCCCAATCGCTATGGCGCCCGCTCGGCAGGCGAAGGAACGGTGCGTGCAATCCCTATGGACGAAGATCTAACCCCCGACATCAAGGCGCCCAGTGCATTGCGGACACCGCCAGCCGACCTCCGCGGCGGAACCGTCCGTGCCGTCCCAATGGCCAAGACCGTAAAACCACAACTCGTGGTGCCGAAGTCGTTCAACGACGCGCAAGATGTCGCCGACATGTTCCGAGACAAGAAGCCGGTCATCGTCAACATGCAAAGCGCCGAACGAGATCTCGCTCGCCGCCTCATCGACTTCAGCTCCGGGCTTTGCTACGGACTCGGCGGACAGATGGAGAAGGTCGCCAAGGACGTCTATCTGCTGACTCCCGACGACGTCGAAGTCGCTGACGAGCACCGCGTCGTTCCTCAGTCCTGACGGACTTCGTCTCTTCCCGCCTTTTCCTTCGCTTCGCTCCGAAAACGCTTCGCCGTTCCTTCGTTTCTGGCCGGGCCGCCTTTCCTCGCTTCGCTCCGAAAACGCTTCGCCGTTCCTCGTTTCTGGCCGGGCCGCTCTTCCTTGCTTCGCTCGGAAAACGCTGTTGGTTTAGGATCCGGTCGTGGATGCTGAGGCGTTTGTTGTTGTTGCCGCCGACTCTGATCAGGCGCGCTCGGCCATGAAGGCCTACTTCTCTGAGCTCGACGAACGGTTCGTCGATGGCTTTGACGTCGACGGAGCCTTCGATGACGACGCCGGCATCTTCGACCCTCCCGCCGGGTCGTTTGTCATCGTGCTCGACGGCGAACGGGTGGTCGGCTGCGGGGGAGTGCAACGCCACGACGACCACACCGGAGAAATCAAGCGGATGTGGGTCGATGCCAGCATGCGTGGTCGCGGGCTGGGTCGGCGACTCCTCACCCGCCTCGAAGGTGAGACTCGTACCCTCGGATACTCGTCGGTTGTGCTCGACACGAATGCCGTCTTGGCGCAGGCGATATCGATGTACGAGAGCGCCGGATATGTCGCCATCGAGCGGTACAACGACAACCCATACGCACATCACTGGTTTCGCAAGGCCCTCTAACGGACGGAACGGCCGTGGGTATACCCCGTTTCGCGCGCAGAGCGAAACTAGTATCGCGGAATGGATCTGGTACGTGAACTGAAAGAGGTCCGCTTCGAGCTGAGCCTTCGTGGCTACGACTGCGAAGCGGTCGATGCGTTCTTGGCGAAACTTCGTGGCGACGTGTCTGCCGTTCAAAGCGAACATGACGGTGCTCAGGCT
>CALBVK010000167.1 GCA_937969345.1 uncultured Acidimicrobiales bacterium
AAAGTCGATCTGCTTGCCAGCGCTGCGCGCTGAGGCGAATAAGCGGACGTTGTCCATCGGGAAGTTTCGTTCCTCGAGCAACGTACGCATGACACCACCGACCTGGCCGGTGGCTCCTACGATTCCTACGTTAACCATGGGTTCAGGGTACGAGAATCGCGGCGAAATAGCTGACCGAACCCGCGTGACATACGCGCGTTAGCCAGCGCTGAGGATCTCCTCGGTCGCTCGAACAACGGCTGACCGGTGTGCCACTAACGCACTGCTCGCTTCGGGATCGATCTCGCGAAAGCTCTCCACGGTGAGCCGATTGCGGACGTGGCGTAGGCGTCCGTTGATCCTCGCCGACAGGTATCCGAGCGGTGGGGCAATGATCGCAACCACGATCCCAATGAGCGGAACGGTGAGCCACCCAACGACGACACCCAACACAATCCACCAGATCGGGTAGAGAAGGAGCCCGAGCAAGATTTTGAACGTCGCTCGGAAGTTGAGCTGCTGGCGCTTCGCCGCCGTGCGCACCGCCAGGAACGGCACGATGTTCAGCGCGCGACCGATGGTCACGATTGGCCACCACAGGAGCGATTCGATAAGCGATCGGCGGTTGATCACTTCGAGATCCTCGCGGGGTTCATCGACGACGACGTCGAGCTCGATGCCGATGCGGTCGACCTCGTCTTCGAAACGCTCCACCGCAGCACACATCGAAGCGGCGTCATCGCGCCGGTCGTCGATCGCGTTGTTCAGTGTCGTGAGCACTTCGCCATAGGCGAGGTCGGATCGAGCGGCGACCGTTAAGCGAGCTGCGATACGAGCATCGTCGTACTGTCGCCAGGTCTCCCACGAGGGCGCAACCGCTTCTAGCCCTTCGGTAATCGTGCTCGTCAGCGTAAGAACAGCTTCGCGGTCATGATCGCCGCCGGGCGTCCCGACCATCTCGATCACGTCGCCTACATAGACATTCACATGTGAGCGGTACCGCGCTCGGTCGTCGTACATAAGCCCTACCGGAATGATCGAGACTGGGCCATCGACTCCGAGCGCAATGCGCGCTGCCCCGGTCTTCAGATCGAGCAAGCCCGGCATGTCATGACTCACGCCTTCACCAAACAGTGCAATAGCGTCGCCAGCGACAAGTGCGTCGTGGGTAGCGGAGAACATCGAGTCGTTGTCGCCGCCGCCGTCCTTGACCCGGTGGACGGGAATCGCGTTTGCGCTGCTCAAGAGCGGGCGGAGCGGTAGGTACTTCAGGTTCCAGAGCACCGCCTTGGCCAAAAACCTCGGCACGCGTGGCAGCGTTGCGATGAGGACGGCGGGGTCGACAAGACCCGAGTGGTGGTTTGCGACGATCAGGACCGCACCCGATTGCGGTATGCGTTCGGCATTGTGCACTCGGATCGTCGAGAAGAAGAGATGCAGCAAGAATCGGCACAGCGCTTGGATCACCTCCAGAACCTAGTTGTTCGTACGGCGTCTCTCGGAGGTAACGTCACCTCATGCTCCTCGACTCGCTCACGACCACGCCGGAGATGTTCACCGACCGGACCGGCTGGAGCGTGCGTCCCGAAGGCCTCTGCAAAGGCGACCGGTGTGTACCGGCTCCCGATGCGTTGACCGACGATGGCCTGATCAACGTTGAGGCCGTCGCTCAGCATCTGGCAATGCCTCTCGTGACCGACGAAGAATCGGGTTGGCGCGCACTTGGCCCGGAGTCGGGCGGGTCCACGTTGACCACCACCGAGGTCCCCGATCTCACCCTTCCTGATTCGGACGGCAACCCGTTCCGCCTTCGCTCCCTTCTCGGCAGAAAAGTGCTGCTGGTCGCATGGGCCTCGTGGTGAGGTTGCCGTGACAGCTTGCCCGGGTGGCAAGCACTCCATAACGAAGTCGCCGATAGCGGCCTAACGGTCGTGACCGTGGCCCTCGACCTCGATCCTGATCAAGCAACTCCGTGGATTACTAAGGCAGAGCCGACGCACCCAAGCCTGATCGATTCAACCCATGTGATCAACGAGCTGTTCGGGATCCGAAACGTGCCGATGGCGGTCTGGATCGACGAGTCCGGCCACCTTGTTCGCCCCGCCGAAGCAGCATCGATCGAACGCAGCCCGTTCCTCGACATGGACATCGACGAATCCTGGCCAGAGAGAATCCAGGAGAGTCTGGTCGAGATCAAGAAGATGCCTGACTCTTCTGCGGACTACCGCGCCGCAATCATCGACTGGGTCGACAACGGTGCCGATAGCCCGTTCTCGCTTAGCGCCGATGAGGTTGTGCGGCGTTCCGCTGGGCGTCCCGCCGAACACTCTGCGGCAGCGGCATGTTTCGAACTTGGGCAACACCTTCATTCTCTTGGCAACCATGACGCTGCCGTCGACTGGTGGAAACAAGCCCATGCGCTGCACCCGGAGAATTGGACATACAAGCGTCAGGCGTGGACGATCGAAACCACACCACCGGGGCAGCCATCAGATCTACAGCAGGTCGCTACCGAAACCTATGGCACGACCTGGCTCGACGACGTTCGTGAAGCGGGCGGCGGGGCCGTCTATAACACAGCCCCCGACCTCACCGCTTAATCAATATTGGTGTTCTATTGCCGTTGAATCGCTCCCGTTTCAGCCCGATGTTACGAACATGTAAACAGCGGTACCAGAACTAGCGATTGGGTACCCTCCCATGGCCAAGGCATGGCCGACAGTGGCACACTTCTTGTGCTGAACGCTATTGACGGGAAGGGGCCAGAGGGTTGACGACAGCCAAGCGACCTCGCGGGCGGCCGCCAAAGTATCCGCCAGCAGACGTTCGACGACGACTGATCGACGCAGCGATCGACACCCTCCACGTGAGCGGCGTCGAGAGCGGCCTCGACGCCGTGACCCTCGATGGAGCGATCCTCGACGCCGACGTGCCACGCGGCATGTCCTACAAGATCTGGCGAATTGGCGACGGCACTCCGCAAGACGCGTTCCGCCACGCTGCTGTCCTCGACATCTTGAGCATTCCCGCAGTTGCTGGCTTGCCAGCGACCCGTGCGTTCACCACCGCCGAGCTCGATGCCCGTGCCGAAGCCCTAGCCTCAGACAGCCTCGAGGTTCGCCGGGCGGCGGTATCGGAGCTCATTCGAATCGTTGGCGAGTTCAACCACATTGCGCTCGCCAACAGCGCAAACTGGCGGATCTACACTGCGCTACGGACCGCAGCGGTAACCCGCAGCGACGCCGACCCAGCGATTCTCGAAGCGCTCGACGCAGGCGAAGTGTTCCTGATCGAACAATACGCCGACTTCTACACCGAGATTGCCGACGCTGTCGGACTTGAACTGAAGCCCGGCTTCGACATGCTCGAGTTCTCGTCGGCGGCGTACTCACTCAACGAGGGCATCTCCATGCGCCTCGGGAATTCCTATCGCCGGTCCAACATTGTTCGCGAGGACATCGCGAATAGCGAGCCTTGGACCCTGTTCGCAATAGCGCTCGAGGGTCTCGTGTTCCACTTCTTCGACTGGAAGAAGTAGCCCCTAAGGCCGGACGTCCGGCGGCAGGTTCGCTTCGAGCCACGACCGGAAGTCCGATACAGAGCCTGCAGCCACATTGCCTGGCAGCGTCACCCAGAGGCCGGGCTTCCACGACGAGGTAAGCCGGTGGTACTTGGCAATGCCGGGACCCGGAACCTTGGTTCCCTGACCGCCCGTTGAGTTGTAATAGTCGATGCCGCACTGGAACAGCACCCGCACCTTGCTGAGGTCGACGGTTTGCCCGTCGGGCTGCTGCAAGCGCATTTCCGAGGTCAAGAACTCCGCCGTCTGACCAGAGGCCGGGCTCTGACGCTTGCCGGCCCAGAAGTGCATCATGAGCGCCTGAGAATTCCACGGTGCCGAGAAGCTGCCGTCGGCTTCGCGTCGCCATTCGATTCGCCCCTTGTTGCCTGAGCTAAAGGGATCGTTGTTGAGCTGGCCAGCGTTTCCGAGGTAGCCGCCGTTAGCGGGCGATGTAAGCGCCACGTCGAATGCCTTGTTCCAGTTGCCGTTGACGAACTGGTAGTACGCCCCACTGCGAATGTTCACGCGGAACGGAACCGGAGGGTTGTGACCGTTCTCGGGGATAACCGCGCAGCGGAACTCGGCGAACTGTCCGCTACTGAGGTTGCCCCAGAGTGAATTGCGAGTTGGCCCTTGTGCCCAGTTCCAGCCCTGCGGAAGGTACAGCGATGCATCGTGGCGGCCCATTGGTGACTCTTCGTTCGGGTTGCTGCCGTCGCCGGCGCCGATCGTTCCGTCGATGACCTGAGCTACCGACCATCGTCCGTTGACCACAGGCGCTGCGGTCGTGGTCGTGGTTGTAGTTGTCGCTGGTCGAGTGGTAGTCGTTGGGCGCGTTGTTGTGGTTGCTCGGATGGTCGTGGTGGTTGTTGCTCGCGGGGCCCGTGTCGTGGCTGGCGCTTGGGTGGTCGCCGATGCTCGAGTGGTTGGCGGCGTCACGGTGGTGGTTGTTGCGGGTTGCGGCCCAGGTGCTGCAGTGGTCGCCGGAGCAGAGGTGGTCAGCGGCGCCGCGACGTCGACGACGTCCGATGTTGGATCCTGCTCGCTGTCTTCAGCCACTTCCGTTGCGCTTGCGACCTCGATCGATACATCGTCCTCAAGGTCGGCGTCGATTAACGACACGGCGTCAGCGGACAACGATGGCGAGATGATCTGCCTGCCGGGCTGCTGTTCACCGACCTGGCGCGCTACTCGCTCGGCACCGTCTTCGACCGTGCGCGTTTGTGACGTTTCTAACGATTCTGATGACGACTGCGTGTTCACGGCGATGAGTCCGCCGGCTAGGGCCACGGAGAACATCACGATGAAAACGGTCGGCTTAATGTCGAAGGGGCGACGCTTGTCTCCCATTCGCTCTCCACTCTCTCGCCCGGTCCACCTCTATTGATGCCACAGTCCGTGCAAAATTGCCACGCGTTCGGCCACAAGTCGCGTGAAATTTGGCTCACACAGGTATCCGTTCGTCCGATAAAGACACCATGGTCAACAGGTCGGGACGTACCGCGCAGCTTCGTCTGCTGTGGGTTGCGAGCTTTGCTGTTCCCGCAGTGCTTCAGCTTGCGCTGGCGTTGATCTGGAGCGAATCGGGTATTCAGGGTTCGCCGACGTTGCTCTTCGGCATCGTTCTCGTCGCCGCGTCGTTGTGCGCAATTGCTTCGGGGATGGTGATCAACCGCGCCAGGCGAACCAACGAAGCTGAGCTTGGATACCTCGGATTGTTCTTCTTGACCGTCTCGGTTTTGCCCCTGATCCACGGGATTCTGACCCCCGGAGTCATTTTCGACGACCCTGCTCCTGCTGCGGCGGCTGCCTTCTGGAGTGTTCCTTCGGCCGTTGTTGTGGCCATTCCGTCACTGCTCATGCGCAGCGATCTTGGCGTTCGCATAGACCGCCAATGGTGGCGTTGGGTGCTCAACTGCATGCTGGTGGTGGTCACCCTCGGCGGACTGTTCATCGCCGCTCCCACGTTCATTCCAGCACCCGAACCTGGCGCGCTGTCGACGCGAGCGATCGCTGCTGCTGCCTTCGTTGGTTGCGTTCTGATCTCCAAGCGACACCTCGACCTCGCGGTAATCGCGCAGAACCATGGGCCGCTTGCAATCTCACTCGCTTACGGCCTGGTGGGTTCGTCCGCGCTCATGTGGTTCGGGGCAGCGCCGTTCTCGACCGGCTTTTGGGTCGCTCATATGCTCGACATCACCGGGGTGTTCCTTGGCTCGATCGGCGCCTTGATCGTGTACAAGCGAACCGACCATGTTCGTGCGTTCATTGCGCCGGTTCTCGTCGTCGACCCCCGAAGTGCCCTCGAGGTTGGGCTCGAACCAGCGGTTCATGAGTTCATCGCACAGCTTGAAACCAAGGACCCGATCACCCGAGATCATGTGCTACGCACCACTGAGCTCGCAATGCGGCTCGGCCAAAAGATGGGACTCAACGCCGAGATGCTCCGGGAGCTCGGCCTTGCGGCCATGCTCCACGACATTGGCAAGCTCCTGATCCCTGACAGCGTGCTGAACAAGCCTGGAGCGCTCACCGACGAGGAATACCGGGTGGTGCAGCGACATGCTCAGTACGGCGCGCAGATCGTCGAAGAGTCCGGAGTTCTCGCATCGATCGCTCCTGCGATTCGGGCGCACCACGAACACATCGATGGATCCGGCTACCCGAATGGGCTGATCGGTACGCAGATACCGATCATTGCTCGGGTCGTGTCAGCGTGTGATGCCTACGACGCGATCGCGAACACGCGTCAGTATCGGAAAGGCGCGAGCGTTGAAACTGCACTCGGTGTCCTCGAACAGCATGCAGGCACACAATGGGATCGTCGTGTCGTAGAACTCTTGGCCCTAGCCGTGCGAGCCAACCCGCCGAGCAAGATGCCCGAGCATCTCGACATGGTTGGTCGCATCGGGTGCGACTGCATCCCGAAGAGCGTTGCGGCGTAGCTTCGTTCAGCGCCGGCGCAGTACTCCAGCTTTTGCATCGATGTGAACCAGGTCGCCGGTCTGCAACATCGATGTACCGCTCCTGGTATTGGTGATTGCCGGTAGCCCGAGTTCTCGCAGGATGATCGATCCATGGGACAGGTCGCCGCCGATGTCGACGGCAACGGCGCCAACTTCGCCGAAGAGTGGAACCCAGCCTGCGTCGACCGATCGTGCGACGAGGACGATCTGTTCGGGTTTGAGGTCGTCGAGTTCGGGCGGGCGATCCCCGGTCGGTTCGGTGAGGACCCAGGCAACGCCGTCGACGGTTCCCACAGTGAGCGGTAGGCCGCCGAGCTCGTCGCCGTTGGTTGGGCCCGCGTCGACGGCACTGAATCGGCGACGAAGGTCCGGGGCGTCGACGGCTGCGCAACGGTCGAAGTCGGCTCGACGATCCGCAATGAAGCCGTCATCGATGACCTCACCGCGATCGAGGCCGATCAGTTCGTCGGTCGTGAGTAGCCACACATCTTCTCGATCGGGAAGCGCGCCGCGTTCTACTGCAGCCACGGCGCAGCGCAGCAGATCGGCACGATGCTGGGCGAAGGCCCGCATCGCATCAGCTCGGAGCGCTTCGCGTGCCTGCATTGGCCCGCGGGCCAAAAGCCACAGCGGTGTTGTCAGCACCGCGGCGAGGGATCGGGTGGTCGTTCGTTCGATCGGGTCCGCCTGAGCGAGTCTCGCAATGGTGGATAGGACACTCGCTGCGTCCTCGACGTATCGGGGGCGAGATAGATCGCTCTCGAACTGACCTCGCTGGCCGTGTTCGCGTAGCCATTTGGTCCACAACGCTCGGAAGCTGCTGTCGGCGGGAATCTGGCCGGCTGCCAGTTCGTCCGCCATTGCGGGAGTCGTGCGCACGAGAGCGGCGAGCTCGTGCATGTCGTCGAGCATTTGAGTGGCCGCAGTCCGTTGGGTGCGAAGGTGGTAATCGAGGGCTCCGGCCTTGCCGACAACGGCGACCGGTACGGCCATGGCGGTGGCGAGCGATGCCATCTGGTCGACGAGCGCGACGTAGCTCTTCGCCGCGACGTCGATGATTGGTTCGAACCGGTCGCCGGTCAACGGTGGGGTT
>CALBVK010000168.1 GCA_937969345.1 uncultured Acidimicrobiales bacterium
CTGGAGAGGTGGCCGAGTCAGGTCGAAGGCGCTCCCCTGCTAAGGGAGTTCGGGGTTTATAGCCTCGACGTGGGTTCAAATCCCACCCTCTCCGCCAACTGTTCGAGGCTCCGGTTCGCCGGGGCCTCGAACTTGTTTTGCCGTCGTGCGAACTAGCGACAGGTCACTTCGAAGTTCTCGAGAATGGCTGCCGCCCCATCCGGTGCGTTGATAACCGAGAATTGCCGACCTGCTCGGCCAGCTGCGGCACGGCCGCCGGCAACCGCGTCAGCGATCGCAGCATCGATTGCTGTACTGCGGTCGAGGCTCACCGTGATTGGACCACTGCCGGAGTCGGTCTCGATGATCTCCACGAGCTCGCGCTTCAGCTTGCTGTTGGTGGCAATCCAGAGCAGCCCACGTGGGCGAAGTTGAAGCCCGTCGGACGAGGATTCGACCTCGATCGAGAACGGGCGAAGGACATACAAAATGCCCGTCAGCATCACGCCGAGCAGCACCGCGTACTGCACGTTCGGCGGTGACACGAGCGTCGCCACGAAGGTGATCCAGGCGAGTCCAGCCTGCCACGGCGACCGGCTCCACAATTTCACGAGCCGTCGAGGCTTGATCAGGCTGAGGACAGCGCCGACGACGATCGCCCCGAGAACGGCGTCGGGCAGCCCGTCGAGCAAACTGGCAAACGGAAGGAACGCGAGAACAACAAGGCCGGTGATCGCCCCGCTAAGGCGAGTTTCGGCCCCTGCGAATCGGTTGACGGAGCTGCGAGAAAAGGAACCACCGACCGGATAGGCGCCGGTGAGACCCGCAACGGTGTTCGCCAGCCCGGAAGCAAAGAACTCTCTCGACGACGACCACACGCTCTGGTCCTCGTTTGCAAAGGTCCGGGCAATCGATGCGGGTTCCGCGAAGCCCACGAGCGCAATGACGACACCTCCGACGAGGAGCGAACCGGTGTTACTCCACGGCAGATCGAGACTCCACGCCGGGAAGCCTGCCTCGATCGTCGGGATGACCGGACCGCTGTAGTCGAAGCCTCTGGAGAACAGCAGCGAAAGAACGACCGCCACGAGCACACCGGGAAAGAGCCGGTGCAGTTTCTTTCCTTGCAACATCAACACGAGGGTGACGATGCTGATGCCAATCGCTGCGATCGCCCAGCTTCCTGGATGACTCACGGCCCAAAGCGCCCGAGCAATGGGATTCGGCCAGTCAGCGACATCGCCGGGGAGCGTCACGCCGAGTGCCTTTGGAAGCTGTGATGACAAGATCACAAGGCCAGCGCCCGATGTGAACCCAATCGTCACCGGCTCAGCCATCAGGTAGACGATCGAACCAAGCCTGGCAATGCCGAGAAGCAGTCGAACAGCTCCGACGATCACCGCAAGAATCGCGGCGGCGGAAATGTAGGCCTCGGTCTCGGGCTCAAGTCCAGCTCCGGCCAGCGCTCCGGCGGTAAGCAGGCTCGTGAGGGCCACCGGCCCCGTCTGCAAGTACGGCGATGAGGCGAACACGGCAAAGATGAGCAACGGAAACGCGGAAGCAAAGAGACCGAGCACCGGCGGAAGTCCCGCCAGGTCGGCGTAGGCGAGCGACTGCGGAATGAGCACAAGGGCGACACTTACGCCACCGATGACGTCTCCCGCCGACAACCTCGGCACCTTTCCGAGGTCGGCGAGTTGTGCCTTGGTCGACGCCTTCCAGCGTCCCGCAATCGTCTCGGCATCCGACCCCACCCCTCCAGTAAACCGGCTTCGCGGACCTCCTCCCCCAATATTGGAGCGTCGATTCCACATCTACTCGAGCGAACGGGGCAACCGCACGACGTGTGACACCCGAGGCGTTGTTCGATTCGAAGCTAAGCATCCATTACCAATACGCTTGCGCCGTGGCATCGGATGTTCCAGGACCATGGATACGGCGGCCGATCAGCACGATAGTGCTGCTCGTAGCGACCGCTCTCACCCCGATCGTTGCCCCTGTGGCGCTCGTGGTAGCGCTCGCGATCGACCTCGTGACTCGAACCCCCCGACTGCGTCGCACCCGTGGAGTCTTGCTGATCGCATCGCTGATCCTCGTCGACTTCGCTGGACGAGTCCTCGTCTTCGGCGCGTGGCTCATCGCTCCATTTGGAACGCGCGTCCACGGCGTGAAGAGTCAGCGGCGCTACTGGTGGATCATGACTTGGTGGACCAAGACCCTCATGCGAACGATCTGCGCGATCACCCCGTTGCCCCTCGACCTCTCGCAGCTCGATGAATCGCTGCTCGGCGGCAACGCCATCGTGGTTGGCCGACACCGCAGCCTGCTCGACGCCGTCTTTCCCGCTGCGCTCTTTGGCGCACGAGGTCTGACCACGCACTACACGTTAAAAGAAGACCTTCGCTGGGAACCGAATATCGACGTTGTCGGACATCGAATGGGACATGTCTTTGTCACCCGCTCGCCCAAGGACCTCGAAGCCGAGCTCGACCCCATTCGCCAACTGGGCACACGGATCGATGACACCTCCGTCGGTGTCATCTTTCCTGAGGGCACGTTCTTTAACGAGACCCGACGAACTCGTGCACTCGCGTCGATCTCCAAGCGAAACCCAGAGCGACTCAAATGGGCCGAGCGTATGAACCACGTGCTCCCTCCACGACCGGCGGGAACGATCGCGTTTATGGAAGGGGCCCCAGATGCAGACATCATCATGTTGGGCCATGTCGGCTTCGAACCATTCGGGACGATCCGTGAGATCTTGAACAACCTTGGGGCCGAACACAGCATCATTGTTCGGGTCTGGCGTTTTGCTCGAAGCACGATCCCCGACGAGCCCACTGCACAGATCGAGTGGCTCTTTGAGCGCTGGGCGGAAATGGACGAATGGATCGCCGGACACCACCCGCTCGCTCCGACGACCAAGCGCGGCCACAAGCTCACATAGAGTGATCCCCCGGACCGGTATCCAACCAGATTCAGTAGGCTTGTCCGCCGTGGATGCACCAGCTGTAGATCAGAGCCTTGTCGACATGGCTGTCGAATTGGCAACCGGCGCCGGAGCGCTCACCCGAAAATGGTTCGATCGCGGCACGGTCGCGTTCGACACCAAAGATGACGGCTCTCCGGTCACCGAGGCCGACAAAGCAGCGGAACGCTACCTTCGCGAACAGATCGGCCAGGCCTTCCCTACCGATGCGATCATCGGCGAAGAGGAAGAAGATCGCGACGGCACCAGCGGCCGAACCTGGATCATCGATCCAATCGACGGCACCAAAACGTTCACCCACGGTGTACCCCTATACGGCACGTTGTTGGCTGTCATTGATGAACACGGTCCGGCCGTGGGCGTCATTGTGATGCCTGCACTCGACGAGGTTGTCGCCGCAGGTCGTGGCTTGGGTTGCACCCACAACGGCCGAGAGGTCACCGTCAACGACCACGACGACTTCTCCACGAGCTACGCAATGACCAGCGGCTTCGATTACTGGCCTGACATCACCGAACGGGCACGTTTTTTGAACAGTCCGCTCACGGTTCGTACCTGGGCCGACGCCTACGGTTACGTACTGCTCGCGACCGGTCGCTGCGAAGCCATGGTGGACCCGCTCGTGAACATCTGGGATGTCGCAGCGATGCAGGTGATCATCCCCGAAGCAGGAGGCCGAGTCACTGATCAGGCCGGTGAGCCATGGGAACAGGGCCGCCACTTCGTCGCCACCAACGGCAAAATCCACGACGAGCTCATCGCCGCGATCTTCGCCTGAGAATCAGCCGAACTCTTCGGGGACCTCTTGTCCATCGTCGAAGGCCCGAACGTTGTCCGGCGGAATACCGACGGCACCGTTGCATCGAACTCCTGCTTCGGCGAGCTGAGGGTTGTCCTGCCAGCTTTCGATGAATGCATCGATGGCCGCCTTGCCGTCAGCTGACGTTGGCGCACTCACGCCGCGCTGCTGAACTCCCCAGGCGCTGAGCACGATGGTGTCGTCGTGGTCGTATGGAGAGATGAGCAACTTGCCATTCGCTGCAGACATTTCCTCGAGGAGCGTTAGGTCAGCGTCAGAAGCGTTCGACGCGTTATACGTAATCCAGATCGCCCCATGTTCAAGCGTGTGTGTGGCAGCGCCTTCGATTGCTTCCACGGTGTAGAAGCCACAGTTCTGCCAGAACTGGTAGTGGTCGCCACCGATCGATGGACTCATATCGAACGACACCGGCGGGTTGACATGGTTCGTTGTGTAGTCGGACGCAGGAACCGACACGAGCGGCGGCAGCGCGCTGGTATTGCTCGAGGGAGCGGTGGTCGTCGTCGGAGACTCAGCAACAGTGTCGGTGCTACCGCCACATGCCGACAGAACCATCAGGGTGAAGATGACCAAGAACTTGCGCATCTACAAATCCTAATTCGCTCAAAACGCAAACAACCGGCGCCAAGGCGCCGGTTGTTCGATAGATCAACGCGTCAGCTCAACGGAAGACCGACCTTGACTTCTGGTGCGCTGGATTCGATCAAGGTGATCTGGTCCATACGGTCGTGCCAATCGCTGCGTTCGCCGATCGCATCGACGTATGCGGCCTTGCGACGTGCAGAACGTCCGCGTGGTTCGGCGCGGTCGGAGCCCTCGGCCACGTACTGGGCTTCGATGCCTTCCTTCAGCATCTGGATGGCTTCAGAACGAATCTGGCTGATGCGACTCTCGGTAACTCCGAGGAAGCGTGCGAGATCCTGGCTAGTACGACCTTCGAGGAAGTAACCAATGATCACGAGACGCTGACGCTCTGGAAGCAACGCAATGGCATCACGCAGATACGCATGCAACTCACGCGTCTCAAGCTCTTCAGACGGCTCGATAGCGGCATGGTCGACGAGGACGTCGACAAGGGTGAGATCGTCGTCGACATCGTCGGAGACTTCGTGCTCAAGGGCAAGAACGACAGAGCGGAACATGCGATCACGCAGACGAGCGAGCTCGTTGGTGTCCATGCTGAGCGCTTCGGCCATTTCTTCGGTGCTTGGCACTCGACCGAGACGGCTAGCAAGACGTTGCTCGGTGGCTTCGAGCTTGCGAGCAAGGGTGCGGACCGAGCGAGGCGCCCAGTCGGCTGCACGAACCGCATCGAGGATCGCTCCCCGAATGCGCTGAGCGGCAAAGCGATCGAATGGAACGCCTCGGCTCTCGTCGTATCGGCGTGCTGCCTCTACGAGCCCGAGTGCTCCTGCTCGTGCCAGCTCTTCACGCTCTACGTGGCGTGGAAAGTGCACTGCGACTTGAAGAACAATGTGTTTGACCAAAGGCAGGTTCGCCTCGATCATCTTGTTCATCTCTGTGGTATCGATCGGGTTGTCGATCGTTTCGCCCATGGTGTCTTGCTCCCTCAAATTGTCGTGTCGGTGTTGGTCCCGCGACATCACGAAGAGAGTTCTCGGCGCGTTTGAGGAAGACCTTTAGAGATTTTTCAAAGAAATTTCCCTTACGGGTTTTTGGTCGGCGCGGAGCAGAGAAACCTGTAGTGGAAATCCGTGGGCCATACGCCTGTACTTAGTAGGTCTCGTCGGCCCCGATAAAGATCTCTGGCCGGAGTCCACGGCGACGAACGCCGTGCAGAAATGAGGTGGCATCCACGAATTCTGCCAGGCCCTTGGCTCCGTAGGTGTCGTCGTTATTTCGGGCAAGAAACGTTTCAACCGCGGTTGCAGCGACAGCGCCAGCGGCCACAGCAGGGCGCTCAGCACAACCGAGAACGAGCTCGAGCTGTTGGCCGTCCTTGACTCCCCGTAGCTCCACTCGAATTGCTCCGAGCAGCCCCTCTGGGTGTGGTTTGCGGAGCATAGGAAAGTTCATGGTGAGCCGATCGCGCCGGGTTGCCGCCATACGTGCCGTTATTCGCTCCACGCCTGGATGCGACCGGATCAGCAGCAGCGGGTCACCTAATGCAGCGCGATAGCAGTCGGCGGCCTGTACCGGAGCCGGGAACCAGGAAAGCTCGCGACCTGATCCACCTGGCCGCCGATGCCACTGGTCGTTACGCCAGTCAAAGCACATGCTTTTCAAGGCTCGATGGTGCTGGCGCGCACAGTCCGGGCCGCCGGTACCGAACTTGGAAACATGGATCTCTCGAATGGAGTCGAACCAGCGCTTTCCATGCGAAGCGAGGATGTCGGTGAGCCCTGGCATCATTCCCGCTCCGACGACGACGGTGGTTCCTTGAGAAACCGCCTGTTCGTCCATATCGAGGAGCGCGCGAACGTCACCGATGCTGTCGGCTACGGAAATGACCACGGGGGCCTCGCCAAGCAATTCCTGCACGATCTGTGCGTGCGTTCCCGCTCGCGTTGCGATAACGACGATGTCAGCGTCATTCGGTACTCGAGTGCCAGCAAGGCTTCGAACGTGACTTCCGAGCCCAGCGGCTGCGGTCTGTGCGACACCTTCGCCATCGTCGACGAGCGTTATCTGACAGTCGGGCGCACTCCGAGCGACATGGCGTGCAACCCGAGTACCGGTCGCACCCGCACCGACGATGGAAAGATTGGGCACCTATTCGAGCTCGTCGCCGCTGAGTTCACGCCAGCCGCCGCTGCGGGGCGGCACTCCGCCAGAACCACGTAGCCGGAGTGCACCGGCAACACCCGCAGCGATCCCAAGGGCAGCAAACGCGCCACGAAGAAGCCGAAGAATCTGCATGCTCCTCAGTGTAGTTGCCGAGACGTTTCCCTCCTGTTGGCGAGGCTGGATGCAAGATCCTGGGGCGCCATGGTGCAGACTGACGCCTGAATTTGGGGACCCGCTTGGTCACCAGGCCCACCGCAGTGCTGCTGCTCAGTAGAAAAGAAGTGTGGGCTGTGGCCATACTCCTCGCAATCCTCTCGACAATGTCGATCGCCGTCGGCGAGTTCTTCGCTGCCGATACCACGAAGAAGGCACGCGCGAACGAGGTCACCTCGACGATGTTCGGCGCTGGTGTGCTGATGACGGCGGTGCTTGCAATTTTGTGGCCGGGCGACCCCACGTCGCGCGACCTGTTCTTTGGGGCGGCATCGGGCATTGCGAATGGAGCTGGGGTCCTCCTGTTGTACCTTGCGTACTCGCGGGGGTCCTTGCGTTCGGCTGCGCCCGCGGCGGCAGTTATCATGTCGAGCGTGCCGGTCCTGTGGGACGTCGCAATCTCCGGTGCTCGACCATCGGCTTTGGTATGGGTTGGGTTGGTGCTCGGCCTTGCAGCCATTGCGCTGTCGTCGTATGAACGAGCCGATCAACACAACGCGGATGAACGAGCGATTGGTTTGGCAATTCTTGCCGGGCTCGTCTTTGGCATGCTCTTCGTCCTGCTCAACGAGATTGGTGAGGGTGCAGGTGGCACTCCCTTGATGCTGCAGCGAACCGTGGGTTTCATTGTGGCGATCACGGTTACCCGGGCAACAGGCGAGCAGATCTTTCCCGCCGATCGACGCGTACGGGCAACAGCCTTTGTTGTCGGACTATTCGCCACGACGGCCATCATCTTGATGGTCGTTGCCTTGCAGCTCGGAGGAAGTCTGTCGATCGTCAGCGTGATCGGGTCGCAATACGCGGGCGTAGCGGTCTTTCTCGGCTTCGTCTTTCGTGGACAGCGGATGTGGTGGTGGCAGACGCTCGGTCTGGTGGCCGCAAGCCTGGCCGTCGCCCTGATCACGATCGGCTAGACCACCTAGCCTGCGTAGGTGTCGTTCCTTGAGTCGCTGGCCAAGCCCGCGTGGATTCCCCCCGATTGGGCATTTCCGGTGGCCTGGTTCTCGTTGTGGACTCTTCAGGCGGTATCGCTCTTGGTCTTGCTCAATAGCGAGAGAAGCGGACGTGGGCTCGCCCTGGGCTTGCTCGCAGCACAGTTCGTCGCCGCTGTTGCTTGGCAGAGCGTAGTGTTCGCCCCTGGCCGATTGGCCTTCGCGGCGTGGTGGTTGGTTGCAGTGCTGGTCTTGGTCGTCTTGGCAACGGTTGCTGCATGGCGAGTCGAGTGGCAAGCCGGTGTGCTGATCGCTCCAACAATCCTCTGGATGTCAGTAGCAACAACCCTGGGCTTCGCGCTAGCAAACCTAAACCCAAACGCCTAAAGCACGAGCAAGCCAAAAAGTGCGAGTTCCGGCGCCCAGCGCGAAACCAACCAGAAAGCGGCGCGTTTCCGTTGAGCGAAGCGACCGCAGCCCAAAAACGCGAGTTTCGGCGCCTTGTGCCGAAACCAACCAAATACCGGCGCGTTTCCGTTGAGCGAAGCGAAACGGAAAGGCGACCCGAATGACCGAGGTCGCCTTAGCGACCGAATCATTCGCGTGGGCCTAGCTGGAGTCGAACCAGCGACCTCACCCTTATCAGGGGTGCGCTCTAACCAACTGAGCTATAGGCCCGGAATTTTCACCCCGGGAGGCCAGAAAACCGTATCGACTTAGCCTCTGCGCGGCAACGTCGAAAT
>CALBVK010000169.1 GCA_937969345.1 uncultured Acidimicrobiales bacterium
CGGAATCGTCGGCGGCAAACCCTCGGCATCGACCACGCGGACAACCCCAGGCTCGATCCGGCGAATCCGCCAGCTGTGGGTACCGAGGGTGAAGATGTCGCCCGGCATCGACTCGGTGGCCCAGTCCTCGTTGACGGAACCGATGAACGTGTCGTCGGGGTCGAGGAGCACCCGATAATCACCGAGCTCGGGGATTGCACCACCGCTCGTGAGCGCCGCCATTCGTGCGCCGCGCCGGCCCCGGACTTCGCGATTCACATCGTCGTGATGGATCCAGTGCGAACGAACTCCACGCCCGGTCTGCACCCCTTCGGCGGCGACCGCCAGACACTGATCGAAGTCGTCGCGACTCAGGTTTCGATACGGACTCGCCCGCTTCGCCATCGCGAACAACTCGTCGACGTCCCATTCTTGTGCCGATACTTCGGCGACCAGCTGCTGGATGAGAATGTCAAGCGGGGCGACCGGCGGCAGCAACGCATCGAGCCTCCCGCCATGAACCGCCGTGAGCAACGCGCAACACTCGACCAGGTCGTCGCGAGTCTGCGGGTAGAGCCGCCCCTTGGGAACCCCGTAACGATTGTGATTCGCTCGTCCTACGCGCTGCAAGAACGTTGCGATGTTTCGAGGCGAACCCAGCTGGCAAACAAGGTCGACCGGGCCAACGTCGATGCCGAGTTCGAGCGAAGCGGTAGCGACCAGGGCCTTGAGGTCGCCAGCACGAAGCCGCCGTTCGACCATCAGCCGGCGGTCCTTAGAGAGGCTGCCGTGGTGGGCAACGACGTTTGCTTCGGCGCCCTCGTCGCTTTCGGCGAGCCGCTCCCCCAGCTCGTGACTGATTCGCTCGGCCATCCGCCGGGTATTCACGAAGATCAAGGTTGTGGTGTGTGCCTCCACGAGCTCGGCAATGTTGTCGAGGATCTCTCCCATCTGTTCGGCCGGCGCAATCGCCTCCATCTCCGACGGCGGAACGACCAGATCGAGATCGAGCTGGCGAACATGCCCTTCGTCGACCACCTCACACACCGGCTCGCCGTCGTCGCCGAGCCGGTTGCCAACCAGCAAATTGGCCACGGTCGAGATGGGCTTTTGCGTCGCCGAAAGTCCCACACGGACGAACGACTCATCGCGAGCCGACCGGCAGATGTGATCGAGTCGTTCGAGCGTCAGCGACAGGTGCGAGCCTCGTTTGTCGCGCGCGAGCGAGTGGATCTCGTCGACGATCACCGTATCGACCGTGCTCAGGGCAGCTCTCGCCTTCGACGAGGTGCACATGAGATAGAGCGACTCTGGCGTGGTGACGATGAACGCCGGAGGCTTCTTCACCATGGCAGCGCGAGCCGACGTCGGCGTATCGCCAGAGCGGACCCCAATCCGAATTGTCGGTGCGCCCAACCCCATTGCCTTTGCGATCGCAGCAATCTCGAGGAGCGGCCGCTCGAGATTCTCGGCAATGTCGACAGCGAGTGCTTTCAGGGGCGACACATACACAACCCGTGCAACACCGTCGGTTGGCTCGCCCCGCTCGTGTGCCTTGTACAGCCGGTCGATGGCGACCAGAAACGCCGACAGTGTCTTACCCGACCCGGTGGGAGCAGCCACCAACGTGTCGAGGCGAGCAGCGATGTGTGGCCATGCGGCCCGCTGTGGTGGTGTTGGACCATCGGGAAAGCGTTCGCCGAACCACGCTCGTACCGCCGGATGGAAGGACTCCATCCCCTCGTGTTCGAACAGCGTTGGGCGGTCGACAATTGGCGCCACGCCGGTTGGCGAAGCGGAAAGGTCTGTCTCGATGATGGCCACGTGTCAAACGTAGCGATGGGGTATGACACGATCGCCAAACAACCCGACCGAACCCTACGAAACGAGTACGACTTCCTGGCTGGGCTTTGGCGTGATCAAGGCAGGACCCTCACGGCGGATCAACCAGCATCCGCTCGCCACCGCCAAGGCGGACGGCACCGACACCCCATGGAAGATTCGCTCTCCCCACGTCTCGACGAGCACCGTATTCAACACGCCGATCGCTGCCCAGATCACGAGACCCAACGTCATTAGCGAGAGCCCGAGCCGTGCGACCTCGACGCGTTGTGGTCCAAGCCACGCCGACAGCATCACCAACAGGACACCGATCTGGGCCGCGACGCTCCCGGGGAGAACACGAATCGGTCCGTCGAGCGCTGGGTTGTGCGTATCGGTGAGCAGGTTCAAAGAGGTGATCACAACCGAGGCGATCAACACCATGATCAGTCCGCTCGCCGAAATCTTGCCTCCGAATAGGCCAGATTCAGCGCTCCAGGCAGACGACGCCACAACGAGCAGGCCAATGCAGAGCCAGCTATACGCAAACGCCACGAGCAACTGCCCGGTGATGGCCGAATGGGCCACAAAGAACATCGCCGGAACGGCCAGTGTCACGCTCATCAACAACACATCAAAGAAGACCGGGCGGTTGTTCGTGCGAAGCACATATCCCGTACGGGGCGCGCCCAACACGAGGCGTCCGGCGTATCGCAACGACGACCACACGCCGTCGGACATTGCGATCGCTTCACACTCGGCGGACCACTCCGCCTCGTACTGTGCACGAAGATGTCCTGGCACCAGCTTGCAGGCCACGCTGAGCAGCACCGCTGCGAGCAACGTCACGAAGACAAACCGCCAAGCACCGTCGGCGCCTGCAACGCAGCCTTCTCGGCGTGACGCTCAAGGGCCGCAGCAGCCTCGGTCGACCCGTGCGCGGTCAACCGGTAGTAGCGACGGGCAGGCCTGTTCGTGGTCTCCACATCGATGTTTTCCCAACGGCCCTCGATCCACCCCGCCTCCTCGAGCCGAGCAAACGTGGGATAAAGCGTGCCCGGCTTCAAACCGGTGGCCTTCAAGATCTCAAACCCGTAGTGATCGCTGTTGACATCACCGAGAAGGTGCGTCAGCAGGAGGCGAGTTTGCGAGGTAAGTCGAAACGGCGTTGCCATAGTGCGCAGAGTACAGAAACGTTGCGAAAACCGATTATCGGGGCCGGCCGCGGCAACGTACACTTTGTGCTCGATGACCCTCTACCTCGTACGCCATGCCTCCGCTGGAACCCGCGGACAGTTCGGACCCGGGAACGACCTTGAGCGTCCGCTCGACGCCGTGGGCCATGATCAGGCGCACGGACTCATCGCTCTCCTCGGCGACAAAGGCGTCGTCCGCGTGTACTCGTCTGCCGCGGTCCGCTGTGTTGAAACCGTCGTTCCCCTCGCCGAGCACCTCGGCGTCGAAGTTGAAGTCGAGCCAGCGTTGCTCGAAGGCCAAAGCGCCACCATGGCCCTCCATCTCCTACGTACCCTCGCCCAGTCCAACACCACCGCTGTGCTGTGCAGCCACGGCGACATCATTCCCGACGCCATTCAAACCCTCGCTCGCGAAGGCATGGTCATCGCCGGTCAACGAGCCTGGGCCAAGGGGTCGACCTGGGAGCTGCGCACGCGCGGCAACGACATCACCGAAGCGACGTTCCTCGGGCCCTACTAAGTTCTCGACACTTCCGGTCGAGATCCGCGAAACCGATATTGCAGCCCACGCCCATCGCTCGACACTTCCAGTCGAGATCGGCGAAACCGGTCAACGGATGAGGGAGCGCAGGTCATCGATCGTGTTCGCCTCGGCGGCCACCTTGTCCAGCCGGTACTGCTTCACCCGCGCAAAGCGCAACGCCAGCCCTCCCGGATACGTCGTCGAACGTTGCACCCCATCGATCGCGATCTCCACGACCAGCTCGGGTCGCACGAACACCGTGATTCCCTCCCGATGTGTCTCGCGCTCACCTAGCGCCTCGGTCTGAAACCGAAGCAATTCATCGGTCAGACCCTTGAACGTCTTGCCAACCATCACAAAGCCATCTCCGTCACGCGCACCGAGGTGCAGGTTCGAAAGCCAACCCGTTCGACGGCCGTGGCCCCACTCAGCCCCGAGCACGACCAGGTCATAGGTGTGCACCGGTTTGACCTTGCGCCACGTCTTTCCACGGCGTCCCGCCGCGTACTCCGATGTCATTGCCTTGACCATCACGCCTTCGTGCCCAGCGTCGAGCGTCGCCGTAGCGAACGCCTCGGCTTCCTCGGCATCGTCGGTCACGATTCCGGCCACCGCTCGATCATCGACAACCTCGGCCAGGTGGCCCAACCGAACCGACAGCGCTTCGTCGACTAGGTCGACCCCGTCCCGATGCAAAATGTCGAAGAACTGGACCTGCAACTCCACTCGGGCACTGTCGCCGGCCGAACTAAACGTCGATGCAGTGTCCTGAAACATCTCTGGCGCGTCCTCGGACAACCCGATCAGTTCGCCGTCCAACACGAGGTTCGCCGCCGGAAGCGTCCGCACGAGATCGCAAACACCAGGCAAACGATCGGTCACGTCGTTGAGGTTTCGCGTGAAGAGCCAGACCTCATCTCCAGACCGATGTACCTGGAGTCGGATGCCGTCCAACTTGGCCTGCACCGAGACCTCGCCGTCCAACTCCATTAGCGCTTCGGTCGTCGAAGCTGCGGTTGCGGCCAGCATGGGCTGAACCCCTCGACCAACAACGAGGCCGACCGCATCGAGTCCGGCGAGACCGGTGTCGAGAGCCACGAGCGCAGACTCACCAAGGTCGCCAGAGAACATGGCGGCACGTCGGACCGACGCAACCGGAACGCCGGCGGCTTTCGCAATCGCTGTCGTCATAACCCCATCGAGCGCGCCTTGACGCAGACCGCCGGTAAGCACGGTCTG
>CALBVK010000170.1 GCA_937969345.1 uncultured Acidimicrobiales bacterium
TCGGGAGCGTTCAGCATGATCTCCCACACGTCGTCGTCCTCGAGCAGTGCGGTCAACGGGCCGTAGCCGGTGAGGTTGGACATCGCCCGATCGACGATGACCTCTGGCTCGGTGAGATCGATCCGTCGGATACCTCGACGGAAGTCGGCCCGCCATTGATCGACCAGCTCGCGCACGATGCCACGAAGCTGCTCGTCACCCTCGGCTTGGCCCGGTGAGATGTTGCGATCGTTGGCGACCTCCAGCGCGAGTCGCTCGAGCTCTTCGAGCGGCGACGAATCGGTGTCTGAACCCAGTACGTCAGTCATCGTTTTCGCTCCATATTCCGAGCGAACCCGGTGTTACCGCTACCGGGACAGGGTCGGCGTTCGGTGCCGCGACCAAGGGCTCGGTATGGCCGAGAAGCGCTGCAGCAGCGTTCGCCAGTGGGTTCGCGAGCGCCCCAGGAATGGGGTCGCCATCGCGTAGGGCCGACTCGAGGTGTCGTCGTGTTGGCAAGAATATGGGACTCGGCACTGCGCTGGCGTCGGCGATCCGACTGCTCAAAAGGTCGGCGATCGCCGAACTGATGCCCGCACGGGCGCGTGGCTGACGCGGTCCGAAGTTCACGATCGGCAGGATTCGCTCGCCGGGAACACCGAGGCTGCTGAGATGGAGAATTGTTCGAACGAGATGATGCACGCCCCAGGCTCCTTGGGTGCCCACGACCAGGACCAGGTCGGACTGCATTGCGGCCATGCGGGCGAGGCGGTTTCTGTCCTCGATGTCGTTGGATCCAGTTTCCGCCGCTCCGTCAAACTCGCCGGTGATGTCGCAGATCGTCGTTTGGTATTGCGTCATCAGCGTCGTCCAGCTGGCAGACAACGCCCGGGCGGGAATCGACATCCAGTCCCGTTCGCTTCGCAAGCCCAACAACAGGTCGTAGCCACGTTCGGGGAACGAGTGAATGTTGCGTGCTGCTTCGGCGGCGTTGGGCACGCCAAGGCGATGGCTTTCGACCAGCTCGGTGAGGCCAGGGACGACGTCCCTTGCGTCGTGGAACATCGCCTGGCTGGATCGCAGCGCCATGTCGGCGAGCAAGATGGGCTGGCGTTCGGAGTGCTTCGCGAGTCCTTGAGCCAGCGCCATTGCGACCGTTGAGGTGCCGAGTCCTCCAGCGCCGGTCACCGAGACGACGCGACCCAGTGCTGGCCCATCGCTGGTGGCCACTGTGTGTTGCTCGATGGTCTCGCCCCGGCCGATCGGATACGCATTGTCCTCGAGTGCAGCAAGAAGGTCGCCGGATTCAAAGCGTTCGGGGAGAACTGCCCGAGCTCCGAGGTCAGCCCAGTCGCGATCGACGAGGCCATGGTCGATAACAATCGGGGCGCAGCCGACGGCGTTGGCAAGATCGAGCAGGTCGCGATCGAGTCCGGTCGACGATGCGTCCGCGAGGAGCGCAGAAAACGGCCGCCCTGACTCGAGCCGAGAGATGACCTCCGACACCGAAATGCACTTGACGAACTCGACCGGCAGCGCAGCTTCGTTCGCCCAACGCCCAACGCGTCGGAACCACTCCCGTCGAACCGGTGCGACTCCGAGGACGACATAGCGTTCGTTCACTGGTCGATCGATTCTGGCAAGGTCACATTGTTTGCACCGGTGACACCGATGATCGAGACCTCGCCGGTCAGCGACGCCATGACGATGTCGCTCGCGATCGACCCGTCGGCGATACCGAGACGCAGAACTGAATCGGTGCCGCCGAACTCGCCAACACCCGAGAAGGAAAGCACCACGACCCGATCAGCGATCAGGCGGGTCGTTGCTGGCTGGCTGTCATCGAACGTCGCCAAGACCGAGACGAGCTCTCCGGGGGAGAGCGTCGCTGGAGCGCGGCCGGGCTCGATCTCGATAGAGACCTCCGCAAGGCCAGACGGAACTTGCTCTGGCGTTCCGGTCGCCACATTCGAACGTTGGATAAACTCGAGCCGTGCAACCGGGCCGAGGAGCACCGAGCCATACAGCGCCTCAGGATCCGACTCGACCCAGGTCGCGTCTTCGGCGAGGCGGATAGTGATTTGCGCGAGATGCTGCGGTTCAAGAACCGTGCCCGGGGCAAGGTCTTCTCGTGCAACGACAACATCTTGGAAGGTTGCGTCGTCGCCAAGCTGGTTTGCGAACAGTACGCCCAGTACTGCGAGCGTGACGAGAAGGCCGCCCAGGACCGCTCTGCCAGTGGGTAGGCGGCGTTTGGCACGCAGTACTGGCTGTTGGGTATCGGTCATCGCCGTGCTCCCTGGTCGCGGCCGCAGTCGAATCGATAAGGACTCAAAGGGCCTGAAATGGTGTTACGGTGGATGTCATGACGCAAGCAGATGGCGATTGGCTCTCCACCAAAGAAGCGGCGTCCGCGTTGGGATTGACCCCTCGGACGCTCTACCGATTGATCGATGAAGGGCAATTGCCCGCGTACCGATTCGGCCGAGTAATTCGCTTGAAGCAGAGCGAAATCGATTCGTTCGTCGGCAACAGTCGCATCGAGCCCGGCGAGCTTGAGCATCTCTACCCAGAGGTTGCGCCAGCCGAACAGGGCGCTGACGCATAGCTCGTCGATCCATGCGTTGAGACCTTGTCGTGGTGAGGTCATAGCGAGATCACGACCTGATCGATTGCATGTAGCGGCACCGTGACCGTGTCCGCATCGCCATCGAGTCGAATGACCATCTGATCGACTCCGACGCGTTGAACCGCTCCCATCAGGCGGTTCCCCGTAGACATGGTCAACGCGAGCCGGTCATTGTCCTCGCTGAATTCATCGAGCAGTTCGGCGAGCTCTGGACCCGAATCGATGTGGGCGATGTCCCGATCGTGGCCGGGGCCTTGTTCAACGAGTGCTTCGATAGCGAGACGCCGAACGAGCACGCGATTCTGGCCGTCGGTTGGCGAGATCACGACTACGTCCGGGCCGAGGGCGGTGATGGTGCCGCGGATGGTGTTTCCCGTCCGGGTGATCACGTTCACCGGCGCTCGAGTCTCGGCGAGTTCGGTCAGGGTTCCGGCGAACGTGCCAGACAACGCTGCGGCAAGTGCCCGATCCGAACGCTGCAGACGCTCACGTGCCGCTTCGGCTCGACGCGCTCCATCGGTGAGGTCGGTGAGTTGAGTGTCGAATGGAGAAGAGTCTTGGGCCATCGCCGCCGGTGCTTTCGCTAAAGGTAGAACCGATCTTCGCGGTGTCTGGACGCTCCCGAAATGGGCCGCTTTGCCTATCCAGGCCGACGAACCTCCCAATGGGTTGCCTCGACAGGCCGCACGCCTCATGCCGATGAGCCGCCTGGCACTCTCGGTCGACCAGGCGGCGGGCTACGGCGCGGTGTTCGCTGCTACCGCGGCACAACGTGCTGCGCACTTGGACTGGTACGCTTCTTGAGTTGACCCGAGTGGGTCCGATCACCTTTTGAAGAAGTACAACTTGCCTGAACAAACCGTCACTATCCATGTCGCTGGTAACCACCTCATGACCAGCTTGCTTGGCGAACGAGATGCGTATCTCCGAGTAGTCGAAGAACGCTTTCCGAACACGGCTCTTCACGTTCGCGGCAACCAGGTGACCATCGCCGGGGAGAATGCAGAAAAGGCTGGCAAGGTCGTCGAGGAGCTCGTGCTCATGCTCGAGTCGGGCCAGCCGCTCGACGCTCGCATCGTGACCCGAACCGTCGACCTCGTCGAAGCCAACGAACGGCCATCGGAGGTGTTCAACTCCAACGTCTTCCGTACGGCCTCCGGGCGAACAATTCGCCCGAAGTCAGCCGGCCAGCAGCGGTACCTCGAAGCGATCGCCAATAACGTGATCACCTTCGGAATCGGCCCTGCCGGTACCGGCAAGAGCTGGCTCGCCGTCGCGATGGCGTTGCAAGCCTTGCAAGCTGATCGCGTCGAACGAATCATCCTCACCCGTCCAGCGGTCGAAGCAGGCGAACGCCTTGGCTTCTTGCCCGGCGACCTTATGCAGAAGGTCGACCCATACCTTCGTCCGCTCTACGATGCGTTGTACGACATGACCGACAGTGAAGGTGTGACACGCCTGATGGAGAAGGGGACGGTCGAGGTCGCCCCGCTCGCCTTCATGCGCGGCCGCACGCTCAACAACGCGTTTATCATTCTCGATGAAGCACAGAACACGACCCCTGAGCAGATGAAGATGTTCCTGACTCGGATCGGCTTTGGATCTCGCGCCGTCGTGACCGGCGATATCTCTCAAGTCGATGTGCAAGGTGGCCGCTCTGGTCTGGCCCACCTCGAACGAATTCTGGGCGATATCGACGGACTCTCCTTTGTTCGCCTTGGGAGTAAGGACGTCGTGCGCCACTCCATCGTGCAGGCGATTGTCGATGCGTACGAGACCGACGACAGCCGCAACAATCGCAGCAACCGGAACGAGTCGTGAACGGCAAACCGACCGTCGTCGCCCTCGACGAGCAGAGCACTCGATCGATCTCGACATCGCGGTGGGCGCGGCTCGCCAGCGACGTCCTGATAGCCGAGGGCATCGGCGACGGTTCAGAACTGAACCTGACGTTTATCGACGTCGATGAGATGACGGCGCTGAACATCGAACATATGGATGGCACCGGTCCGACCGATGTTTTGTCCTTCCCGCTCGATGATTCCGACGATGTAGTGATCGGTGACCAGACGCGACTTCTGGGCGACGTGTTGATTTGCCCGCCGATTGTCGCAAAGCAGGCGCCGGGCAACCCCGATGACGAGATGGCGCTCATGGTCGTCCACGGCGTGCTTCATATTCTTGGAATGGATCATCAAGAACCCGAAGAAGAAGCGGAAATGAAAGCTGCCGAGAAACGCCATCTCGACAGGTGGCGATCGTCGTGAACGACGCTGTCGCTCTTCTTATCGGCCTCGCGCTGATCGCCTTGCTGATCGGCCTCGCCGCAGCTGAGTCGGCACTCAACGGCATTAGCCGGTCCCGGGCCGAGGCGCTCGAAGAAGACGACGTAAACGGCGCTGCGGAGCTCGTTGACGATTTGGCTGACCGCGGCCGGCTGCTCGCACCGATTCTCGCCCTGTCCCTCTCGGCACAGTTGACGCTCGGCGCGTTGGTGGCGATCGTGATCGAGCGGCGGTTCGGGATCGTGTGGATACCGCTTGCCATTGCTCTGCTCGTCGCCGTCATGGTCGTTATCTCCGAGTCGGTTCCAAAGACCTGGGCCATGAGAAACATCGATCGGGTCGCCCCATCGGCGGCGCGGATCAGTCGGGCGATTCGATCGGTTCCGCCTCTTCGCTGGATCTTGCCAGTGCTTGGATGGCTTGGATCGTTCATCCTTCGCCGTACGGCACGTAGCTCCGGAGCGGTTGCGTCCGAGGAAGAAATCGTTGCGATCACCGATGCCGCGGTGGCCGCTGAGGTCCTGGATCGTGACGAGGGCGAAATTATCCAGTCGATTGTCGACTTCGGTGACACGATCGTGCGCGAAGTAATGGTGCCTCGTCCCGACGTGCTCGCAGCCTCGTCGGACACCACCATCGACGACGCAATTGCGATGATGGTCGAGCGTGGCGTCTCTCGTATGCCGATCTACTCCACCGACATCGATGATGTGCGGGGCGTTGTGCACATCAAGGACCTGTTTGCTCGGGTCCAGCGGGGGAGAGGCAGTCACTTCGTTTCGATCGCGCAACGTAAGGCCGTGTTCGTGCCCGAAACAAAGCGCGCCGCTGATCTTCTCCGAGAACTCAAAGGTGTTCCAACGAGTCAGGTTGTCGTGATCGACGAGTACGGCGGCATGGCCGGGATCGTCACGCTCGAAGACCTCATCGAAGAGTTCATCGGCGAGATCGTCGACGAATTCGACGCCGTCGAAGAACCGCTACTGGAGCCGTTGCAGGCCGGCGAGTGGCTCGTGCACGGACGGATCCCGATTGACGAGTTCAACGAGCTGATCGACGCAGACCTCCCCGACGACGATTGGGACACACTCGGCGGCCTGATCTTTGACGGCCTCGGGCATGTACCCGAAGTGGGCGAGAGTATTACGGCCGAAGGGTTCACCCTTACGGTCGAGGCGGTTGAAGGACGCAGAATCACCCGGGTGCGCGCTGTGCGCACCGACGAGGTTGCCGACGAAAAGGCAGAGTTAGCCAAACATGACTGAGAATGACCATCCCGAAACCCACGAGCCCGAAACCAGCGAGCCCGACACCGACGACACCGAGGCTCTTGCCGATGACGCCGGCGAGTACGAGATCGATGAGCACGAGACCGGTCACGACGGTGCCGGAGAGAACGTCAGCGTCCTTGACGCGATGGACTTCGGAGGCTTTCGCTCTGGGTTCGTGACCCTCGTTGGCCGGCCGAATGTTGGTAAGTCGACGCTCTTGAACAAGATCCTTGGCGAGAAGGTCTCGATCGTCTCGGACAAACCTCAAACAACACGTAGCCAAGTCCGTGGTGTCCTCCATCGAAGCAACATGCAGCTCGTCTTCGTGGACACGCCCGGCATCCACAAGCCCAGGGGGCCGTTGGGCAAGCGGCTCAACGAATCGGCGGAGTCGAGCATTGGCGACGTCGACGCGGTGTGCGTGCTCATCGATGCGACCATGCCGATCGGACCCGGCGACCGATGGGTGATCGAGCGGTGCCCCAAGGACACGATCCTGGTTGTCAACAAGACCGACAAGGCCAACCCCGAACAGGTACTCGGTCAGCTGGCTGGCGCTGGCGAATTCGACCTCGACGCCTATTTCCCAGTGTCGGCGATCACCGGTGAGGGTGTCGACGAGCTCGTTGCACACCTCGCATCGCGTATGCCCGAGGGTCCGCCGTACTACCCAGAGGACATGGTTAGTGATGCCGCTGACGCCTTCTGGGTCGCCGAGCTGGTCCGCGAACAACTCCTCGGTGTGCTCAGAGACGAAATCCCTCACTCGATCGCCACTCGTGTGACCGAAATGGAATGGCCACATATTCGTTGCGAAATTCTCGTCGAGCGCGATTCCCAAAAAGGCATTGTGATCGGAAAGAAGGGTTCGGTTCTGAAACAAGTCGGCACCGAGGCCCGAAAGCAACTTCGGGAAGGGACTTACCTCGAACTTCAGGTCAAGGTTTCGAAGAACTGGCAGACCGAAGCGAGCATCCTCGACCGCCTCGGCTACTGAGTTGTTCTCGTGTCGGTGAACGAGGAGAACGCACCGTCAACGCCGAGCAG